>CP053031.1:1803621-2127242 GCA_021496505.1 Thermoleophilia bacterium SCSIO 60948 | reverse complement strand
GGGAACCCTCGCGCTCGAGATCGAACCCGAGACCGCACGGCTGGCGAACGCGAGCGCCGACCGCGCCGGCGAAGCGGCCGGGGAGCGCCAGCTCGCCGAGCTTCGCGGCCTGATCTGCGGTCCGGACCCGCTGCGCGGCCTCGACGCGCTCGACGAGCTCGGCGGAACGCCGCGGGTCCTGCCCGAGCTCGAGGCGCTCAAGGGCCTCGAGCAGAACCCGAACCACCACCTCGACGCCCACGGCCACACGCTCGCCGTGCTGGCGATGGCGCTCGAGATCGAGTCCGACCTCGAGCGCTTCGCCCCCGGCGAGGGCGAGCGCGCGGCCGCGCTCCTCGCCGAGCCGCTCGCCGACGAGATGACGCGCGGTGAGGCGCTTCGCTTCGGCGCGCTCGTCCACGACTGGGGCAAGCCCCACACCCGCGGCGAGCGCGACGGCTGGATCATCTTCCCCGGCCACGACGAGGTCGGCGCCGAGTTGATCGGCGACGCCTTCCGGCGGCTTCGAAGCTCGCGCGCGCTGCGGTCCCACCTCGAGGCGCTGACCCGCCACCACCTGCGGCTCGGGTTCCTGGCCCGCGAGCGACCGCTGCCGCCGCGGACGCTCTACGCGTACCTCGCCGCGACCGCTCCGGTCGCCGCCGACGTGACGCTGCTGACCGTCGCCGACCGCCTTTCGGCGCGCGGGGGAGGGGCCACGGCGACCGAGGCGATGATCGAGGCCCACCTCGCGCTCGCGGCCGAGGTGATGCCGGCGGCGCTCGACTGGCACTTCGAGGGTCGCCCCGCATCCCCACTCGACGGCGCCGCGCTGCAGGCGCTCGGCGTCGCGCCGGGTCCGCGGCTCGGCGGGATCATGGAGGAGCTCGCCGCCGCTGAGTTCGCCGGTGAGCTCGACGGGGACGGCGCCGCCGAGCGCCGCGCCCGCGAGCTCGCGGCCGAATAGGCTGGCCCGATGCCCCAGGCCGAAATTGCGGACGACTGCCTGTTCTGCGGGATCGTCGCCGGCGACGTGCCGGCGCAGATCGTCGATTCGGACGAGCACACCGTCGCGTTCATGGACATCAACCCGGCGACGCGCGGTCATGCGCTCGTCGTTCCGAGGCGGCACTCGAGCGACCTGCTCGACGTCGATCCCGAGGATCTCGCGCACGTTTCGCGCGCGGTGAAACGGCTCGCCGAGCGCATGTCCGAGATGCTCGAGCCCGACGGGATCAACCTCCTGAACTGCTGCGGGGAGGCGGCTTGGCAGACCGTCTTCCATCTCCACGTCCACGTGGTGCCGCGCTGGTCGGACGATCCGCTCGACCTGCCGTGGATCCCGCAGCCGGGAGATTCCGACGAGATCGCTGCCGCGGCGGCACAGATGAGAGGTGAGTCATGAGCGATCCGATCCGGCTCGAGCGCGACGGCGGGGTGCTCTCGCTCGTCCTCGACAATCCGCCGGTCAACCTCTTCGACGCGGTCTCGTGGGGAGCGCTCGAGGCCTGTCTCGACGAGATCGAGGCCTCCGATGCCCGGGCACTCGTCTGGCGGGCCGAGGGCGACATCTTCTCCGGCGGCGTCGACGTCAAGGACTTCAAGGCGGTCGCCGACTCCGGCGATCCCGAGCGCGCGCTCGAGTTCTCGAAGCCACTGATCGACTCGGCGAGGCGGATCGAGCGGCTGCCGATCCCGACGCTCGCGCTCTGCCAGGGGACCTGCCTGACGGCCGGTCTCGAGATCGCGCTCGCCTGCGATCAGCTCTGGGCCTCGGAGTCGGCGAGGTTCGGCCTGGTGGAGAAGGTCGTCGGTCTGTCGCCCGGGATGGGCGGGACGCAGCGCTTCGCCGAGCGTGCCGGCTCGGCGCGCGCGAAGGAGTTCGTCTTCGGCGCCCGGCTCCACGACGCCGCGAAGCTCGAGCGCTGGAACGTCGTCAACCGGGTGGTGCCCGACGACAAGCTCCGCGACCAGGGCATGGCCTACGCCGCCGAGCTCGCCTCCGGGCCGACGCTCGCCCATGCGATGACTAAGCGGATCGTGCGCGCGGTCGCCGAGGGCGGGGTGGAGGAGGCCGACCGGATCACCGCCGAGCACTTCGCGGCGCTGTTCGCCACCGAGGATCTCAAGAACGCGGTCGAGTCGTTCCTCTCCGAAGGGCCTGGGAAAGCCACTTACGAGGGCCGCTGAGCGGTTCGCCGCTATCCTCAAAGAGGCTTTATGTCGAAGGAAGAGAAGATCGAGATGGAGGGCGAGGTCACCGAGGCCCTGCCCAATACGCAGTTCAAGGTGACGCTCGACAACGACCACGAGGTCCTCGGGCACATCTCGGGCAAGATGCGCCGTCACTACATCCGCATCCTCCCCGGCGACCGCGTCAAGATCGAGCTCTCGCCCTACGACCTCGACCGCGGCCGCATCACCTACCGCTACAAGTAGCGCCTTCGCGGGTCGCGCGACCCGCCGCTAGCCGCCTTCCGGCGGCAGGCCGTTCAGCGTTCGCACGACGCCGGTGACGTCGCCCTGCTCGAAGAAGTCGACGGCGATGATGTTGACCTTCTCGTCGCGGATCTCCTCGCACATCCGCGCGCGCTCGAGCAGCGTGTCGTAGGCGTTGACCTTGCGCGCGTTCGAAGGCTTGAAGTAGGGCGAGGTCTCGACCCAGTTGTTCAGCAGGAACATCGGGTTCGTGTCGCGACCCTCGTTCGGGGCGCAGCTGTCCGGCGATTTGAGACTCGCCACGGTCGTCAGATCCTCATACGGCGTCTCTTGGAGCACCCCGAACTGGCGGTGCATCCACGGGTAATCACCGAACCCGGCCTCGCCCAGCGGCCCGCGCTGCCACATCAGTACGGCCGCGCGCTGGTTTCGCTCGATCATCTCGCGCAGCGTCGGGAAGCGGCCCTCGGTGAACGGCCCCTTCCAGACGAGGTCGAGCAGCCCGCTCTTCTCGAACGCGTCCGCGTTCGCCTCGAGTGAGACGTCGGACTCGACGCTCAGCAGCACGACCTCGTTCGGGTTGCGAACGAGGAAGTCGCGGATCTGCTTCAAGCCCTCGATCGTCGGCTGGGCGCCGAGCTCGCAGAACGCGTGGCAGAAGAACAGCCGCTTCTCCTCTTCGCTCACCGATCCCGGGTTGATGCGGTCGCGCAACCGCAGCGCCGTGTCGACGAACTGCTTGCCGAGCGGTTCCTCGATCTTCTCGCGGCTCGTGCTGCCCTCCTCGAGGACCGTGTAGACGCCGCGGTCGGTCCGCACCCCGTAGTGGGTGTCGATCAGCAGCGTCCGGATCCCGGCGTCGAGCTGCGCCGGCAGCCCCTTCTCCTGCTGGGCGAAGAACCAGTTCGGCCGGTCGGCGGCCGAGAACGAGTTGTGGGTGCCGGCGAACGCGACCTCGTCGACCGTGCGATCGCAGAGCTCCGGGCTGCCGTTGCAGGCGTCGATCTCACCCGAGGCATCCGTGTCGCTGACGCCTCCCGCGATCGCGACCGTGATCGCCACGACCACGGCGACGGCGATCGTCGCGGTCCCGGCTACGGCGAGCCTGCGACCACCCTGGTCCTCGCGCTCCTCGCGCCCCGGCGCGCTCGCGCGCGGCGCAGGTGCGATCAGCCGCAGCAGCTCCGCCGCACCCGCGTAGAGCAGCAGGCCGCCGGCGAGCAGCGTCACGGCGCGCACGGCGGCGTCCGGCAGGACGACGATCGCGATGCCCAGCGCGAGCATCGCCAGCGCGCGGGCACCCCGCCAAACCGGCGACTCGGGCGTCCGGCCGACGCGCTCCCAACCCGACATCAGCGCCGCACGCGCATCGAGCGGCCGGATCAGCTCGAACCCGGCTGCGGCGATGATCAGGCCGGCACCCGCGAGGCCGATCGCCCAGGTGCGATATCCGCCGAAGAAGCTCGCCCAGACGTCGCGCAGCGCGTCGGCGTTCTCGCCGCCCCCGAGCCCGCCGAAGGCGATCCGGCCGATCTCGTAGCCGGCGATCCCGAGAACGCCGACCGCCGTCAGCGCGAGGGCGACGTCAGGGATCGTGCGGCGCCGGTCGGTCGACGTCACGAAGGCTCCGACCAGTGCCAGCGCGCCGAGAACGAGCGCGGCGATCCAGATCCAGGCGATCTCGTCGCCGATCCTCGCCACCCCGAGCAGGAGTCCATCGCGGCCGTCGGATATCGCGAGCAGGCGCGCCTGGACGTCGGACGGGATCTTGGCCGCGACCTTCGGTGCGGCGGCTTCGAGCCCGTCGACGACGAGCAGCCCGACGTCGGTCACCTTCAGCGCGACGGTGTCGCGGTCGCGCGCGAACACGGTCCGGTGAAGGTCGGCGACCGCGCTGGCGAACAGGCGGCGGAAGGCCTCGGTGCCGATGATCGCGCCCGAGGCGCTCTCGATGAGCGGCGCCGCGCCCGTCAGGTCGGGCTCGGCGCGGACGATCTGCTGCGTGAGCCGGTCGGCGACCGCGTCGCGGACGTCCGGCTTGGCCAGCGCGTCGGCGGCGTGGTCGGCGAAGCGGTCGGAGTCGAAGAGGTTGCGCTCGACGTAGAACAGCGTCCCCGCGAGGCCGATCAGCAGCGCCGCCGCGGCGATCAGCAGCGGCGAGATCAGACGGCGCGCTCGTGACCCCCCGTGAGCCATGGCCCCACCATCGTGGCTGGTCTGGATCGCCTACGCGTTGCGGTCAGGCGGGCTGGGGCTTTGCGACCGGCGGCGGACCCGGCTCAGCGGCCGAGTCCGGTCCGGGTCCAGAGGCCGTCCTGGCCGAGCGGCTCCTGGTCCGCGGCGCGACCGAGGCGCTGGCGGGCCTCGGCGATGTCGATCTCGCACACCGCCGCGACCTCAGCCGACGCGAGCGGCTCGTCGGCCCACGCGAGCACCTCGCTCACGTCAGCCGGGGCCTCGCGCTTCTCGGCCCCCGGCGCCAGGTTGGCGATCGCGACCTCGTAGGCGCGAAGCGGCTGGAACCCGGGCACCGAGAGGCTCGCGCCGTCGCTCACCCGTTCGATCTCCCAGCTCGGGCAGGTCAGGCGCCAGTCCTCGTCCTCGGAGGCGAGACGCTCGTACTGGGCGCGTGCGGCGGGGGAGGGGTCGCGGGCGAGGCGCATGTCCTCGTCGAAGGCGGCGACGACGTCGTCCTCCTCCATCCAGCGCCAGAGCTGATCCGGGTCGATCCCCGAGGCGCGGGCGGAGATGGTCGTCGTCTCCGCCTCGTCGAGCATCCGCTCGCCGCGGAAGTGCTCGAGCCGCAGGTGACGCATCATCGCCCGCTCGGACCCCGGCTCGCGAACGCGGGCGGCGACGATCGCCTTGCAGGCCTCGAGCGTTCCGAACATCCGCGGCCGCTCGCGCGCGTCCATCGGCATTCCGTACTCGGCGCCGAGCTTCGCGAACGAGGCCGACAGCTTCTCGGGTGTGAAGTCCTTGGCGTAGTAGTGCTCGGGGGAGTCCGAGAGACCGACGAGGCGCAGCTCCCACTCGATCTGATCGCCGTAGAGCCAGTCGATCCGGCGTCGCGACGGTTCCGCGCTCCACCCGAACGGGCACGCGGGGTCATTGAACTCCGTGATCTTGAGCGCGGCTTCCATTGCGCTCAACTCTAGGCAGGTGCGATCGTCGGCCGACGATCGAATTAAGACGGAGCGAACCCGCTCAGTCGGCCATCCGCCTCATCCCGCGCAGCGCGAAGGCGCCGAGGACGGCGATCAGCGCCACGAGGACGACGAGCCCGAGCCACGTGTCGGCGAACGTGACCGGGCCGATGAACCCCTGGCGGGTCATCTCGAGGACCTGCGTGACCGGGTTGATCTCGGCGACCGTGCGAAGCCAGGGCTCGAGCAGCGCCAGCGGTGCGTAGGAGCTCGTGAACAGGACCGCGACGAACATGCCGGACTGCATCAGCGGCGCCGCCGACTGGGTGCGGAACTTGAGCGCCAGCGAGCAGCCCCAGCACGCCGCCGCCGTCGACATCCCCATCACTCCGACGACCGCGATCAGCAGGCCGAGGATTCCGGGGAACGAGGCCCCGATCGCGAATGCGATCACGAGCAGGAAGAACGCCGGGATCAGCGAGCGAACAGCGGCCGCGGCGACCATGCCGCCGAGGATCACCCAGCGCGGCGAGGGCGATGCGAGCAGGCGGTCGAACCAGCCCGACTCGATGTCGCGAGCGAGGTTGACCCCGGTCGCGGCGCCTGTGAACCCCGCGCCCTGGAGCATCGAGACCGGGATGATGAAGCTCTGGTAGTCGACGGCGCCGAACCCGCGCAAGTCGGTCAGTGCGCCGAAGACGGCGTTCAGGCCGAGGTAGAAGATCGTCGGCGCCAGCACGCCGGGGATCGCCGCTCCGGGGACGCGGATGAGCTCGTTCTTCGCCCGGCTCATGAGCGCGCCGACCTGCGGCGCCGCGGCGGCGATCGCGCTCATCCGCGGGCCAGCCTCGAGCGCAGGGCGAGCGAGCTGAGTACGAGGCCGAGCGCCATGACCCCTAGAACCGAGGCCAGCGCGGCCGCGAGGTCGCCCGGTGTGAGCGTCGAGACGATCGGGTCCCGGACCCCCTCGACGGCGAACGAGAGCGGATTGAACTCGGCGATCGACGCGGCCGGCTCGAGCATCAGGTCGGCGGGGAAGAAGGCCGAGCTCAGGAACAGGATCACGAAGACGATCGGGAACATCCCCTGGACGACCGAGGCGCTGCCCGTCTTGAGCGCCAGCGCCGCCGACAGCGTCCCGAAGGCGATCGCGGCGAGGACGACGATGACGATCATCAGCGCCACTCCCGGGACCCCCTCCTCGATCCGGGCGCCGAAGGCGAGTCCGACGACCAGGTACCAGGTGACGGCGATCAGGCCGAGCGCCGCGGTGCCGGCGAGCCGCCCGAGGACGATCGCGAAGCGGGAGATCGGCGCCGCGAGCAGCCGGTCGGTGAATCCGGACTCGATGTCGACCGCCATCGCGATCCCGCCGGAGTTCCCGGCGAGCAGCGCCGACTGGATCATCGCCCCGGCGAGCATGAAGTCGAGGAACCCGTCGACATCGGGGAACGCGGGCAGGTTGACCGCGCCGCCCGCACCGCCGGTCTGCACGGCGAGCAGGAGCGTGGGGAAGACGATGATCGGTGCGACGAGCTGAGGCCGGCGAAGGGTCTGGCGTACGGACCGCGCGCCCAGGTCGCGGACCGCTGCGAGGTCTGTGCGCAGGTGCATCGCGAGCTAGGCCTGGGCCCCGGCGGGCTCGTCCTGGCCCTCGAGCGCCTCGTGCTCGCCGGTGTCGATCCGCTCGCCGGTGATCGCGACGAAGACGTCGTCGAGGCTCGGCTGGACGAGGTCGAGTGACTCGACCGCGATCCCGGCCTCGTCGAGCGCGCGGACGACCGCGGCGACGCCGCTCGCCCCGCCTGGCAGCTCGACCGAGATCCGGTCGCCCTCGATGTCGCGCAGCGGGCCGACCCGGGCCGCCGCCTCACGGGCCCGCTCGAGGTCGCCGCCCGCGATCGAGACCTCGAGATGGGGGTTGCCGATGTCGGCCTTGAGCGACGCGGGCGTGCCCTCGGCGGCGATCCGGCCGCCGGCGATGATCCCGACGCGGTCGGCGAGCTGGTCGGCCTCCTCGAGGTACTGCGTGGTCAGGAAGACGGTCGTGCCTTCGCGGTTGAGCTCGGCGACCTGCTCCCAGATCCCGCGCCGCGAGACGGGGTCGAGGCCGGTCGTGGGCTCGTCGAGGAACAGCACCTTCGGCTGGTGGACCAGGGCGGAGGCGAGATCGAGTCGCCGCGCCATCCCGCCCGAGTAGGTGCCGACGCGGCGATCGGCGGCCCCGAGCAGGTCGACGCGCTCGAGCAGGCGCTCGGCGGCGGCGCGTCCGGCGGCGCGGTCCATGCCGTGGAGAGTGGCCTGGAGGCGGATCAGCTCGCGGCCGGTCATCAGCGGGTCCAGCGCGGCCTCCTGGAGCGCGACGCCGATCGTGGCGCGGACGGCGGCATCCTCGGAGACGACGTCGTAGCCCGCGACACGGGCCGACCCGCCCGTCGGGCGCAGAAGCGTGGTCAGCATCCGGACGGTGGTCGTCTTGCCGGCGCCGTTCGGGCCGAGGAAGGCGTAGATCTCGCCCTCGGCGACCTCGAGGTCGACCCCGTCGACCGCCTTCACCGAGCCCTTGAACTCTCGCTCCAACCCGGTTGCCTCGATCGCGGACACGACGCCGCAAGATAGCTCCCAGACGCAGCTCTCCTCGCTTCGGTGGTTCTGAAACGGGGGTTAGGGTCGCGGGACGAGGCCGTGGTCCGGCGCCGCCGGTGCTGTCGCGAGACCGCAACAACGACGCCCCGCCTCGGTTGGTTGCCTTGATGAGTTTTCAGCCCCTCACATCCCGCCGGCTCCCGATCGCGCTCGTCGCGGGCCTCGTGCTGGCCGCGATCGCCGCGGTCGTCGCCTTCGCCTCGCTCGGCGGCTCGGCCGACGGCGCGAAGAGCAAGGTGCTCGGCAAGCCGAACGCCAAGAACGGCCAGCAGTGCGAAGCGAAGGACAACCGGCCGGATAACAAGGACCCTAAGTGCTTCGTCATCGTCTCCGTGACAGGTGTGCAGGTCTTGGCCGACGGCAAACGGAATGCCTTCAAGGCTCCGTCAGCGGGGCGAATCGTCGCGTACGGAATGTCGCTGGGACGGCCTCAGAAGGAGCTTCGACAGGAGCTTGCGAGCAATTACTCCGGGGGCAAGTTCGACGGGAAGGCGACCTCTCAACTCGCGATCCTCGAAGGTGGCAAGAAGGGCCGGTTCAAGCTGCGTAGTAAGAGCCGCGACTTCAAGGCGGAGAGCTTCCTCAATCGCGATCCCATCGTCGCACTCGCTAAGCCGCTGCGGGTGAGGAAGGGTGACTTCATCGGTCTCACTACACCGAGCTGGCTACCGGTCCTCGGGAGTGAGAGCGATTCCCAGCGCTGGCGTGGGAGCCAGAAAGCTGAATCGCGGAAAGACTGCGCGCGTACTTCGACCCTGAAGCAGAGCAAGCCCCTTCGCAAGGAGGGCAGCGCGCGTCGGTTCCGCTGCTCGTTCGGGGCGCGGCTTCTCTACTGGGCCTACTTCGAGCCCAAGGGCGACGGCGACGGCGGAGGCGGGGGCAACAACAAGATCCAGACGCTCGGCGCCGCTCCGGCGAACGCGCCGGCCGCGAACGACCTGCCCTCCGGCGGCATCGCGCCCTAGTCACAGAACGCCCCGCAGCCGAACGCGGTCCGGCTTCTCACTCGCCTCGACCGAGGCCCCTGACGCCGGCCGGGCAGATCGCGCCCGCCGCTAGGTCCAGATCGAGGTTGACGCTTCACGGAAAGGTCAACCTCGATCGGAGCCCAGGTCAGACCGCAGCGCAAGGGCTAAATCGAGCCCACCCCTCACCCTGAGGGTCCAGCTCGATCCAAGCCCCCGCGGCAGACCACAACGGCCGGCACCCCCGGCAACGCTCATCCCCTCGCTGACCCGGCCCTGCACGCTGCAGAGCAACCCGAGACCTACCCGCAGGCCTCCGGGTTCCGCTCGCACTCGTTCTCGAACTCCTCCGCCGGGCTGCCCTCGGGCGGCGGGATGTCGTTGTCCTCGCTGTCGCGACCACCGCCGTTGCCACCCACGCCGATCCCGCCCGAGCCGGGCCCGTCGTCATCCGGCGGTGGCGGAGACGTCGATGTCGTCGTCGAGCTGGAGGAAGTAGTCGTCGGCGCCGTCGTGGTCGTCGGTGCGGTCGACGTCGGTTGCTCGGTCGAGGAGCTCTGCACCGTCTCGGTCGTCGTGCTCGTCGTCTCCTCGTCCTCGCCGCATGCGGCGCCGGTCAGCGCGATCGCGCTCGCGGCGAGTCCTGCGAGCAGGCGGCGACGGCCGGTGAGGCTCAAGAGTCCGCGGCGATGGCCGACTGGCGCTTGCCGCAGTACGGGCAGTCGGAGACGTCGATCCCGATCAGCTGGTCGCAGCGCGGGCAGGCACGGAGGTTCTCCGGCGTGCGCAGCAGCGAGGAGTCCGAGGGGGCGAGCGGGAGCGTCCGCGTCACGGGCTCCATCTCCTCGCCGGTCTCGCGGTCGATGTAGACGCCGTCGGGCCGCGCCTTGGCGAAGCGCTCGCGGCCGGAGGCGCGGGCGCGAAGCCGGTAGGTCTGGTCGCGATTCACGCCCGCCAATATATCCCCGCCCCCGGAGCGCGTAGCGTGCCGGGCCGATGCGCGTCCTGATCTTCCACGCGTTCCTGCTCCGCGGGACCGGCTCGAACGTCTACAACGCCAGCCTCGCTCCCGCGCTCGCCCGGCTCGGCCACGAGGTCCACCTGTTCTCCCAGGACCGAAACGCCGGCGCGCTCGGCTGGATCGACCGCGAGATCGTCTTCGACGGGACCCGACCCGCCGAGCTGCCGGACGAGCTCGGCGCGCCGGGGACCGTCACCGCCTGGCGCCCCGACATCGGCGGCCTGCTGCCCGTCTACGTCCACGACGAGTACGAGGGCTTCCGGGTCAAGACCTACTCGAAGCTCACGGACGACGAGCTCGACCGCTACCTCGGCGCCAACGTCGGCGCGATCCGAAGCGTCGTCCGCCTGATCGGCGGCGTCGACGCCGCGCTCGCCAACCACGAGGTGATGGGACCGGCGATCTGCGCCCAGGCCGGCCTCGGCCGCGATGCGGGCGGTCCCGGGTTCGCGGTCAAGGTCCACGGCTCGGCCCTCGAGTACACCGTGAAGCCCGAGCCCGAGCGCTTCCTGCCCTACGCGCTCGAGGGGATGCGCGCGGCCTCCGGGATCCTCGTCGGTTCGCGCCACACCGCCGAATCGCTCTGGACCGCGCTCGACGATCCGGAGATCGAGGCGAAGACCAGGCTCGGGCCGCCCGGGGTCGACACCACGCTGTTCGCGCCGCTCCCCGCCGGCGACCGCGCCGCCGCGATGAACGAGTTCGCCGCCGAGCTCGAGGTCCAGGCCGCCGATGAGGCGGAGCGCGGGGTGGAGGGGTCGGCAGCGGCCTGGGGTCGCGACCCGGCCCGAGCCGCCCGCGCGATATCCGATCTCGCCGACGCGAGCTTCGAGCGCGTCGTCTTCGTCGGCAAGCTGATCGTCTCGAAGGGCGTCGACCTGTTGCTCGCCGCCTGGCCGCTCGTCCTCGCCTCGAACCCGCGGGCGCGGTTGTGCGTCGTCGGCTTCGGCGAGTACGCCGGCGGTCTGGAGCGACTGTGGGCGGCGCTGTCGACCGACGACCTCGAAACCGCCCGCGAGCTGGCGCGGATCGGACGCGGCGCCGAAGGCGGGGAGGAGGCACCCCTTCGGATCCTCTCCGGCTTCCTCGCCGACCCGCCGCCCGGCTACCTCGACGCCGCCGCGGCCGGTGCCGGCTCGGTCGCGTTCGCGGGCCGCCTCGAGCACGACGAGGTCGCGCGCGTGGTTCCCGCCTGCGAGGCGATCGTCTTCCCGAGCACGTTTCCCGAGGCGTTCGGCATGGTCGCCGCCGAGGCCGCCTCGGCCGGCGTCCTGCCGGTCTCGGCCGACCACTCCGGGATGGCCGAGGTCAGCCGCGAGCTCCGAGCCGCGCTTCCGCCCGAGGTGGCCGACCTCGTCGCGTTCCCGCTCGGCCTCGGATCGGTCACCGCGATCGCCGAGCGCCTCCAAGCGTGGCTCGCGACACCACCCGGCGAGCGCGCGGCGGTCGGCGAGCAGCTGCGCGAGACCGTGGCGCGGATCTGGAGCTGGGAGCGCGTCGCCGAGGACCTGATCGCCGCCTCGCACGGGGATATCGACGGCCTGGCGCGGGTCCCGAGCGCTTGAGGATCGTCGCGATGCATCCCGCACGGGACCTCAGGTTCAAGTGCCGCCTGTCACGTACTCAAGCCTGGGTAAAGCCGCCGCCGGTCGATCACTAGAATGGCGTCGCCTTGTCCCGCGTGACCATTTTCAAGCTCGCCTGCGCCGCCCTCGTCCTCGGGACGATCACCGCCGTGATCATGCTGATCCCGAACTGGAACGGCCCGGGCGCCTCGACCGCGGCCGGCCCGATCGACACGCTGCTCGATGTGATGATCGTGATCTCCTCCTACGTCTTCATGATCGTCATGGTCCCGCTCGCCTACGCCCTCTGGCGCTGGCGCGCGAAGCCGGGCGACGAGTCCGACGGCGAGCCGATCCACGGCAACACGAGGCTCGAGATCGCCTGGACCGCGATTCCGACGATCATCGTGCTCTCCGCCGCGATCTACTCCTGGATCGTGCTCGAGGACATCGAGGCGGCCGAGGACCCGCTGCCGATCGAGGTCACCGCCCAGCAGTACGCCTGGAGCTTCTCCTACCCCGAGGAGGGCAAGGTCGCCGAGGAGCTCCACGTCCCGGTGGGCCAGCAGATCGCGCTCGAGCTGCGCACGCTCGACGTCATCCACTCCTTCTGGGTCCCTGAGTGGCGGATCAAGCGCGACCTCGTCCGCCAGGCCGGCACCCCGTCGGCCGACATCGACGACGACGTCGTCGTCACCCCGACCGAGGAAGGAACCTTCACTCTCGTGTGCACGGAGCTTTGCGGCTACGGCCACGCGACGATGCGCGCGAACGTCGTGGTCGAGTCCGAGGAGGACTACGAAGCATGGCTCGCCGAGCAGGAAGACATCGAAGAGCCCACTGAGGGCGCCGCGAGCGCAGGCGCCGACGCAACGAGCGGCGAGGAGCCCCCGGCTGACCTCGGCGCCCTCGAGAGCGAGGAGCAGTAGAGGTGGTTGGAGTCCTCAAGACACCGAGCCTGACCCGCGGAATCGCCGGATTCGGCATCGGCGGTCTGATCGGTTTCGCCCTGGTCATCGGCCTTCGCGCGCTCGCGGGAATGGAGCTCTTCCAGACCGAGCAGACCGGCTACCCGCACCTCGTCGTGCCGGGGATCACCGCTCCGCTCGGCTTCCTCGTCGGGATCGGCTGCTTCGACTACTGGTTCCGCTGGGCCGCCGGCAAGCCGACGCTGCCCGAGGACCACTCACAGCACGGCGCGAAGACCTGGAAGGACTACTTCCGCTTCAACACCGATCACAAGGTGATCGGTATCCAGTACATCGTCACGACGATGTTCTTCTTCCTGGTCGGCGGTCTCCTGGCCATGCTGATCCGGGCCGAGCTCGCCGAGCCGGGCACCCAGCTCGTCGACGCGAACCTGTACAACGGCCTCTTCAGCTCCCACGCGGCGCTGATGATCTTCACCTTCATCATCCCGGTCTTCGCCGGGATCGCGAACTACGTCCTGCCGCTGATGATCGGCGCGCCGGACATGGCGTTCCCGCGCCTCAACGCGCTGTCGTTCTGGATGCTGCCGATGGCCGGCCTGCTGTTCATGGTCAGCTTCATCGTGCCCGGCGGCGCCTTCGATGCCGGCTGGACGGGCTACGCGCCGCTGTCCACCGGCGCCCCGCTCGGGCAATCGTTCTTCAACCTCGGCGTCCAGTTCGCAGGGGCGTCATCGATCGCCACGGCGCTGAACTTCCTCGTCACGATCATCACGATGCGGGCGCCGGGGATGACGTTCTGGCGCATGCCGCTGCTCGTCTGGGCGAACCTCTCGACCTCTTTGCTGGTCGTCGCCGCGACACCGTTCATCGCTGGCGCCCAGTTCATGGTCCTGCTCGACCGCGTCCTCGGCACGAACTTCTTCCAGGCCGCGCTCGGTGGTGACGTACTGAGCTATCAGCACATCTTCTGGTTCTACTCGCACCCGGCTGTCTACATCATGATCCTGCCGGGCTTCGGGATCATCTCCGAGGTCATATCGACCCACGCGCGGAAGCCAATCTTCGGCTACCGATTGATGGCGCTCGCGCTGATCGGGATCGTCGTCCTGTCCTACACCGTCTGGGCCCACCACATGTTCGTCTCGGGCATGTTCAGCTGGCTGCGCGTGCCGATGATGATCACGACGCTGCTGATCGCGGTGCCGACCGGCATCAAGGTGTTCTCCTGGCTCGGAACGCTCTTCTACGGGGTGATCCACACCAAATCGACGGCGATGCTGTTCTCGATCGGGTTCCTGGTGACGTTCGTGATCGGCGGGATCTCGGGGGTGATGCTCGGCATGGTGCCGATCGACATCCACGTCTCCGACACCTACTTCATCGTCGCCCACATCCACTTCGTGCTGTTCGGCGGATCCGTGTTCACGGTCTTCGCCGGGCTGTACCACTGGTTCCCGAAGATGACTGGGCGGATGTACGACGAGCGGCTCGGCCGCGTGCATTTCTACCTTACGCTGGTCGGCATGCTCGGCACCTTCGTACCGATGCACTGGATCGGCATGCAGGGCATGCCACGTCGGGTCGCCGACTACGCCGTCCAGTTCTCGAGCTGGAACCTCGTGATCACGATCGCCTCGTTCCTGCTCGGTCTCGCCCAGCTGGTCTTCCTCTACAACATGTACGTCTCGTGGCGCTACGGCCCGAAGGCCGCCGCCAACCCGTGGCGCGCGAAGACGATCGAGTGGCAGGTCTCCTCGCCGCCGCCGGTCTTCAACTTTCCCGACATCCCGCGTGTCGTCGGCGGCCCTTACGAGTTCGGCGTGCCCGGCGCCCGTCACGTGATCATGCCCGGCGAGGAGGCCGAGGTCGCACGACCGGCCCCTGCCAGGGCCGAGGCCGAATCGGGCGGTCAGGCGCCGGCGGGAGCCCAGTGAGCGACGACCAGGCAGCGCACGCCGTCCAGGAGGCGGCGCCCGGAGCCGTCCGCGCCGACGTCTCATGGGAGGACGGTGGGACGATCCTCTGCTTCATGAACGAGGTCGCCGGCGGACGGCGACTGCTCGAGGCGGTTCGTGCCCGGATCGACGCCGGCGCCGAGCGCGTCGCGGTCGTCGCGCCGCAGAACCAGCCGACCAAGGGTCAGATCGTCGACCGCGAAGAGGTTCGCGACGCGGCCCGTAGTCGCGTCGAGGTGACCGAGGCGGTGCTCGCGGAGTTCGGCATCGACGCGGTCGGCGCGGTCCTCGACCCACTGCCCTCGATGGCCCTCGATGACGCCGTGCGCGCCTTTCAGCCCAAGGAGGTCCTGCTCTCCTGTCTCGCCGAGACGCGATTCGGGATCACCCGTAAGGACCTCGTGACCTGGGCCGAGCAGAACATCGAGGTGCCGGTCACCCACATCCCGGTCCGCGTCGACGACGACGCCGTCCGCTGGGACGTCGTCCACACGCTCGTGGTCGCGACCCGCACCGTCGCCGCCGGGGACCTGATCGCGCGCCTCAAGCAGCGTGCCGCCGAGCGGCCTCACCGCTACACGTTCATCTCGCCGGCGTCGGGCGACGTCAGCCGCGAGGACGTCTGCGAGAACCTCGCGACGACGCTCGCCGAGCTCTACCGCTCGGGCGTCGACGCGACGGGGCAGCCGATGAGCCCCGCCGCCGAGCCGGCGATCCGCAACGCGATCGAGCACTACCGCGTCGACGAGATCCTGATCGCGACGCTCGCCGGGCAGGAGTCGGCGTGGCTGTCCGAGGGCCTGGTCGAGAAGACCGAAGAGTTCTCGAACAAGCCGGTCGAGCACTTCGAGGTGGGCTCTGGCGCCGCCGCGCATGAGCCGGTTGGTGCCGGATCGGCGACAGCTTCGAGTGCGAGTGGAGGGGAGGCCTGATGGAGAGCGCATCGATCGCGCAGGGGGCGACGAGCGTCGCCCATGAGCACCACGGGCCGCCCGAGGCGCATCAGAGCTCGCGGATCGACCGCGCGACACTCGGCATGCTGCTCTTCATCGTCTCCGAGGCGATGCTCTTCGGCGCGTTCTTTGCGTCCTACTTCTTCCTCCGCGTCGTCGCCAACGATGGCTCCTGGCCGCCCGAGGGCTACGAGCTCCCGGTCGCGATCGCCGGTGTCAACACGGCGATCCTGATCTCATCGAGCTTCACGATCCACTGGGCACTCGAGTCGGTGCGCAAGGACTCACGCGTCGGGCTACTGGCCGGACTCGGCATGACTTGGCTGCTCGGCGCGATGTTCCTCTTCATCCAGGTCAACGAGTACGTCAATCTCGGGTTCGGCCCGCAGGCGAACGCGTTCGCGTCGATCTTCTTCGGCCTCACGGGCCTCCACGGCGCCCACGTCTTCATTGGGCTGTTGCTGCTGACGTTCGCCAACGTCCGGGCGTGGCGCGGCCACTACGGCCCGGAGCCCGAGAAGCATCTCGGCGTCGAGCTGCCGGGCATCTACTGGCACTTCGTCGACGTGATGTGGATCGTCGTCTTCGCCACCGTCTACATCCTCTAGAGGCCGGTCCGGGAGACCCCGGGTGACCGGCGATCCGACGCGTTCCTCGAATCCGCTCCGCGACGAGCGGGCGATGTTCGCGGTCCTGCTCCGGGTCATGGGGATCGCCGGCGTCGTTCTGCTGCTGACAGCGATATTCAACGCCACGGTCGGCGCGGTCGCCGCGCTGTTCCTCGTCGGGCTCTGGATCGGAATCGTGGTCTCGCGGCGCCGCGGCGCCTAGCTGTCCTGCAGAGGGCGGCCGCGGCCGTCCTCAGCGACTCACCGTCCTCGATCAACCGACAGAGCTCTCGCGTGCCGGCGATTCCGAGCTTGCATCTAGCGGCTTCCATCCGGGCCTCTCCTTCGAAGCCGACGGGTCTTGGCAGACCGCAGCCTCGGGCGGGGCCCGGATGTCTTCAGGCGTTCACCAAGAGCGTGGGCGGGTCAGCTAAACCGGCGTTGGAACAGTCGGCCCAGATGTAGTGATGGTCCGCGGCGCTCACGTTCACATGGCGGATCCGATGAGGAGCACCGCCGATATCACGGCGAACTACTGGGGGCGAAGTGCGCTGGCTTTGGCAACATTAATTCTGCAGAGCAGTCAGGCGCGGAGGGCCATGGAGACAAGAATGCGGCGAGTACCGTCATACGAGTACGCGCGAGCCGCGCTTACCTCGAGCCCACCTACCTCACTCCGTACAACCTTCAGGCAGGGAAGAGCTCGGCGCAGACACTGAACTCTTCTCGGAAGGCACGAGCGAGATTGCGCCAGCGGAGTGAGATGACGGGTATGGCTGACGCTCATCTAGGTCGCATCGAAGCCGAGTTCGTCGTCGCCGGACCACCGTTCCGAGCCGCCTCCGCCTCGGCAGGCGCACCGTTCGTTTCAGCAACAGGGCCTTGGGGCGCGCGACTCTCAGGGCCGAGGTCCGGAAGCTTCTCCCGGGCCATCAAGCGAGTGCGTTGCGTGGCAAAGTAGCGCCGCCACCTGCTACGCGTTCGCACTCCCTAGTAAGTTAGGAACACACTTGATGAGCGATCTGAAGGACGAGTTCGAATGAAGGCCAGATTGAGGTCCGTCGCACAGCTCCTCGCGACGCGTCTCGGGCTAGTGCTCGTCGTGTTGATTGGGGTCCCGGCGGGTTACGCCGTTGCACACGAGGTCACGCAGACCGACACACACGACAGCGTCCCCGAAGGAAGCGTTGCGGCCGAAGATTGTCCGGCTGAGATCCGCGAAGAGTGGTCCAACGCGGGAATGCCTCGCGACACGTTTCCGAAGCCGTGTCCGCAGCTCGACGAGACGAAGCAGCGTGTCGAGCAGGTCAACCTCGCGTGGCGTAGTGGTCTGACCCGGATGGTCGAGAACATGGAGGAGAACGGAGTGGCATCTGACGACCCCGCCTATATGCGCGCCACTGAGCAGCTCGAGCGCCTCGGCGGACCCTACATCGACCCCAGCGATCGGAACGATGAGGACGATGCGGCGGAGGTACAGGAGTGAGGGCCCGCCTTCGCCCGCTGGCCGTGCTCAGTCTCTGTCTCGCCGTCGGCATGGTGATCGGTGGTGCCGGCTACGCGGTGGGCCACGATAAAACGATTGAAGGCAACGACCAGAACAACGAGATCTTCCCCTATGGCGGAGGCGAGAACACCCACGAGCACCAGGACACCGTGCTTGCCAAGGGTGGCATCGACACCGTCGGCGCTGGCGACGGAGCCGACGACGTCAGCGGAATGCACCAGCAAGACTTCCTCGGAGGGCAAGAGGGCGAGGACGTCGTTGAAGGCGGCGACGGGGAGGACGTCATCGAGGGAAATTACGGCGCCGACAACCTTCGCGGCGGCGACGGAACCGACACCCTTGAGGGTAACGGCGGCAATGATGTCGTTTCGGGAGGCGCCGGGGACAACGACATCGTCGATGTAGACGACGGCAGCGGTGGCGACAACGCAAACGGCGGCCCCGGGTCCGGGGACAAATGCGACATCGACGCCGGGGATATTGCAGGACCGGAGTGCGAGGATCGAACCTAGGGTCGACGATCGACGCGCGTGTTGGTTCCAGCGCCATTGCAAGCTCAGACGGAACGGGCACCGTGGACGGCGGTGGTTTGTCCAGGTCGCTTACGGGTCGGGTTGAGCTGCCCCCGATTCCGACAGTGCCCGTCTACAAGTAGGGCCGCAGTTCTGCTGGTCCAAGGCGGACACGGGAGTGACCGGGTGTCGAATAGAGCGATGACCGGTTGGCAGAGTCCGTTACGCGCGGCGCGGAGGTTGCAGAGGGAGAGGGGAGACGAAGAGAACGCGCTCTACGGCTATTCGAACTCTCTTTAGGCGGTCTTAAGCGCGTCGAGCGACGCTACGGAGTTAGAGCCTGCTGTCATCGACTGTCGGTCTTCTCGTAGCATCGCTGTCCGGATCCTCAGTCCTGCCTAGGATCGAATCGATGTCGCACCTCGCGCCCAGCCGCGCGCGGCTTCTGCGATTCCATCGGACCCCTTCGACTGACGATCTTGGCGTTCACTAAGAGCGTGGGCGGGTCAGCTAGCCCCCGTGCGCGCTCAGGACTTCGGCTGTTTGGCGTCGGGCGCGCTCGCGCCGCAGGCGTCGCAGCTCGTCGCTCCGCGAGCGGTCGTGGCGCCGCAGTAGGGGCAGCGAGGCTTGGGGCGCAACGCGAAGCGCCAGATCAAATAGCCGAAAAGGGCGATGACCGCCAGGTAGCCCACGATCCGTCCGGCTTCGTAGGCGGTGTCCTGCGCCAAGACGAGGGTGAGGGCGAGCTCGATCACGTCAGCAGGCTCTCACAGCCCCCTGCTCGCGGGCTACGCGCCAACGCCAATCCTGCGGGTCTAGCGGCCGGAGTTGCCGCCCGCGGCGGCCTCCCCGGTCTCGCCCGTGAGGATGTACTGGGCGAGCTCATCGATCTCTTCCGGGTCCAGGTCGTCGCCATAGTTCTGTGGCATGACATCTTCGTATCCCTCGACAATGTCATCGCTCGGGTTGGCAATCGAATTGACCACGTCTTCGACGTCCTGGCCCCCGAGCTCCGTGTCGAGATTGGGGCCGGTGTTCCCGGAAGTCCCGGCGGCCTGAAGCGTGTGGCAACCGCCGCAGTTCTGCGAGAAGTAGCCCTCAGCGGTGAAGGGCGGCGGTTTGACGCCGGAGCCCGCGACCGTCGCGATGTAGGCGGAGACGTCGTCTAGGTCCTGACCCTCGACGAGGTCGGCGGGCATGTAGACCGCGTTGTAGCGCGGGTCCGAAGGCTCGAGGGAGGTCGGGCGGGGATTCTCGATCTGGGCCCGGACGACGCCGGCGATCGTCTCCGTGCCCAGGCCGTCGCGACGCGACGCTCCGAACGCGGCGTCGAGGTCGGGCCCGACGTTGGCGCTGGAGCCGGCCTGCTCGAGGGCGTGGCAGGAACCGCAGTTGGCCGAGAACAGCGCTCGGCCGCGCTCGAGATCGGGCTCGGCGCCGGCGCCGCAGCCGCTGGCGACGGCGGCTGCGAGCGAGACGGTAGCGAGCATCGCGGGGCGGCGACGGATGCGGCGCGCAGAGCGGGATCGCAGGACTTCACGAAGCTTCGAACTCACGCCCGGCATCCTACCTATACGGGGGGTCGGGCTGCTCGCGAGGCTGCGCCGGTCGCCGCCCACGCCCCCGCTCGCTGGGCTACGCTGGCATCAGGGAGCGGACGCCGGCGTGGCGTCCCGAGATTGCGATAGCCGGAGGTGACTGGCGCGATGCAGGTCCGCGACGGGATGACGGAGTTGATGCTTACGGTCGGGCCCGCCCATTCGCTGCGCCAGGCCGCCCAGCAGATGACCGAGCGCGGGGTAGGTGCGGCTCTCGTGATCGACGAGGAGAGCCCCGCCCCCGGAATCGTCTCCGAGCGCGACGTGATGAAGGCGCTGGCCGCAGGCTCGGATCCCGACAAGGCGCTCGTCGCCGACCACATGAGCGACTCGCTGATCGTCGCCGCGCCGGATTGGAGCCTCGAGCGCGCCGCGGTCGAGATGTCCGAGCGCCATATCCGCCACCTGATCGTCGTCGACGGTGGCGAGCCGGTCGGGGTCCTGTCGATCCGCGACATCGTCCGCGTCTGGACTTCCGAAGGCGCGACGTCGGCGATGACGTCGCCGGAGCAGGAACGCTCGAGCTCGAACTGAACCAGACGAGCGCGTGCGTGCGAGGCCGTCGCACCCCGGGCTGGGCGCCGGATCAGGCGCTCAGCGCGAGCGGCGCCGCAGCGGCGTCGCGGGGAGGACCGCGGTCGTCGTGCGCTGGCGCCGCGGCATCCGCACGATCTCGTCGCGCGTGTCGTTCGCCCACAACACCAGCGTCACGATCGCCACGATCGCGCCGACGACGAGGTAGACGGTGCCGGCGAAGATCCCGACCACGATCCCGGCGATCGCGGCTGCCATGAACAACGGCTTGTAGCTCGACGCGGGCTCATAGATGAGCTCGGACGGCTCGCTGATCCCGTGGCGGTTGTTCTCGGAGCTCATGACCGCTCTCCTAGCCGATGTAGACGATCGCGAGCAGGAAGACGAGCGCGAACAGGATGACCACGGCGATCCCGGTCAGGACGCCGGCGCCGAGCAGTGATTGAGAGCGTTCGCGATCCATCGGGCGCCGATCCTATGCGAGCAGCAGGCGGTCCGCGGCCATCGCCGCGAACAGCAGTGCCAGGTAGAGGAGCGAGTAGAGGTAGAGCCGCAGCGCGAGAGGCCGCGTCGGCGTGCGCAGGAGGCGCGTCGCGAACGCGATGAAGACCGCGCCGAGGCCGATCGCGCCGGCGAGGTAGATCGCGCCGAGGAAGCCGGAGGCCACCGGGAGGAAGGTGAACGCGACGAGGATCACCGCGTAGGCGAGGATCTGGCGTCGCGTCGAGTCGTCGCCACGGACGACGGGCATCATCGGCACGCCTGTCCGCGCGTAGTCGTCCTTGATCAGCAGCGCGAGCGCCCAGAAGTGGGGCGGGGTCCAGAGGAAGACGATCAGGAACGGGAACAGGGCCTCGGGCGCGAGCCCGCCCGTCGCGGCCGCCCAGCCGACGAGCGGCGGCATCGCACCGGCGGCGCCGCCGATGACGATGTTCTGGGGCGTCAGCGGCTTGAGCCAGAGCGTGTAGATCACGACGTAACCGAGCAGCCCGCCGATCGCGAGCAGCGCGGCGAGCGGGTTGACGGTGATCGAGAGCTGGATCGCGGCGAGGACGCCGAGCGTGATGCCGAAGATCAGGCCGTGGGACGGCGCGATCCGACCGGCGACGATCGGCCGGCCGCTCGTCCGCGCCATACGCGCGTCGCGGTCGCGGTCGATGTAGTGGTTGATCGCTCCGGCGCCACCGGCGGCGAGGTAGCCGCCGAGCATCGTCCAGAGGACGGTCGAGATCGCCAGGCCGTCGGGGTTCGCGGCGATCATCGTCGCGACCGTGGTCACCAGCAGCAGCGAGATGATCCGCGGCTTGGTGAGGATCAGGTAGTCGCGGACGGTCGCCAGGACCCGGCTCTGGCCGCCGATCAGCGGCGCTCCGTGTGTGCTGGTGGCGCTTTCCATCTGAGAGAGGTCGAAGCCTGCGTTCAGGCTACCGGCCCGCGACTCTCGTCCCGCTCCGCCGAGCGCTCGGCGCCAGAACCACCGTCGCCGCCCTCGACGACCGCCGAGTGACCGCGGACGCCGCGCCCACCGGTCCGTTCACCGAGGCCGCGCATGCGCACGGCCTCGCGGATGTCGCGCAGCGGCTCGGCGCTGCGGACGTCGGGGACGGCGTCGAAGTTGTGGGCCGGGGGCGGCGAGAGCGCGAACCACTCGAGCGACGTGCCGCCCCATGGATCGTGTCCGGCGCGGCCTCCGTTGAGGTAGCCGTAGGCGAGGTTCCCGAGCTCGATCAGGACCCCGAGCGCGAGCACGAAGCCGCCGAGCGAAGCGATCAGGTTCACGGTCGAGACGCCCATGTCGATCCCGCTCGCCTCGCCGTAGTACTCGAAGACGTCGACGGGCATCCCGTTGAGCCCGGCGACGAGCAGCGGGAGGCAATAGAGGTGGACGCCGACGACGATGACGCCGAGCGCGGCGCGGCCGACGGCCTCGCCGACGAACCGCCCGGTCATCTTCGGCATCCAGTAGTGGAGCGCAGCGAAGCCGCCGAGCACGGCGGCTCCGACCATCGTGTAGGTGGTCGCGGCCTGCGAGAAGGCGGTGTTGTCGAGCTGCCAGCCGACCGGGATCACCGACAGCGCGAACTCGAGGCTGAGCCCGAAGCCGAGCGTCGAGATCGCCGCGACCGTGTAGGACATCGCTGCCCGCGAGCGCACCGCGCCGCCCCACATCGTCGCGATCCAGGTCACGATCAGCGTGCCGATCGGGATCGCGAGCGAGAGCGCGAAGACCATCGCCATGATCTGGAGCCCGACGCCGACCTGGACGTCGTACATGTTCTGGACCCAGGCGAGGACCGCGAGCGGTGGGATCGATGCCAGCGCGGCGAGCGTCGCTCGATGGCTGAGCAGCGGCTTGCCCGCCATGACCGGGACGATCTCGGAGATCACTCCGGCGGCCAGCGTCACGACGATCGCCCAGGCGCCCGAGAAGAAGATCCAGTTGATGTGCTGGTAGAGGATCGGCGCGCCGCCGGCCCCCGAGTCGAAGAAGGTCGCGCCGAAGTGGCGGTCGATCAGCAGCATCGCCAGGCCGGCGAGCATGATCGGCCCGATGACGAGCATCGTCGTCGCGGCGACGTTCGAGGCCCACGCGAACGGTGCCATCCGCCTCCACGCCATCCCGGGCGCTCGCAGCTTCCGCAGCGTGACCGAGAGGTTGAGCGCGAAGAGCGTGAAGCCGGTGATCGACAGGATCATCGAGGTGATCCAGCCGTCGACGCCGGCGGCCGGGTTGTAGACCGAGTTCGAGAGCGGCGGCAGAGCGAACGGGCCGGCATCGGCGGGGACGTATAGGAAGGTCGCGAACAGCGCTACGCCACCGAACAGGTAGAGGTAGAAGCTGAACAGTCCGAGGCGGGGGAACGCGAGACCGCGCGCGCCCGCCTGGAGAGGCGCGATGTAGCCGGCGATGCCGAGCAGCAGCGGCAGCGCGAACAGGATCATGAACGTGATCCCCTGCGCGGAGGCGATGCGGTTGAAGATCTCGGGTGCCAGGATCGTGTTCTGCGGCACGAGCAGCTGGATCCGCGTCAGGACGAGCATCGTCACGGCGAGCGCGAGGAAGCCGAGCGCTCCGCCGATGAACATCAGTGAGACGGCCTTGTGGTCGGAGTCGGTCGCCCGCTCGATCCAGGCCTGGCGGCGCTTGACGACGCCGCGCGTTACGACCTCGGGGCCGGACGCCACGCTCATGGGCTTGCCTCCTCCTCGGGCGTGTCACCCTCGGCCTGTGCCTGGTCCCTGACGTCGCCCTGCGCCTCCTCGATGCCGGCACCGAGGTCGGAGATGTAGGACTCGTACTCGGTCGGCGAGACGACGTTCACGAAGATCCGCATCGCCGGGTAGGCGCTGCCCGAGAAGGTCGCCGAGCGGCCCTCGTAGACGCCCTCCTCCTCGGCCTTGAACCAGGTCTGCGCGTCCTTGCCGGGCGTCGCCTGGACCTGGCCGCCGAGCGCGGGGACCCACCAGGAGTGGAGGACGTCGGTCGAGGTGACGTTGAGTAGGACCGCGGTGTCGACCGGGACGGTCAGGGTCGTGTAGCTGAACAGGTTCGAGAACGCCTCGTCCGTGGCCGGGACGCTGCCGCCCTCCTCGGACTGACCGGGCAGCTGCGGGTACTCGAAGCGCCACATCCACTGCTGACCGACGGCGTCGATCTCGAGCGGTGCGCCGGCGCCGGGCTCGACGGGAACGCTCTCCGGTTCCTCGGACTCGCCGGTCGCGTCGAACGTGTCGAGCTCGGTCGGCCCGCCCGAGACGCCGACCTGCGCGAAGCGGGCGTTCGAGGCCTCGAGGCCGTCGGGGCCGGAGGGCTCGATCGTGCGTGCGCTGAAGGTGATCACGGCGCCGAAGACGATGACGGCGACGACGAGGAGGCCGATCCCGGCTCCGACGCGGCCGTAGAACCCGCGATGGGCCTCGAGGCGCTGCGGTGCCCGGCCGCGGACCGCTCTGAAGCGGCGGACGGCGCCGAGCAGGGCGAGGTTGACCGCGGCGATCAGGACGACGATCACGACGAGCATCACCCACCAGGCGGTGTGGAGATCGGCCGCGTTCGGCGAGGCCGGTGCCTCGGGCGCGATGACCGAGGCCGAGGCGGGGGTCGCGAGCACGGCGAGCGCCATCAGCGCGAGGGCCGCGGAGGCGAGGGCGCGACGAGCGCGGGTGGTCGTTCGCGACGGCGAAAGGTCGCTCTGGGTCGGTACGGCGGCCAAGGCGCGGCCATTCTAGTCATCGACCGGCGGAGCGTTTTGCGGTCGGGCCGCCGCCCGCGCCGGGCGGCGCTTTAACCGGGGTTCATCTCCGCCCGTCTGCGTGCGACCATCCCGGCCAGTGGCGCACCCGCGCAGAGACCCGACGGCCGCGAGCAACGGCTTCGTCGCGACCGATGGCAAGGAGTCGCGCCCCCCGGCGACCGTGGCGGACACCGGCGAGCCGGATACCGAGGAGCAGGATCAGCCGGCGTTCTTCGAGGACCCGCGCAAGCTCGTCCAGACGCTGATCGCCGTCGTCGTCCTCGTGATCGCGATCTACTTCGTGATCCCGCGCGTCGCCGGGCTCGATGGTGCGATCGAGCAGATCTGGACCGGCGACCACGTCTGGCTGGCGGTAGCGGTCGCCTTCAACTTCCTCGCCTTCGGCAGCTACGTCGCCCTGTTTCGCGGCGTCGTCGGCGAGCGCGTCGTGCACCTCGAGTGGCGCGAGAGCTACCAGATCACGATGGCCGGGCTCGCGGCGACGCGGCTGTTCTCGGCCGGCGGTGCCGGCGGGATCATCCTCACCTACTGGGCGCTGCGTAAGGCAGGCGTCGAACGCCGCGAGGCGGCTTCCCGGATGGTCGCGTTCAACGTCCTCCTCTACGCCTTCTACATGCTCGCCCTGGTACTCGCCGGGACCCTTCTCTACACCGGGGTGGCCGCCGGGAACAACCCGCTCGGGCTGACCCTGATCCCGGCGGCGGCGGCTGCCGGAGTGATCGTGCTGTTCCTGTTGATCGCGCTGATCCCCTCGGACTTCGAGCGGCGGATGCGCTCGCGCCGCTACCGGGGACGCGTCCGGGCGTTCCTCGACAAGCTGATCACCGCCCCGGCGACCCTCGCCGACGGCACCCGGATGGCGATCGCGTTCGTGCGCCGACCGTCGCGCGGGGGGCTCGCGCTGACCGGCGCCGTCGGCTTCTGGGCGGCGAACGTCGGCATCCTCTGGGCCTCGTTTCACGCCTTCGACGTCGCGGTTCCGCTCGCCGTGGTCGTCCAGGGCTTCTTCATCGGGATGCTCGCCAACCTGTTCCCGTTCGCGCCCGGGGGCGTCGGGGCCGTCGACGCCGGGATGATCGGGACCTTCGTCCTCTTCGGTCTGCCCGAGAACGAGGTCTTCGCCGCGGTGCTCGCCTACCGGATCGTCGCCTTCTGGATGCCGATCCCGCCCGGCATCGTCGCCTTCTTCGGGCTGCGGAAGACCGTCGCCCGGTGGACCGAGGAGCGACGCGCCGCGCGCGCCTCCGCCACCCCGGAGAGCGGCGCCGTCCGCCCCACTTCATAAAGTAAAGTATTGGCTATACTCTGGAGTTGAGATGAACGACCGAATCGAGAACCTGATCATCGTCGGTGGTGGCCCGGCCGGTTACACGGCGGCGCTCTACGCCTCACGCGCCAATCTCGAGCCGCTCGTCGTCGAGGGCTTCCAGTGGGGCGGTCAGCTCCAGAACACGACCGACGTCGAGAACTACCCGGGCTTCCCCGAGGGGATCATGGGCCCGGAGATGATGATGAAGTTCCGCGAGCAGGCCGAGCGCTTCGGCACGCGGTTCGTCACCGACGACGTCACAGAGCTCGAGCTCTCCGACGGCGGCGTCCACACCGTCCGCGTCGGGCCCGACGAGTACCGCGCCCACAGCGTGATCCTCGCGATGGGCGCCGAGCCCCGCAGGCTCGGGATCCCGGGCGAGATGGAGCTGTCGGGCCGCGGCGTGTCGACCTGCGGCGTCTGCGACGGCGCCTTCTTCCGCGGCGAGAAGGTCGCGGTGATCGGCGGCGGCGACTCGGCGATGGAGGACTCGATCTTCATCTCGAAGTTCGCCTCCGAGCTGGACATCGTCCATCGCCGCGACGAGTTCCGGGCCTCGGAGATCATGGAGGCGCGGGCGCGCGAGAAGGACAACATCGAGGTCAAGACGCCGTTCGAGCCCGAGGAGTTCCTCGCCGGTGAGGACGGCAAGCTCCGCGCGATCCGGCTTCGCAATGCCGAGACCGGGGCGGAGGAGGAGCTCGAGGTCGGCGGGGCGTTCGTCGCCATCGGCCACATCCCGCGCTCCGAGCTCGTCCAGGGCAAGGTCGACACCGACGAGAACGGCTACGTCCTCACCCAGGGCAAGACGACCCAGACGAACCTCGAGGGCGTCTTCGCGATCGGCGATCTCGTCGATCACACCTACCGCCAGGCGATCACCGCCGCCGGGTCCGGGTGCCAGGGCGCACTCGACGCCGAGTGGTATCTGCGCGACACGCCGCCCTCGCCCGAGGCGCACTGGCAGCGCGACGGTGAGCCGCTCGAGGTCGCGCCCGAGCTCGCGAGCTAGGGCCGGCCCGGCTCGTCGGACCCGCCGCCGCCGCCGGGGAGCTTCACCAGCTGAACGCGCTTGCCGTCGATCCGTGCCGGCTCGTGGCGCTTGAAGGTCGACATCGTCCAGCCGGCGTCGACGCCGGCGAGGTCACGCAGGACGCCCTCGCCGTGGATCCGGCGGGCCTCGGGGTCGGCGACAAAAGGGCTCAGGTCGCGGCCCTCGCCGAGGACGGTGGCGAGCAGGACCTGCTGGCGCCCGAGCCGGACGGTGTCGGTCGATGGCCCGTTCTCCTCGTAGCGGGCTCCGACCCATTGGTCGAAGCGCTCGCCCGACAAGCGCTCGGCGAGCGGCTCGAAGACGACCTTCCTGCGGCCCTCTTCGATCGGGCTCAGGGGAGAGAGCGGGTACCAGAGCTCGTAGCGGCGCCTGACCGGCACCACGACCTCGCCGAGCGCGGCGAATCCCGCCTGCATCGCGGCGATCGACAGGCAGAGGCTGCGCTCGAAATGGAACCCCAGGCCGCTGAGGACCTCGGACGCGAGCCCGTGCCCGCCGCGTTTGTAGGCCTGGTTGACGCGGTCACCGAACCGCGGCGAGAACAGGTCGCGAGGCACCCAGAGCAGGTGACGGCGTCGAATCTGAGCGATGACGATGACGTCCGTGTCGGCGTCGAATCCCTGCCGGTCCATGACGAGGACGGCGATCGCGTCCTCCTCGGGCGGGACCTCGGGCTGGGCGGGCACGCCCGCAACTATCGCCGCTAGCCTGCGCCGGTGCTCACCGTCCTCTGCCCGGCCCGCAACGCAGCGGACGACATCCCGGGTTGGCTCGGGTCCGTCGAGCGCTTCGCAGACGCGGCGATCTGCCTCGACGACGGCTCGACCGACGAGACGGCCGCGTTGCTCGGGGCCTCGCCGCTCGTCACGACCCTGCTCAGGAACCCCGTCCGCGAGACCTACGCGGGCTGGGACGACGCCGCCAACCGCCAGGCGCTGCTCGACGCGGCGATCGAGGCCGGGGCGGAGTGGGTGCTGTTCCTCGATGCCGACGAGCGCATCGACGCCGACGACGCCGAGGCGCTGCGGGGCTTTCTCGAGCGCGACGCTTTGCCCGTCTGCGCCTACGCGCTGCAGCTCTTTCGATGCTGGGGCTCCGAGGAGGAGGTCGAGGCCACGCCGGTCTACGTCTTCCGGCTGTTCCACGCGGCGCCGGGCCAGCGGATCGCCGGCTCACGGCTTCACTTCAACCCGCTGCCGGACTCGATCCCGCCCGAGCTCTGGGTGCGGACGACCCTCCGCGCGCGCCACCTCGACTCGCTAGATCGCACGGAGAGGCGCAACCACAAGTACCGCGAGGCCGACCCGGAGGACGAGTTCGCCCCGTCGGGCGCCCGGCGGCTCGTCGCCCCGCAGGCCGAGATCGTGCCGTGGACGCCGCGGCCGGCGGGCCTGGCGCCACTCGCGATCGACTCCGGACTGCTCTCGCGGCCGGCGGGCGGCTCCCTCACCGTCCTCTGCCCGGCCCGCAACGCAGCGGACGACATCCCGGGTTGGCTCGGGTCCGTCGAGCGCTTCGCAGACGCGGCGATCTGCCTCGACGACGGCTCGACCGACGAGACGGCCGCGTTGCTCGGGGCCTCGCCGCTCGTCACGACCCTGCTCAGGAACCCCGTCCGCGAGACCTACGCGGGCTGGGACGACGCCGCCAACCGCCAGGCGCTGCTCGACGCGGCGATCGAGGCCGGGGCGGAGTGGGTGCTGTTCCTCGATGCCGACGAGCGCATCGACGCCGACGACGCCGAGGCGCTGCGGGGCTTTCTCGAGCGCGACGCCGATCCGTCGAAGGCCTACGCGATGCGGGTCTTCCGGATGAGCGGAGACCTCGATCACTACGACCGCTCCGAGCTCTGGGTCGCGCGCCTGTTCCACGCCGAGGAGGGGCAGACGCTCGACGCCCGGCGCCTGCATCTCGTGCCGGTACCGACCGCGATCGCGCCGCGCGACCGGCTGCGGACCACGATCCGGATCCAGCACCTCGGCGGCATGACCGCGGAGCGGCGCGCCCGGCGGGTCGCCAAGTACGAGCAGGCCGATCCCGAGCGTCGCTGGCAGCTCGATTATTCGCGGCTCGCTGAGGCCGACGCGGGCAGGCCGTGGCCCGCGCGCCCCGAGGACCTTCCCGTGCTCGCCGACCCGCTCGGCTACGGGGTCGGGGTCGACGTCACCGACCTCGACCCGGGGGCGCCGGCGCTGTCGGCGGTCGTGATCTCGCGAAACGACGTCGGGACGATCGCCGAGACGATGCGGTCGATCCTCGCGCAGGAGACGCCGGAGCCGTTCGAGGTGATCCTCGCCGCCAGCGGCGACGACGGCACGCGCGAGCTGGTCGCCGCCGAGTTTCCCGAGGTCCGGATCGCGCGGGTGCCCGAGCCCGGGCTACCGGGCGCGGCGCGAAACGCAGGACTCGAGATCGCCCGCGGCGACATCGTCTCGTTCCCGGGTTCACACGTCGTCCTGCGGCCGGGCAGCCTCGCCGCCCGGATCCGGGCCCACCGGCTCGGCTACGCGATGGTCACCGGCTCGATCCTCAACGGCAACCCGACATCGGCGGGCTGGGCCGCGTACTTCCTCGATCACAGCCGCGCGCTGCCCGGTCGCCCGTCCGAACAGCTCGGCGGTCCGCCGTCGCACTGCTCCTACCTGCGCGAGCCGCTGCTCGAGGTCGGCGGGTTCCCCGAGGACACCCGGGCGGGGGAGGACACGATCGTCAACCGGGCCCTGTTCTCGGCCGGCTACAGCGCCTACCGCGCCCAGGACCTCGAGCTCGTCCACGTGAACCGTTCGCGGACCGCGAGGCACCTGGCGCGCCACCACTTCAACCGCGGACGCGCCTACGGACGGCTGCTGGCGGCGACGAACGCCACCCTGCCGACGAACCTCCGAATCGTCCGCGGCTATCCGCTCACCCGACTGCGGGGGATGGCGCGGGCCGTACGCCGCTGGGGCGGACCGGAGCTCGAGGAGCGCTTCGAGTCCGCTCGAGGCCTGATCGCGCTCGGAGCTCTCGCCGCGACCGCGGGGGCACTGTTCGAGTTGCTCATCGTGCCGGGGGGCGATGGCGAACTCGAGCGGATGGTGCGCCACGACCGCCTCGAGTCGCTCGGCGAGCCCGAGCCCGCGGCGGATCGCTGAGCGAGCGATCGCCTCGGCGGGCCGCCGCGGATCTCAGCTCAGCTTGCCCTTGATGCGGATGAAGTTCCGCGGGCTGTTCGGGCGGCAGAAGACGTCGGAGTCGGAGCGTTCGGCGCGGATGAAGACCGTCTTTCGCTCGGCTCCGCGCAGCGGCGAGATGTCCTCGAGCGGGATCGTGACCTCGCGGGTCCTGCCGTCGACGAGCCGGAAGACCTTCGAGCCCATGATCTTCAGGATCCCGTTCTTCTTCGCGACGGCCGTAAGCCGCATGTCGACGGCCTCCAGGTTCGTGCCGTACTCGAAGTCCGCGCGGGCGAAGCGCGCCTTGACGCGCAACTTCTCCTCGCGGCGTACGGCGGCGATCTTGCGGTCGAGGATCAGCATGTCGATCGACGGATAGTTGTCGAAGCAGGTCGAGGGATACTCGTCGGCGAAGCCGCGGGAGCCCGCTCGCGCGCGCTCCGGTGCGAGCAGATGCGCGTAGGAGACGGCCGCGCCCGCCGAGACCCCGGCGGCCACGAGGCCCTGGATCATCGTGCGACGGCTGATCCGGCCCTGCGCGTAGGCGTTGACGAGTTCTTCGTTCGACATCTGAGCGCCCCCCGGCGACTGGAACACGAGCGCGGGGCAACGTACCACCGGACGCGGTGGATGCTCAGAGATCTCCGTCCGGCTGCGCCCAGCGGGCGCGGCCCACTGATCAGTTCAGCGCGCCCTTGATCCTGATCAGGTTGCTGGGGCTGCTGCGTCGGCAGAGCGGCGTCCCGACCGGGTTCGGGTTGCTCGCGCGCACGAACACCGTCTTGCGTGCGGCACCGCGCAGCGGCGCGGTGTTGTCGAGCGGGATCGTGACCTCGGTGGTCTCGCCGTCGCTCAGCAGGGTCGTCGTCGTGCCCATGCGCTGCGGCTTGCCGTTGCGGCGCGCGGTCGCCGTCAGCTTGATCAGCTCCTGGTCGGGATTGGCCCCGAAGTCGAAGCTCGACTTCGAGAAGCGGACCCTCACCCGTAGCTCGGCTTCTCTGCGCACGACCGCGATCTTGCGGTCCACGATCAGCATGTCGACCGACGGATACTCGTCGAGGCACGTCGACGGATACTCGTCGGCGAACCCGCGCCCGCCGGCCTTGGCGCGCTCGGGCGCGAGCAGGTGGGCGTAGGACACGGCGGCGCCGGTCGACACGCCGGCCGCGACGAGTCCCTGGATCATCGTGCGGCGGCTGACTCGCCCCTGGGCGTAGGCGTTGACGAGCTCTTCGTTCGACATGGGTGAGGGGTCCTTCGGGTGGAGGGTGGTCGGCCAACCTAGTGGTCGGCGCGGTCGGTGCGCTGCGGTCCGCGGCGCGTTGCGCCGATTGGTTCAGGTTTCGGGGCAGGTGCCGGGAAGCTTGGTCACCCGCTCGATTCGCGGCGCGATCTGGACGGGCGTCAGCCGGGCGTTGTTGGCGTCGTTCGTCTCGGCGATGACGCCGTTGGGATCGACGGTCGAGCTGAGGCAGTAGCGACCGGCGGGTACGTCGGTGATGTTGATCGACTGGCCCGCGAGGCCGCGGCCGTAGAGGTCGTAGAAACCGATCGAGATGCCCTCGACGCCCGGGGGCAGCGGAGGGTCGCCCTTGTCCTCGCCGGGTCCGCCGCACTCCATTCCGCGGTAGACCGGCTTCGACGTCTGGCCGGGAAGGGCGCCGTAGTCGAGCAGACAGAAGCCCTGCTTGCGGACCTCGGCGACCTCGGTCCCGCGCCGCCACGAGAGCAGTTGGTAATGGGTCAGGTTGAGGACGTGCCAGTGCTGGTGGCCGACCTTCGGGTGGAAGCTCATGCAGCCGAACGGCTCAGCCTCGGGCTCGCTGACGTCGACGCCGGGCTCGTAGCTGCCACTGCCGTCGGAATCGCTGTAGACCGCCTGGATCGACCTGTAGTCGCCCGCCGCGCACGGGCCGATCCCGTCCTCGGCCGACGCCGTGATCTCGAGCGGTCCGGCGCCCTTGTTGGCGATCGCGTTGTCGAGCTCGAGCTTGGTCCGTCCGGTCTTCTTCCCGTGGTCGATCGACAGGCCGGTGTCGTGCAGCCTCAGCGTGACCATGTCCGGGAGCAGCCGCTCGTCCTCGCCGGCGACCGCCGGCGCTCCGAGAAGGCCGATCAGCGTCGCCGCGGCGGCGACGGCGGCGAGCGCGGTTGCCAGCGCGAGTGCGATCCGCGCGCGAATCGCTCGTCCTCTCCGCGCGTCCCCTTGCTCCCCCTGCACCCGAGGCAGAGTAGCGGTCGGCTCAGCCGGCGTTCGACTCCGCCTCGGCGGTGGTGCCGCGTCGCGCGAGCGAGTGGCGACGCCCGTAGAACACGTAGATCAGGACGCCGATCCCCATCCAGATCCCGAAGCGCTCCCAGGTCACGATCGGCAGCTTCGTCATCAGGTAGATGCAGAGCGCCGCGCCGATCAGCGGGAAGACGGGGCTGAACGGAACCCGGAAGCCACGCTTGAGGTCCGGCTGCGTGCGGCGCAGGATGATCACGCCGAGGTTGACGATCAGGAACGCGAACAGCGTGCCGATGTTGACGAGCTCGGCGAGCTCGGAGAGCGGCAGCAGGGCGGCGAGGACCGCGCTGAGCGCGCCGAACAGGAGCGTCAGGACGATCGGGGTCTTGCGGGCCGTCAGCTTGGCCAGCCCGCGCGGCAGCAGGCCGTCCCTCGACATCGAGAACGCGACCCGCGTCTGGCCGTAGAAGAGGGTGAGGACGACGCTCGTGATCGCGATCAGGGCGCCGAAGGAGATCAGCGTCGCGCCCCACTGCAGGCCGGAGCCCTCGCTGAGTGCGGTGGCAAGCGGCGCCGGCGCCCCCGCGAGCTGGTCGGCCGGCAGCGTGCCGACCGCCACCGTCGCGACGATGATGTAGAGGATCGTCGCGAAGACGAGCGAGCCGACGATCGCGATCGGCAGGTCGCGGCCGGGGTTCTTCGCCTCCTCACCCGATGTCGAGACGGCGTCGAAGCCGATGTAGGCGAAGAAGATCAGCGCCGCCGCGCTCTCGATCCCCGGGAACCCCTCGGGCGCGAACGGGGTCATGTTGCCGCCGTCGAAGGCGGTCAGGCCGAGCGCGATGAAGACCAGCAGGATGCCGATCTTGATCACGACCATGATCGCGTTCGCACGCGCCGTCTCTCGGACCCCGTAGATCAGCAGCGCGGTGATCGCCGCGATCAGCAGGACGGCCGGCAGGTTGACGACGCCGCCCTCGCCCGGGGCGAGGGCGATCGCGTCCGGGAGCGAGAACGAGAACAGGTCCGCGAACAGCGCCGAGAGGTACTCGCCCCAGCCGACCGCGACGGTCGCGACCCCCAGCCCGTACTCGATCAGCAGGTCCCAGCCGATGATCCAGGCGGCGAACTCGCCGAGCGTCGCGTAGCCGTAGGTGTAGGCGCTGCCCGAGATCGGGATCGTCGAGGCGAGCTCCGCGTAGGAGAGGGCGGAGAAGATGCAGGTCACGCCGGCGAGGACGAAGGCGAGGATGATCGCCGGGCCGGAGAGGCCGATCGCCTCGCCGATGATCACGAAGATCCCGGTACCGATGATCGCGCCGATGCCGAGCGCGGTGAGGTCGAGGGCGCCCACGTCGCGCTTGAGCTCCTCGCCGCGCTGCTTCGTCTCCTGAACGAGCTGCTCGACCGGCTTGCGGACGAAAAGCTTCGAATCGGTTATGCCCACGTCGCCTCCCCTTGCCCCCTCCCATGAGGCGGCGATACCGGGAGGCTCTTTATCCGCCACTTAGGTCCCGTAATCCTCCGGGCGCGTCGCGGCCGGACCTAGGCTCGCCCGGTGGACCGGCGCTCGTGGCTCATGCTCGGAGGCCTCGCGGCGATCTGGGGCGCCAGCTACCTCCAGATCAAGATCGGCCTGCGCGATCTCTCGCCGGTCGTCGTCGCCTGGGGGCGGGTCGCGCTCGCCGCGCTCGTCCTCGTCGCCGTCGCGGTCGCGCTCGGCGAGGCGCGCGGGATCGGACGGCGCTGGCCCGAGGTGATCGCGATCGGCGCCGTCCAGGTCGCGGGGCCTTTCACGCTGATCTCGCTCGGCGAGACCGCGATCCCCTCCTCACTGGCCGGGATCCTCGTCGCTTCATCGACCCTGCTCACCGCGGTGCTCGCGTTCTTCTTCGATCCCGACGAGCGGTCGGAGGGCCTGCGGCTGTTCGGCGTCCTGCTCGGGCTCGCCGGCGTCGGCGCGCTGCTCGGCATCGATCTCGGCGGATCCGGATCCGAGCTGCTCGGCGGCCTCGCGATCGTCCTCGCCGGCCTCGGCTATGCGATCGGCGGGCTGTGGATCAAGGCGCGGATGCGAGACGTCCCGCCGACGTGGCTCGCCGGCTGCGTGATGTGCGGCGCCGCGCTCGTCCTGCTCCCGGCCGCGGTCGTCGCGCGGCCGACCGACGCACCGTCGGCCGACTCGCTGATCGCGGTCGGGACGCTCGGCGTGATCGGCACCGGCGTCGCCTTCGCGCTCTTCTACAGCCTGTTCGCGCGCGTCGGCCCGGCGAAGACGATGATCGTCTCCTACCTCGCGCCCGCGTTCGCGGTGCTCTACGGCGTCACGCTGCTCGACGAGCCGATCGGGCCGGGTGCGATCGCCGGCCTGGCGATGATCCTCGCCGGCTCGTGGTTCGCGGCCGGAGGGCGTCTGCGCGCCCTGCGCCGAGCCAGCCCGCAGCCGCCCTGATCGGGCCGCGTCGGGAGTCGAGCTCAGTCGACGCCGAGCTCGGCGGCGCGGCCGGCGGCGAATGCGTTCGCGGCTCGGGTCGTGAGCGGCCCGGGTGCGCCGAACGTCGTCTCGCCGACGCGCTCGACGGCGTGGACCTCGCGCGTCGTCGAGGCGATGAAGACCTCGTCGGCGGCGAGGAGCTCGTCGAGCTTCCAGGTGCCCTCGCTCGCCTCGATCCAGCCGAGCAGTCGCCGGCGGGTGATCGAGTCGAGGATCGGCAGGTCGAGCGACGGGGTTCGGATCTCGCCGCCGGCGACCCAGAACACGGATGAGGTCGGCGACTCGAGAACGGTTCCGTCCGGGGTCACGAGCAGCGCGTCGGAGGCGCCGCTTCGCTTCGCGATCCGGGTCGCATGCATGTTCGCGGCGTAGGAGATCGACTTGACGCCGTCGAGGATCACCGTCGGGGAGTAGGTGACCGGCTCGAGCGCGATCGTCTCCGGGTGTCGCGGCATCGGCTCGGTGAAGATCAGCCGCCGCCCGGCCCGCGTCGAGACGATCCGGACCAGGCGGTCGTCGTCGACCCGCTCGAGGACGACGGCCACCTCGGCCTCGATCCGCCCACGGTCGATCTCGAGGTCGATCTTCGCCCCCGACTCCTCGAGCCTGCGTAGATGGTCGGCGAGCGCGAACGGGCGCCCCGCGTAGACGCGGAGAACCTCGAAGACGCCGTCGCCGCGAAACAGCCCGTCATCCGGTAGCGCGAGCGTCGCCTCGCCGGCGGGTCCGATCTCGCCGTCGACGCTGGCGATCTGGTCGCTCTGTCCCATTCGCGCAGCCTATTTCCGCGCGCAAGCGCGGGGCGCGGTCCGACTCTGCTCTAGCCTCCGAGCGGGATGGATTTCCTGATCATCTTCGGGATGCTCGCGCTGATCGTCGTCATCCTTGTCGTCGTCTCCAACGGCTACCCGGGTAGCGGCGCCGACCTGGTCGGCTACCGCTCGGATCGCTCCTACGAGACCGAGGCGAACCTCGAGGCGCTCGAGGTCGATCAGATGGTCAAGGCCCAGAACGAGTATCGGCGGCGTCGCGGCGAGGCCAAGCTGACCAACGAGGACCTGCGTCGCTGGGTCGCCGAGGACGACGAGGCCCGGAAGCGCAACCCGAAGGTTCAGGCGCTCGAGGAGGAGTTCGAAGAGGTCGACACGCCACCGCCGGGTTCCGAGGGCGACGACGAGCCCGGCGCCGAGCGCTAGCGGTGGCGCGAGCTCTGATCCTCGGCGGCGAAGACCGCGCGCTCGCGCTCGCCGAAGCGCTCGTGGGCGACGGGTGGGCGGTTTGGATCGGCGTCGCCGATGAGCCGGTTGAAGGATCGCTCGACGCACCCGGGGCCGAGGCCGTCGTCGCCGACCCTGCCCGGCTCGGCAGCGTGGTCGATGCGATCGAGGGCGTCGCCGTGATCGCCTGGCTGCTCGGCGACCCGGGCGCGGATCCGGAGGCGGCGCGTGAGATCAACGGCGGGGTCCTCGCGCGGCTCTTCGAGGAGATCGTCGACACGCCGGTCCGCGGCGTCGCCTACGAGGGCTGGGGAGCGGGGGAGGCGGCTCGCGCACCGGCCGAGCGGGCGAGCGAGACCTGGCGGATCGGGGTCGCTTCGATCGACGTTGAGCCCGGCCCGGGCTGGCTCGATGCGGCGAGGCGCGCCGTTTCCGCCGCGCTCGGCTGACTAGTTCGCGGAGCCCGAGCCCGAGCCGCCCGAGGAGCCCTGCGGCTCCTTGGCGCCGGACGTCTGTGAGGCGTTCTGGGCGTCGCCGAGATCGCTGTCGGGCTGCTCGATGTCCTGGCTGCCGTTGCGCGGGAAGTCGAGCGCGGCCGGCTGGATCTCGCGCGCGTCCTCCTGGGCCCACGGTGCCGGGTCCTCGCCGTTTCGATCCCGCGGCTTGTCGAACTCGGCGATCGCGAACTGGACCGCGAACACGACCACGACGAGGCCGACGATGAAGGCCCCGTAGAGGAGGAGCCGCTTCGTCTTCGACGCGCCGAAGGACTGCTCGGTGACCTGGCGGCGCTTGTCGTTGCCCATCGCGTCGACGGTCGACTGCTCGTGGCGCGCCAGGCGCTCCTCGGGCGGCTCGCGCTCGATCTCGGTGTCGGGACCGATCGATGGTGCGGCGACGCCCTCGGCGTTCTCGTCGTTCGGATCGTCGTCGCCGGAGGCCGAATCGTCGGACGCGTCACCGTCGGGATCGCCGGCCTCCTCCTCGGAGTCCGTGCGCGCGTCCTCGACGTCGTCGGCGCCCTCGTCGGCCGACTCCGGGGTCGCGTCGTCCTCGTCCTCGGTGCGCTCCTCAGCCTGCACGGGGACGACACTACCCGGCGCGCGGTCCTCGCAACAACCGGCAACCGTCGCGTGAGCGCTCGCTCGCGGGACTCAGTCGAGGCGCTCGAGCAGGTCGCCGAGCATTCGCGCCGTCGCGCCCCACACCAGGTGGCCGTCAACCTCGTAGGTCGGGGTCTGGAACGGGATGCCGCGACGGACCAGCCGGCGCATCGCGAATCCATCGCGAAGCTCGGAGATCCGGAAGTCGAGCAGGGTCTCGACCTCGTTCGGGCTCAGGGTCCATTCGAGTCCGTCGGGGATCAACCCGACGTAGGGGTGGACGCGGTAGTTCGTCACGAATGTGCCGAACGGCGGCAGCGCTCCGATCACCTCGACGTCGGCGGGGTCGAGGCCGATCTCCTCGTGGGCCTCGCGCAGCGCGGTGTGCTCGAGGTCGCGGTCGGTGGGATCGCGGCGCCCGCCCGGGAACGAGATCTCGCCCGCGTGGCGGCGCAGGTCGTGGCGGCGCTCGGTCAGGATCACCGCCGGCTCGGATTCGAGTCCGTGGAGCGCGACGAGGACGGCGGCATCGGTTCGCCCGCCGGCGGCCTTCATCCGCTCGACCTCGGCCGGCTCGAGCAGCCGGGCCCGGAGCTCATCCGCCCAGCTCAGATGATCACCGCCACCGAGCCGCCGTCGGCGGATATCGCCGCGCCGCTCATATAGGAGGCGCGCTCCGAACACAGGAAGACGATCGCGTCGGCGATCTCGGCGGGCTCGGCGAGGCGCCCGATCGGGCGCTTGGCGCCCGCGGACTCGAGCTCTTCCTCGCGGCTTCGGCCGGCGTTGCGGGCCGCCTGGTCGAGCATCCCACCCGGCGCCATCCACAGCTCGGAGGTCGCGGGGCCGGGACAGATCGCGTTGACGAGGACGCCGTCGGCGGCCGCTTCGTCGGCGTAGAGGCGCGAGAGCGAGAGCTGCGCGGCCTTCGAGACGGAGTAGGAGCCCATGTCGGCCGACGGCCGCTTGCCCGCCGACGAGGACACGTTCACGACACGGCCCCAGCCGCGCTCTCGCATCGGCCCGATCGCCGCTCTCATCGCCCGCATCGGCGCCATCACGCCGAGCTCGAACTGCTCATACCAGTCCTCGTCGGGGAGCTCGTCGAGCGCTCGCCGGCTCGACGTTCCGGCGTTGTTGACGAGCACGTCGAGGCGCCCGAACCTGCTCACGGCGGTCTCGAGAATGCGCTCGCCCGAGTCCGCGTCGGTGACGTCGAGGACCAGCGTCGCGACGCGGTCGGGAGCACCGGCCGCGTCGGCCATCTGCGCCAGACGCTCCTGCGAGCGCCCGACCCCGAGCACGCTCGCACCCTCGGCGACGAGCTTCAGCGCGACCTCGCGCCCGATGCCGCTCGAGGCTCCGGTCACCGCGGCGATCCGGCCGCCGAGGCCTAGATCCATCTCAGACCCTTTCGACGTGGTCGCCGATCGCGACCTCGGAGCCGGCCGACAGGGCCTGATGGACCGGGCACCTGCCCGCGATCTCGAGGAGACGGTCGAGCTGTGCGTCGTCGAGGTCGCAGGCCAGGCGCAGGGTGACCTCGAAGCGCTCCGGGACGATCCCGTCGCCGCCGGATTCGACATCGACCTGAAACTCGCCGAGGTTCCAGTCCTTGCGGTCGGCGTACATCTCGACAGTGATCGCCGTGCACGAGGCGAGCGAGGCGGCGAGCAGGTCGACCGGGCTCGGGCCCTCGTTCGCGCCGCCGGCCGACTCCGGCTCGTCGGCGAGGATCGAGTGTCCGCCCTCGAAGAAGACTTCGTTGGTGAGTCCCGACCGGCGCCTCGCGGTGACCATCAGGCCGGGGCCCCGTCGCGGCCGCCGAACAGCTCCGGGTCGGGGAGGTCGGTGAAGCGGGCGAGGGCGAAGCAGAGGTCGGAGGCGCGGTTGACGTAGTGCAGGACGACCTCGGAGTCGAGGCCCTCGGAGTCGCGCAGCGAGACGATCCGCCGCTCGGCGCGTCGGATAGCGGTGCGCGCCACGTCGAGGGCGGCCGACAGCGGCGTGCCGCCGGGGATGACGAACTTCGGCGGCAGGTCGACCTGGTCCATGTAGTGGTCGATCCGGCCCTCGAGCCGCTCGACCATGGACTCGGTCAGGCGGCTGACGCCGTCCTCGAGCCGCCCGGCCGCCTCAGGTGCGGTGGCGAGCTCGGCGCCGGCGACGAACAGCTCCGTCTGGAGCTCGAGGATGTCGCGGCCGACGACGTCGTGCATGTCGTCGCACAGCGCGCGCGCGGCGCCGAGCGCGGAGACGGCCTCGTCGAGCGTCCCGTAGGCCTCGGTGCGTGCGGCGTACTTCTGGACCCGGCCGCCGTACCAGAGCGACGTCGATCCGTCGTCGCCCTTCTTCGTATAGATCTTCACCGCTTCACCTGCTCACCATCTCCATCGCGCCGCTGATCCTACGGGCGCGGGTCGCGGCCGATCAGCCGACGGGGTTGAAGACGAAGCCGGTGAGGAGCTTCGGGAAGAAGTAGGTCGACTTCGGCGGCATCGTCTCGCCCTCGCGGGCGACGGCGCGGACCGCCTCGACCGGCGTCGGGCGCAGCAGGAACGCCGCGTCGTAACCCTCACCCGGCACGTTGCTCAACTGAGCGAGCGTCTCCTCGGCGCCCTTGGCGTAGCCGAGGCCGCGCTTCGCGGCGATGTCCTCGTCGCTCATGCCGAGGCCGCGCTTGAAGACCACCTCCTCGAGGATCGCCGCGTCGAGGCGCCGGTAGGGCTCGGAGCGCTCCGGGATCATTCCGTCGAGCAGGTCCGGGTCCTTGAGCCGCAGGCGATAGCCCTGGCGGAAGTGGGAGTCGATGTAACCGAACACCCCGACCCCGTCCTCGCCGGCGGGGTCGAGCTCGGCCTCGTCGAGCTGCTCGAGATCGAAGAACTCGAACAGCGCATCGCGGATCGCGAGCTGGCGCCGCGTGTCGGTGAGGCCGGATAGCAGTCGGTGGTAGCCGAACACCGTCAGCCCCGGATCCGACAGCGAGACGACGCAGTTGAGCGTCCAGCGCTGCGGGCCGTCGCCGCCGATCTCGTCGGCGTAGGTGCGGGCCGTCTCGTAGCGGTGGTGGCCGTCGGCGATCAGGAGCTCCGAATCCGAGAGCTCGGAAGCGACGGCGGAGTGCGCGGTCGGCTCGTCGATTCGCCAGACGCGGTTGACGGTGCCGTCGTCTTCGGTGACCTCGGCCCACGGCTCACCTCGCGTGTAGCCGGCGACGTGGCGCCAGGCGTCGGCGTCGGAGAGCGAGAAGATGGGGGAGAGGTTGAGCTTCGTCGCGCGGGTCAGGCGGAGGCGGTCCTCTTTCGGCCCCGGCTGGGTGCGCTCGTGCGGCCGGACGAGGCCGGGCCCGTAGCCCGTGACCCGGGAGCGCAGGATGATCCCCTTCCGGGTCCGGCGCTGGCCGTCGGGGCCGGTGTAGTCCTGCGCGAGCGCCCACATCGACGGCTCGCGCTCGGTCGCGAGAACGCCCTGGAGCTTCCACGACTCGATCGTCTCGGCGGCCCGCGCATAGGGGTCCTCGCCGGCCGGCGCTTCGGGGAGATCGACCTCGACGACGTTGAACGGGGAGCGCCCGAGCAGCTCGCGCCGCTTCGCGGCATCGATCACGTCGTAGGGAGGCGCGACCACGTCGCCGAGCGAGGGCACCGCCGTCGGGTCGTAGCGAACCGCGTTGATCGGGGCGACGTCGGCCAAGGCGGCCGGGAGGCTACCGGTGGAGGGGACGAGGGTGCGCGAGACGAGGTGGGCCGAGATCGTGATCCCCTGGCATCGGCTTCTCGGCCCGGCTCGCCGGGCGCGCGCCCGCGCTGGCCTCGCCTAAGGTTCGGGCGGCGGGGTGTGGCGCAGCCTGGCAGCGCGCGGCCTTTGGGTGGCCGAGGTCCCCGGTTCGAATCCGGGCACCCCGATACGGGTTCGAGCCCTGACCGCGCAAGCCGCATCGGTGCGTGACTCGCGCCACTCGGGGAAGTCGTCACGCATGAACCCGAAATGGAAGCGGATCGCCGACCAGGCGAAGAGGGTCGTCGATCAGCGCGGCGGCACAGAGTCGCTCAAGCGCGACGCCGACGAGCTGAAGACGATCGCGAAGGGCAAGGGCTCGCTCTCCGACAAGGCCAAGGCCGCGGCTCAGGCGCTCAAGGAGCCGGGCGCCACTGGCGCCACGGGCTCGACGAAGGGCACCGATCCGGTGGTCGATCAGCAGGCCGGCGCGGTCGAGGCGAGCGAGAGCCGACGCAAGACCTGACGCCTTCGCGGCGGCGGCAGGCCTGACGCCCTCCGCGACTGCCGCCCCCCAGATCGGCAGCCGCGGACGGCGACGGCGCCCTAGAGGTGCTCCGAACCGATGCGATCGCGCCGGCGACGTCCCTCGCCGCCGCGGTCGCGGTCACGGCTCGCATCGCCGCGCATCAGGTAGACGGGCGCTCGGCGCCGGGCGTGGGCCGCCAGCCCGAGGCCGGTGAGCTTCGCGACGGCGAGGACCGTCGCCAGCAACGCGAACGTGATCGCGGCGGGTCCGAGCGGAACCACCGTCGCATCGTCCAGTCGCGGGGCGTTGCCTGCGCCCCACAGCAACGACACCGCGAGGAACGCGCGGAGCGACAGGTCGATCACAGCGACCATGCAGACCGCGATCGTGAAGTTGCGCCCGACCTCACGCCACGCTCCCGCCGAGCTGCGGCCGCGGAGGGTGCGGACGAGCTCGACGAGGGGCGCGAGCAGCGCTGAGACGATCAGGAAGAGGCCTCCTAGGCCGAGTCCGGGAAGTCCGGCGGACATCAGTGTCCTTTCTCGTAGACGAGCAGTGGGCGGCGAACGACGAACTCGCGCCAGAGAGCGGCGAGCATGAACGCGCCGTTGACGATCCGAAGCACGAAGAAACTCGGGAAGCTGGCCAGCGCCTTCAGCGTCTCGCCGCGCGAGTGCGCCTGCCACAACACCGGGACCATCACGAGCGGCGCGTCGACGAGGTACGCGAGCAGGAAAAGGGGGTCGACCAGGACGGCCAGCACCGGAAGCAGGATCAGGTAGGCGAACGACGCCATCACCGCGTCCCAGAAGCCGACGGTGACGATCGAGCGCAGATAGCCGAGGTCGAGAACGGTCCGCCAGTGCAGCCGTACGTTCTGGACGAAGCCGTGCGACCAGCGCTTGAGCTGCTTGCCCATGAACTCAAGGTTGTGCGGCTCGATGGGATACGAGACCGCGTCGGGCTCGAAGCGCACCTTGTGGCCGCGCGAGTAGAGCGTCCACGTGAGATCCATGTCCTCGGCCATCGTCCGCGTCTGCCAGGCTCCCGCCGCCCGCAGCTCGTCCGTGCGGTAGACCGAGAAGCAGCCCGAGGAGATCAGCGGCTTGCCGAAGTAGTCCTGGATCCGCTTGAAGAACGAGAAGGCGAGCAGGTACTCGACGTAGCGCCCGCGCTCCCAGATCGTGCCGACGTGCCGCGGGAGGACGAACCCGCAGGCGGCGGCGACGTCGCGGTCGTCGAGCGAGGGCAGGAGCTTCTCGATCGCCTCGGGCTCGAGCGTCGTGTCGGCGTCGACCGCCATCACGAACTCGGTGTCGACGAGCTCGAGGGCGAAGTTCTGCGCACCGGCCTTCGAGCCGGTGTTGGCCGGCGGCTTGACGACCTCGGCACCCGCGCTCCGAGCGACGTCAGCCGTGTCGTCGGTCGAGCAGTCGTCGATGACGATCAGGCGCTCCGGCGGGGCGGTCTGGCCCAACAGCGAGCGAACGGTCTCGGCGACGGACTCGGCCTCGTTGAAGGCGGGGACGATGACCGTGAGCCCCGTCGGCTGGGTTCGGTTGTCGTGTGTCTGCGGCACCGGGGCTGAGACGGCGCGCGCGAGACGAAGTCAGGACCTTTCGCCGGAGACTTTCCGAACTCCTTAGGGAGTGCCGGATAGGTCCTTACTTCTGGTCTTCCGGATTCGTTCCGATAATGGGTGTGAATGACGGGGACCGAGATCGAACCGGAGGCCGCTGTGCGCTCCGAGCCCCCGCCGACCGAGATCGACCGGTCGCTGGCGCTGGCCGCCTCGCGAGGCGACGATTCCGCGTTCGCGCGGATCTACGAGCGCCATCGGGCGGCGATCTATCGCTACTGCGCGTCGATGCTCGGAGAGCACGACGCCGCCGACGCGCTTCAGGCGACGATGACCAAGGCGCTCGTCGCGCTTCGCGACGGCGACCCGCCGCGAGACCTGCGGCCGTGGCTCTACCGGATCGCACACAACGAGTCGATCGACCTGATCCGCGAGCGCCGTTCGCGCTCGGCGCTCGGCGACGTGGTCGAGCAGGAGTCGGGGACATCGGCCTCGGTGGCTCCGAGCCCCGCCGAGCAGAGCGAGGATCGACAGCGACTCGAGGCCCTGATCGTCGACATCCGCAGCCTGCCCGAGCGCCAGCGGAGCGCGATCCTCATGCGCGAGCTCTCCGGCCTGTCGACCGGGGACATCGCGGCGGCGCTCGAGACGAGCGAGTCGACGGCCAAGCAGGCGGTCTACGAGGCGCGCGTCGCGCTGACCGAGATCCGGGAGGGTCGCGAGATGCCGTGTGAGCCCGTCCAGCGCGCGCTCTCCGACGGCGACGGCCGCGTCCTGCGCGGACGCCAGGTTCGCGCCCACCTGCGCACGTGCGAGCGCTGCCGGGCCTTCGCCGCGGCGATCGACGACCGTTCGCGCACGCTGAACTCCTTCACTCCGGTTCTGCCGGCCGCGCTCGCCGCGGGCATCCTGCAGCAGGTCCTCGGCGCCGGAGCCGCCTCGGGCGGCGCGGGCGCGGTCGCGGCGGGGTCGGGGGCGGCGGCAGCCGGCGCGGGGGCCGCGGGCGCGGGAGGCACAGCCGTCCTCGCGGGCGGCGCGGCCAAGCTCGCGGCGATCGCTGCCGCGACGCTCGCGATCGGCGCCGGCGGCTACGGCGGCCTGAAGGCGACCGGCGTCATCGGCGGTGGGGAGGGGCGTTCGGCCGACTCGGGCGCCGCCGGCCCCGCCGAGCCGGGGGCGGGTGGTTCGGAACTGGGTTCCGACGATCCAACGGAGGACGGCTCCGGCTCGATCGAGGGCTCCCCGGACACTGGGGATGGCGCCGCCACGGCCCGGGCATCGGACGATGCCCCCGGCGCGGACGTGGGTGCGACGACCGAGGACGCTCGGGATTCCAGAGGCGCCGAATCGGGGGTCGGCACGGGCTCCTCAGGCGAGGACGCCTCCGACTCCGCCGGTCGCGGGGCCGGGGGATCCGACGAGCTTCCCGAAGCCGCGGCGGACGGGCAGGAGCAGGCCGAATCGAGCCGTCCCGACCATGCCGGGCGACCCGCGGACCCCGGGTCGCGCGCCGGCGAGAACGACCGCGGCTCCGAGCGCTCCGCAGGAGGTCGCGAGCGCGCCGAACAGGGGGGCAACGGATCCTCGGGCTCGAACCGGGGCGGCAACTCGGCGACGGCGGGGGACCGCGGTCGCGGGCCGAACGCGGATGAGGGTCGCGGAGGCGGCCGAGGGTCGAGCGGCGAGCGCGGCGGTTCCGGCGGCCGGTCTGATGACGCGGCGCCCGAGCGCCAGAACGGCACGAACGGCGGCGGACGCGACGCGGAGCGCGAGCCCCGAACCGATCACGAGCCGCGGCCCGAGCGCGACACGACCGCGAGCGGGTCCGGCGGCGAGCGTCAGGCGCGGGGCGAGCGACCCTCCTGAGGGTGGACGACCTCGAACCAGGCGCCTGAAGCACGGCGCCTGTCGAGTCCCCACGAGCTCGCGAGGCCGACCAGGGCCGAGTCGGCCAGCCGCGTCCAGAAGTCCTCGCCGAGGCGCCCGCGCTCGTCCCAGATGTCGAGGCGCAGGCTGCCCGGGCGCTCGTGGATCTCCATCCGCAGCTGATCGGCGTCGATCTCGGGCTCGGCCGCGCGTCCGATCAGCTCGCCGACGAGCAACGTGACGCGACGGCGCACGGGTGCGTCGATCCCGGCGAGTGAGCGCTCGATCTCGCCGAGCACCGCACGGACTCGTTTCGGATCAGCGTCGATCTCCCAGCGCGCGTAGGACGGGTACCTGCGCTCAGCGCCACTGGGTTCGGCAGCGGCCATCACACGATTAGATCGGCTTCGGCCACGAATCGGGTGAGAGTTGGCCGAACGTTCCCGCCCTCGCCGATCGCCGGGCCCGCGGCTACTCTCGGCCCAGAGCCCCTGTAGCTCAGCTGGATAGAGCGGCGGACTTCTAATCCGCAGGTCCTTGGTTCGAATCCAAGTGGGGGCGCTTCGCTTATCGCGCTAGCAAGCGGAATGCAGCGCCGGGCACGGTAGTTGCAGTAGCAACGGGTGACTATCGGGTGCCGCTTGCGCCTTGCAGGTCCGCGGCTGGGTTTCTAGGTTCAGCCCTGTGACCACCATGCGTTTGGCCGATGTCTTCGGGATCTCGAGGGATATCCCGGCAAATTACGTTCCCCGCCCTTCGGTGGATGGGGCCTTCATCGAGAGTCTTACGCGAGATAAGCACGTGGCCGTCTTCGGGAGCTCGAAGCAAGGCAAGACCTGTCTGCGTAAGTACAACCTGACCGAGGACGACCACCTCGTCATCACCTGCTCAAACAAGTGGGGTCTGGCGGAAATCCACTCCGCGGTGCTCAAGGCCGCCGGTTACGAGATAAAGCAGAGCTCGACACGAACTGAAACAGGAACCAACAAGCTGGCCGCGAAGCTCACCGGCCGGCTCCGCGTCCCCGGTGCATCTCTCGGCAGCACCCTCAGCGGCGAAAAAGCTTCGGAGGAAAGCGATCAAGTCACCTCGGAGCCTCTTGAGCTAGACCCACTCGATGTCAACGATGTGATCGCGGCTCTACAGGAAGCCGACGCGCCTGACTTCCTCGTTCTTGAGGACTTCCATTACCTCGGTGAAGACGCGCAGCATGACTTCGCGGTTTCACTGAAGGCGTTCCACGAAAACTCCAAGTTTTCCTTCATCGTTGTCGGCGTTTGGCTTGATGAGAACCGATTGATCGAACTGAATGGCGATCTAGCTGGGCGTGTTATCGCCGTAGACGCCGACGCTTGGGCGCCTGAGGAGCTCAGGAGCGTGATGGATGAAGGCGCCAAGCTGCTGAATGTTCGGTTCGATCCGGATTTTGCGACTGCCCTCATCGACGGGTGCTTTGAGAGCGTCTCCGTCGTGCAAGACACGTGCTTCCGAGTATGCGACGAGGCGGGGATTGTTTCGACGAGAGAAGCGGAAGCATCGGTAGGCGAAGAGGTCGATGCCGCTTCAGAGATTCGCGGGGTAGTCGATGAACAGTCGGCTCGGTACAACGCCTTCTTGTCGCGCTTTGCATCCGGGTTCATGCATACCGAGCTAGAGATGTATCGGTACCTGCTCTATCCGATGCTTACTGCAACCCCGGAGCAACTCGAGACCGGGGTAGGGCTCACCGAGATCAATCGCACTCTGCAACGTGTTCACCCGCGCGGCGAGGAGTTGAATCCCGGAAATGTCACTCAGGCTTTGAAGTCCGCAGCCTCGCTGCAGCTCCATCATGGGATCCAACCCCTGATCCTCGATTACCACCAGTCGGCCCGACGCTTGAGCGTTGTAGACAAGGGCTTCCTGATCTGGGTGACCTACCAGGATCGAACGGATTTGCTCCGTCAGAGCGGTTTCTCCGAGGCCGATATCGAGCGCGGCGCTGCGTAACGTCATGGTTTACATCTTCAAAGCGATGGGCTATAATGCTGTTCTATCGCTCGTTTCACCGACAACTGGATGCGCTTCTGGCGCGAAGCGAAAGGCCTGACGCTCGGGGACCTTTCGGATGAGACGGGCGTAAGCAAGGTCTTTCTCAACAATGTGGAGCGGGGGCGCAAGCAGCCTTCGCTCAAGACCGCCCAGGCAATCGCTTCCGCGCTCGACGTGCCGGTAGACGAGGTGTTCCGCGATGAAGCCGTGCCAACGCCTCGCGAAATCGTCCTGCGGTGGAACGACAACTTCCGTGAGAAACGGGCCGCGCGGTGAGCGGCATGGTGCTTATCGACTTCGGCCAGGCTCCGTCCGAGCTCAGCGCGCGGAAGCAGTCGGTAAGGCAGGCGCAGCGCCGCCTAGAGCGCGCACAGACGCCCCGCGGCGTCCGAGCAGCGCTCCGATCCCTTGACCGGGCACAGCGACGCCTCCGGGCCGCTCGTCGGACCGCCAGGGTCGAAGCTCGGATCACAGCACCCAGATCGCGTGAGGGTCGCCCCGTCGTTCGGTCCCGCTCCCGCTCGTCGTCTAGCGACGACCCTGGCGAACCTCACTCTTCTGCGCCGGCCTCGCGTCGGCATCACAAAGCTTCCGTCACGGGTTCCTCTGCCGTGGCGGTGGATGGCGCGTCTCCTTTCCGCGCCGAGCACTCCGGCAGGGCGGGCGTCGCTTCTCGGCGCGCGGCGTCCGTCTCTGCTCGGAGACTGATCAGCTGCGCTGACTTCCTTGCCATCGATTTCGGCGGTGCGCCGTGAGCGACCGACCGGACCTCAAGGGCAGCTTCGACACGAACCGCGATTGGGACCCGGACCTCGATTTCGAGCGGCGTACCGTCGAATTCGTCTCAGCGGCCGACATCGAGCCCGAGCGAACGAAGTGGCTGTGGAGCAACTATGTCCCGCTCGGAATGGTGACCGTGCTCGCTGGTCGGCAGGGGCTCGGGAAGAGCACTCTTGCCGTCCGCCTCTCGAGTTTGGTGACGCGGGGCAAGCTGCCCGGCGAGCTCAAGGGCACACCGCGCTCGGTCATCTACGCCTCAGCTGAGGACGCTCTTGCCCAGACGCTGGTCCCGCGCCTCAAAGCAGCCGGGGCCGACCTGCGGCGAGTCCACTTTCCGAGCGTCATCGACAAGGGGGACTCCGGGCCGATCCGGCTGCCGCAAGATGTGCGGGACCTCGCCGCTCAAGCCGAGCGTCAAGACGTCGCACTCGTCGTGCTCGATCCCGGCATGGCCTTCCTCGGGGGCGAGGGGGGCAAGGGCTTCGACTCTCACCGCGATCACGACACGCGACGAGCGCTGAGCCCCCTGACCGACGCAGCCGAGGAGCACGGCTTCGCGCTGCTGTCGATCATGCATCTCAACAAGTCGACGGCGACAGCGGATGCCCTCACGCGCATTTCCGGCTCTGTGGCTTTCACGGCTGCCCCGCGCTCCGTGTTGGTCTTCGCGTCGGACCCCTCAGACCCGGACGGCCTCGCATCGGACCGGGTGCTCGCGCAGGCCAAGTCGAACGTGGGGAAGCTCGCGCAGTCGCGCAGCTGCTCCATCGAGACGAAGCGTGTCCGCACCAGCGACGGGCCGACCAGCCAGCCGTACATCCGGATCGGCAAGACGAGCTCGCATAGCGCGACCGAGCTGGTGGGGGCGAGCAATCAGGACGCGGACGAGCGCAGCGACCGAGCCGAGGCAAAGCGCTTCATCGAGGAAGAGCTCGCTGACGGCTCGGCCCTCGCGTTCGACATCCAGGCAAAGGCCAAAGAGCGCGACATCAAGCCGCGCACGCTCAAGCGAGCCAAAGCCGATCTTGCCGTGCGCACCGAGCAGCAATGGACCGACGGGAAGAACCGCTGGGTGTGGACTCTTGAGAAGGAGGGGTCAAAGTGACCGCCTTCCGACCCACCCTGCCAACCCAGGGGGCCAGGGGTGGGCGTCAGGGTTCCCCAAGCCCCTTTGGCCTTCTGGCCCCCAGGGTTCAAGGTTGGCTTAGTAGAGCGATAAAAGCAGAAGGCCAAGCTTGGCCCCCTGGCTGGCACCCTGGGCCCAGGAGGCCAACCCCTTTGGTGCCCGAGCTACCCCAGGGAGCCAGGGGGCCAAGCTGCTTCCCGCGCACGAGCGCACGCGCATCGCGCGTAGCCGAGGCTGTGGAGCTGGCCTCGCGCCCCGTCCGTGCCCGCCGCCAACGAGGGGGCAACGCATGAGCGACCCCCGTAATGCCCGAGGGCGTATGCGGGCCGGAGGCGTCCGCGAAAGCGCTCCCGGGCGAGCTACCCCATCTGAGCCGGTCCACGGCCCGCACGACGCCGCGCAAGGCGCCGAGCCGCTGCGCGCATCCCAGCTGATGACGGCCGAGCAGCTTGCCGAGCGCTGGCAGGTCCCGAAGACCCACGTCTACCGGCTGACGCGACAGGGCTCGATCCCGGTCGTGCGGATCGGCCGCTACTTCCGTTACCGAGCCGACGCCATCGAGCGTTGGGAGGAGGTGCAGGCGGATGAATAGTCCGCAGGTAAACCGCTTGACGCTGCGCTGTGTCGGCGCTAGGTGTCGAGCCGGGTGCGAAAAGGGGGTGCCGGGTGGCTGAAAGGACGCCGGAGCCCGCACCTCGTGGCAACCGTCTCGCCGTCTCTCACGGGGCGTACGCGAAGGTCGCGCCGGAGCGCGAGGACGCCAAAGCCAGGGAGATCTTCGACGCGTTGGCAGCCGATGCCCCCGTGCGGGATGCGGATGGGGGACTGCCCGCCGCTGATGGCGCAGCCGTGTCGCTGCTGGCGCAGACGCTGGTTCGGCTCGACGACCTCCGCGCCTACATCGACCAGAACGGCTTGACCGCACGCCGCTACCGCTCGACCGACCCGCAGAAGAAGCGGCAGCGCAAGCGAGCCCCACGCACCACAGCGTCCGTGGACCCCCTGCGCCTCATCGCGCTCGAGGACAGGCTCGTCGGCCGGGCAGAGGGGCTGCTCGACAAGCTCGGCATGACCCCGACCAGCCGCGCACGGCTCGGGCTCGACCAGGCGCGCTCGATGGACCTAGCCCGCGAGTGGGAGCAGCGCGACCAGGCCGCCCGCCGCGAGGACGCCATCGAGGCGGAGGCCAGCGATGCCTGACTTCGACCGCGCCCGGCGCAACATCGCCGTCTTCGCTGACGAGCTCGCCCGCATGCCCATGACCCTGTGGCAAGCACGAGCCCTCACGCTGCGCACCCGGACGACGGCGATCGTCGCGCCACGCCAGTCGGGGAAGTCGCGCAGCCTCGCGGTGGCCGCCGCCTACTGGGCCTTTCGCAAGCCCCGGCAGCACGTGCTCATCGTCAGCGCTGGGGAGGACGCCGCCCGACGCCTGCTCAGCGAAGTGCGCCGGTTGGTCACAGGGTCGCCGTACCTGGAGGGTTCCGTCACCGACGAGGGCGCTGCCCTGGTGGCTCTCAGCAATGGGTCGGTAATCCGCTCCGTGCCCGCGTCCGAGCGCCAGATCAGAGGCTGGACGGTGGACCTTCTCCTGGTGGACGAGGCAGCGCTCGTGTCCGACGACCTGCTGCTGGGTGCGGCTATCCCGACGACCGCTGCCAGGCCGGATGCACGCGTGGTGCTGGCGAGCTCGGCCACAGTGGCATCGGGGGCGTTCTTCGACCACGTCCGTCGCGCCGAAGCCGGGTCGCAGAACATCGCGCTTCACAGGTGGGCGCTGACTGACTGCAAGTGGATCAGCCCGTCCGTGATCGAAGCCGCGCGGGAGTCGATGACCGAAACGCGCTTCGCTGCCGAGTACGAGGGCGTATTCGCCTCCGGGGCTGACTCGCTCTTCACCCGAGCAAGCCTCGACGCCGCGACCCGTGACTACCTGCCGGACCGGCTCGCTGAGATGCGCGGCCCGGCCCGAGTCCTTGCCGGAGTCGACTGGGGCGTCTCGCACGACCACAGCGCCGTCGCAGCCATCGGACGGCTTGCCGGGACGCGGACGTTCGCGGTGCGCTGTACCTACCGCTGGCCGTCCGGTCATCCGCTGCACGACGTCTACGGCTCGATAGCCGCCTCGCCCGCTCACTTCGACACGATCGCGATGGAGACGAACGGGGTCGGCGCCCCCTGTGCCCAAGAGCTCACCCGCCTTTTGAGGCAGCGACCGGCTCCGGAGGGAGGGGGACCGGCTCGCCGGCTTCGGCTGGTCGATGTGCAGGACTGGGAGTTCGGGAAGCTCCGCAAGCAGATCGAGCGCGACCAGCTGCGCCGCGAGATTCAGCCGGGGCCGAGCCCGTTCGTCACTCGCAAGGTCTCGATCCACACCACCGCCGAGCTCAAGGCCACCGGCTACACAGCGCTGCGCCTCGCCATCGACCGTGGGCGTCTGCTGCTCCCGGCTTCGGCCGAGGACCTGCGCCGCGAGCTCTTGCTACTGCGCGTCGACCTTCAGGCCAGCGGCACCGAGCGGATCGAGGCATCGGTCGGCCACGACGACCTAGCCGACGCGCTGATGCTCGCCACGGTGCCCCACCGCGACAAGCGGGGTCGCTGGCAGACCGTCCTCGGCCAGCTGATCGCCGGGGAGGACGAGCCCGTGTCTGCCGAGCGCCTGCCTGTCTGGCAGAGCGTGAGCGGGCCGGAGACAACTTCGCCGGGTCAAACCGGCCCACCACCAGAAAGCCCGCGCCTCAAGCACTTGCGAGAGCGCGTCGGGACGGCAATCGACCCACGGGAGGACTGACTGTGGCCAGGGACCGAATCGGAAAGCGCATCGCGCGCTTAGAGGGTGAGCTCGCCGAGCTCAGAGCAATCCACGAGGCCGACGACGAGATGCGTCGGCAGATCGAAGACGAGCCGTACGGGCTCGACCGCCTACGCAACGTCAAGCGGCTCGAAGAAGTCCCGGCGGACCTGACACCGGAGGACGATGATGACTAAGCCGAGCACACCCGCGCTCGATGAGTTGGCCGAACATCAGGAGGCGGTGCAGCTAGCTAAGGCTCGCATGGAGCAGCTGACGACCGAGCAGCGCGCGAGCAAGCGTGACCTTGATCGCGCCGTCTCGCCGCTCCAGGACTACTACCGGCAGGTCGAGACGGGCGAGCGCGAGCACGATCCCAACGAGGAAGCCGAGCTTCAGGCAGCTGTGGCGAAGGCGCAGCAGGAAGTTGCGCCCCAAGTCGTCTTCAATCCACGGTCTGGTGGGGTGGACGGGTCGAGCGTCGAACTCGTCAACCCGAAGATCGAGGGTCAGCTCACAGGTGCCCGCGAGGCGTTGGTCACCGCCGAGAACGAGCTCGACGCATTCATCCGCCGCAGGTTCGATGACCTCGCCGTCGATATCGCCGCGCTCGGCCGCGACTTCGTTGCGCGCTACCGCGCTGTGATGGACAAGGCACGCCAGGCCAGCGAGGAGTACGTCGAGCTTCGCGGCCTGTGGCGTCCGCTTTTGGAGAAGGCCGAGGGCATGGATTGGTCCCAGCTGCCGACCAACCCGTTCGGGGGTCTCGAGGAGCTAGTCCCGCCAGTGCCGGCCGGGCTGCTCGACGGCGAGAGCTCGATTCGGCCGCCGAGCCCTCCGAAGTCGCGCCGACGCCGAGCGGCATAGGGGGCGCGCAAGCCAGCGCCGGGGTTCTCCCGACGAGGGCGGACTGGGTCCGAGGCCGACTTTCATAGCTTGGTGCGGATTCGCACTAACTACCTCAAGGAGGGCTCGCCATGAGCGAGAAGCAGGAAGTCACCGCAAAGCAGCTTGCCGAGCGGTTGGAAGTCGATCCCAAGGCGCTGCGCAAGTGGCTGCGCTCCGAAGGGCTCGGCCTGGGGGAGCGGGGCCAGCGCAACGGCCGCTACTCGTTCACGCCCCAGAAGGCCGGGCAGCTGGCCAAGCGCTTCAAGGCGCAGCAGGAAAAGGAGGCCGCCGATGCGAGCTAGCGGCCGCGTCTACATCCGCGAGCGCAAGCGCGGGGACCAGTGGTACGCCCAGCTGAGGGTCGAGGGTCGCCGGATGAACCGGCGCCTCGGCCCGGTGTGGACGGAGCGGGGGAGACCCCCCGAGGGCTACTTCACGAAGCGGACCGCCGAGGCTGCGCTCCAAGCGCTGCTGACGGACGCGCGAAGGGGTGAGCTTGCTGGGCCGGACCCTGTGGGCGCGTCGCGCACGTACGCGCATGCCTGCGAAGAGTTCTTGCGGTACACGGAGCAGGACCGCGACCGCTCGGCTTCGACCGTGCGGGATTACCGGTACTGCATCGAGCGCCGCCTCTATCCGGCGTTCGGGGCAGACACGCCACTGAGCTCGATCACCACACAGCGGATCGATGAAGCTCGGGAGCGCATGCTCGCGGAGGGGGCGATCAGCCGACGCTCCGTTCAGAAGGTGCTGGTCGTCAACTACTCGATCCTCAAGCGCGCAAAGCGCAAGGGGTGGATCAAAACGAACCCGGCCGAGGACGCCGAGCGGGTGACGGTCAAGCGCAGCGGGGATTTCAACGTCCTAAGTCCCGAGGAGGTAGCCCAGGTATCCCGCGTAGCTGACAACGAGCAGGATGCAGCGCTGTGGGTCGTCGCGGCCTTTACGGGGCTGCGCATGGGGGAGCTACGAGCGCTGCGCTGGGGCGACATCGACTTTGCCGGGCGGACCGTGTTCGTGCGAAGCAGCTACTCCAAGGAGCGCAGGGTCCACGAGCCGAAGAGCGGCAAGGTCCGGTCCGTGCCACTGATCGATCAAGCCGCCGTGGAGCTCGACCGCCTCAGCCGCCGGCAGCACTTCACCGCGAGCACGGACCTCGTATTCGCCAGCCCGACCGGGCGGCACCTGGATGACAAGGAAATGCGGATGCGCTTCTACTCAGCGCTCGACCGGGCCGGGCTTGGCCACAAGCGCACAGGGGACCGGCCGCTGCGCTTTCACGACCTGCGCCACACGTTTGGGACGCTAGCTGCGCAGGTGTGGCCGCTCGTTGACGTGCAGGCGTATATGGGCCACAGCAGCGTGACGACGACGATGATCTACGCGCACCACATCCCGAAGCGAGCAGCTGCCGACGCGCTCACGCATCTGGTCGATGGGGGCAACTACGCCTCGTCCCACAGGCTCGTTGCCTGCTGACGTCGCAGGTCCTCGCTCAACCGCCCCCGCTCATTCATGTCGGCGAGGTACTGATGGAAAACGGCTCGGTACTCAACCATCGACTGGACCATTCCCTCGCTCCACTCCAATTCACGCCATGCCGCGTAGCTGCCGGACCGGAGTCTGTCGACATTCGGAGCTGTAAGGCCGTACGACGCCAGAACCTCTCCAACTAGTCCAAACAGCTCCTGGAGCGGACTGACGAGGGCTTTTGCCTGCGCGTTGTCCCCAGCGATGTGGCTCGGATCCCAATCACGCTCGAAGCGATGCCGCGCTGTGTGATCGAGTCGCTCGATCTCGTCTGGCGTCCAATCCTGCGGCCAGAAATGGTCGGTTTGTTCGTCGACCAGCTTTCGTCTGGTAAGGGGGCCTGCGCGTTCCGCGAGGGCGGCAACCTCTGCCTTGAGCTCACTCAGCTTCCCGGTGTCTTTCATCATTCGCAGAGTCTCGACCTCTTGATTCTCGGCGGCGACACGCGCGGCATCGCTGTAGTACCACGCGAGGTGCTGGGCTGTGGCGTCTAGAAAGGCCTCACGGTGCGTATCCATCTCGATTGGAAGAGCGGCCAAACGAGCGTCAAGCTGCGAGATCTTGCTGGTGAGTTGTTCAGTCATACGTCTCAAGGTAAGGGCGTGCGCGGATACGGATGTCAAACCGGGTGTCACCGGATGCCGAATTGGGTGCCGAACCGAGCGAAACCGAGCGCAAATGAGAGCACCGAGCGCGGCTTGCTAGAGCGGGGCACGACGTAGCAGCACAGCAGCTGAGCCCCTTCTAATCCGCAGGTCCTTGGTTCGAATCCAAGTGGGGGCGCTACCCGCGACTATCCGGTGCCGATCAGCAGTGCGAGCAGCCCGATCGCGAGAGCGACGAGCAATCCCGTGAGGACGAGCATGATCGCGTCACCCGCGGGGACCCACTCGCCGCGGAGGGCGGCGCGCCTGACCGCTCGCTCGCGTAGCGTCCCGTAGACGACCGCGATCGCCCCGACGATCGCGAACCCGCACCCGACGACGACGTAGGGCCACCGCGTGCGCGATTCGGCAACGACGTCCGGCAGGATCGCCCCCGCTCCGAGGGCGACCGCGAACGAGGTCAGCCCGGTCCGCCACCAGGCGAGGAACGTCCGCTCGGCGGCGAGGCTGGTCCGCCGCGTGACGTCGCCCGGGCTCGCCTCCGACCCCCGATCGGGTGATGTCTCCTCGCTCACGTCTCTCGGCTACCCGATCGCACCAGGTTCGCGTGCACGTCTAGGTGAGTGTCTGGACCTTCTCGCGCGCCTCGGCGAGTCCGCACCCGGTCATCTCGTGGAGCAGCTTGATGGCCCCGATCTGATTGCCGGCCTGCGCGAGCTCGACGACCTCGGCGGGGATCTCGCCGGCGAGCTCGGCCAGCGACGGCTCGGGCACACCGAGGCGGCGGTAGAGGTCGCTGACCTTCTTCTCGAGCGCCGCGATCCGCGACGGCAGCTGGGGTGGGATGTCGCTCATCGCGCCAACCTAGACCCAGCCGTGAGAAGCGGTGGCTCTGCGGGAGCGCTCGCCGGGTACGTTGACCCCCATGGGACTGCTCTCTTTCGCGCTGCTGCCCGCGCGCACCGCGCTCGCCGCCGCCGAGATCATCGTCGCGGCCGGCCGCGCCGTGTCGGCCGACGGTCCGATTCGCAGGCCCGGCGGTTACGACGAGCGGCTTCGGATCCTTCTCGCCGAGGGCGGACCGGTCGAACAGCTCGGCCGGCTCTCCGACCCCGACGGGCCGCTCGCCCGGATCGAGCAGCTCGCCGAGCTGACCGGCGACGATCGGCCGCTCGGCCGCGCGCTCGCGCCGGGCGGGCCGCTCGATCGGCTACTCGCGGAGGGCGGCGTCGTCGAGCGACTCCTCGTCGAGGGCGGACCGCTCGACAAGCTGCTGGCCGAGGGCGGGATCGTCGATCGCCTGCTCTTCGAGGGCGGACCGCTCGATCGCCTGCTGGCCGAGGAGGGCCCGCTCGACCGCCTGACCCAGGAGAGTGGACCGCTCGATCGCCTGCTCGAGCCCGGCGGGCCCCTGGAGCGGATCCTCGAGCCGGGTGGCCCGCTCGAGCGCCTCACCGCCGAGAACGGCCTGCTCGAGCAGATGCTGACGGAGAACGGGACCCTCGAGCGGCTGCTCGCCGCCGACGGGACGGTGAACCGGATGCTCGCCGACGACGGCACCGTCGATCGCCTGCTCGCGCCCGACGGCGCGATCGAGCGTCTCGTCGCCGAGGACGGCCCGATCTCCCAGCTCACGGACCTGACCGACGTGCTCTCGAGGCTCGCCGAGCTCGATCAGGCGCTGCGCCGTCTCGGCGCGCTGGCCCAGGCACTCGAGACGCTCGCCGATTCGACCCAGGGACTGCCCGAGCTGCCGAAGCACGTCGAGGCCGTCGAGGCGCGGGTCGGCTCGATCTCGGAGCAGATCGACCGCGTCGAGCCCGCGCTCGACAGCCTTCGCGACTCGGCCGATCAGCTCAGCGGTGCGGTCGAACCGCTCGGCCGGCTCGCGGACCGTCTACCCGGCGGAGGCAAGCGCTCCTGAGCGGGTTTCAGCCCGTCGGCGCCGGACGGCGATCGGCGAGCGCTCGATCCCCGCTTGGTATCCCTTAAGGCGGAGAGAGCAGGAGACCGGCCTTCGGAAGGAGGCGTCAAGCCAGTGGATTGAAGGGAATCGAGACAACCGTGACGCCGCCGCCGACAGGCAGCCGAGAGCTGCGAGCCCAGTACGAGATCAAGCTGCCCCCGCAGGACGGGCTCGGCCAGGATCAGGAGTGGTGCGACGTCCGCGTCGACGACGAGGTCCGGCGCATCCGGTTCCACGATTACCACGAGATCTACGAGATCCCAGGGCTCTACGAGCAGATCTTCTACGACCTGCTCCGCTGCGACTCACCGCGCTTCGTCTGCTCCCGTCTCGCCCACGCGATGGAGCAGGTCGAGTACGACCCCTCCGACCTGTCGGTGCTCGATCTCGGCGCCGGCAACGGCATCGTCGGAGACGAGCTGCGCGCGCTCGGCGCCTCGACGGTCGTCGGCATCGACCTGCTCGAGGAGGCGGCCGAGGCCGCGGAGCGCGACCGGCCCGGCGTCTACGACGACTACCTCGCCGCCGACATGACCGCGCTCGACCCCGGCGACCGCAGCGAGCTCGAGTCGCGCGAGCTCAACTGCCTGGTGACCGTCGCTGCGCTCGGCTTCGGGGACATCCCGCCCGAGGTCTTCAACGCCGCCTACGAGCTGATCGGCGACGGCGGCTGGGTCGCGTTCAACATCAACGAGCACTTCACGACCGACACCGACCGGACCGGGTTCGCCGGCGTCATCGCCGATTCGCTCGAGTCCGGCGCGCTCGAGCTCTGGGACCAGTCGCGCTACCGGCACCGGCTCTCGACCCGCGGCGAGCCGATCTTCTACAACTCGATCATCGCCGCCAAGCGCGGCCCGCTCGCCGGCTTCTAGCGCCGCGGGGCGGCCGGTTCGTCGGCCGCGAGCTCACGCAGATTGCGCGCCGCCCGGCCGATCAGGAGCGCGATCATCACGGCGGCGATCGCGAGGCCGGCGACGTCGAGCGCCGTGAGGCTGAGGCCGAAGAGCTCGAAGCCGATCCCGCCGCCGAAGAAGAGCGCCGTGTTCAGCGCGATCAGGATCAGGCGCATCTCGGTCGGCCCGACGCTCCCGTAGCCGATCGAGAACCGGCCGAGGGTCTGGCTCTCGAGGTAGACGTTGATCGAGAGCGTCAGGTAGGCGACCACGAGCACGGTCCCGATCGAGAGCAGCATGTAGGGCGAGAGCCCGAGGCCGATCCCGATCAGCGCCGTCGAGATCGCGTCGACGAGGTGGTCGAGGTAGTAGCCGTAGCGCGGTCGGCCGATCCCGCGGACCCTCGCCAGGGTGCCGTCGAGCGAGTCGCCGAGCCAGTGGACGACGAGCAGAGCGCTTGCTGCCCAGAGCCACGCGGGGTCCGTGTTCGAGAGCGAGTAGGCGACGAAGATCCCGATGGCGGCGACGACGCCGAGCGCGGTCAGGTCGTCGGGCAGGACGAAGCGGGGGAGGCGCGCGGCGATCCAGCGCAGCGCGCGCTTCTCGGCGCGCGCGAGGAAGAAGTTCGGCTCGCGCTCGGCGGTGGCTCCGCGGTGCTCGTCATCCATCGCTGCCCTCTACACCCGTGTCGCGTCGCGGGAACGCGCTCGTGGACGAATCGACCGGGTGTGGGCTCAGGCGATCTGGCGCCCGAGGACGATTCCCGCGGCGCCCGCGGCGATCCCGCCGAGCACCGAGACGAGGACGTAGGCGATGGCCACGTCATGTCGCCCGCCGTCCCATTCGAGCACCGCCTGGACCGAGAAGGTCGAGTAGGTGGTGAACCCGCCGAGCAGCCCGATCCCGAGTGCGCTCTGCGCCTGCGAGGAGAAGTGGTGCTGGGTGACGAGGAGCCCGAGCAGGAACGAACCGACGATGTTGATCGCGGCCGTCGTCCAGATCAGGCTCGAGCCGGACTCCGCCCAGCGCGAGAGCCCGTAGCGAGCGAGCACGCCCACGGTCCCGCCGGCCGCGACGAGCAGCGTCGTCATCGCTTCACACCCATCCTGCAGCTGGTTCGCGGGCGCTGCCGCCGATCCTCCGGCGGCGAGGTTTGCCGCGCGCGCCGCGCAGGTACCGCGTTCTACGCACTGACCAGGACCGTGCGTCAGGACGTTCAAGCGCGAGACGAGAAGAGGGCGAGGCGATGGCCGAGAAGCAGAAGTTCACCCAGGGCGACAAGGTCTCCTGGGACACACCGCAGGGCAAGACCCACGGCAAGGTCGTCAAGCGCCTGACCTCCGACACCCACGTCGAGGGCACGAAGATCTCCGCCTCCGAGGACGACCCGCGCTACCTCGTCGAGTCCGACAAGACGGGCAAGCAGGCCGCGCACAAGCCCGACGCGCTCGACAAGCGCTCGAGCTGAGGCTGGGCTAGGCGCGCTCGAGCGCACCGACCGACGCGGTCGCCACCACGCCTTCGAGCGCAGATCGCAGGTCCGGGTCCGCGGTGATCAGCGCATCGCCCTGGAGCTTCGTGAGCGCCACGTACTCGGCGCGCAGCGTCGAGGCCCAGCCGAGCTCGTCGGCGACCTCCCAGGCGACGCGGCGAAGGACCGCGTCGCCGAGCAGCCGGAGCTGCAGCTTCCAGGCGCGGGTGACGAACCGGGTCACCAGCCCTCCTCGCGCGCCTCGAGCATCGCCTCCAGCTTCGTCACCGTCCGCCAGCTGCGGATCGTGACCTCCTTGTAGGCGGGCGTCATCACGAACTTCGACAGCCGGCTGCCCGAGGCGCGGCTGGCGAGCCGCGAGAAGTAGAGGACCTCCGGTCCGCTCCAGACCTGATCGATCCCCTCGCGGGTCTCGATCGAGCCCAGCGTCTCGCGGACTCCGAGCGGGGGCCGCAGGAAGATGACGTCGCAGTTGAACCCCTCGGCGCCGAAGCCCTCGGGCGCCGACTCGACGACGTCACGCAGCCGGCGCTCGCTCAGCAGCACGACCTTGAGCTCGATCCCGAACCGCGCGCTCAGGTTCGACTCGAGGCGTTCGCTCAGCGCGACGCGACGCTCCCGCGGTGCGCGAAAGAAGACGTTGCCCGTCTGGATGTAGGTCCGCACCTCGCCGAACCCGAGTTCCTCGAAGGCCAGGCGCAGGTCGGCCATCCGAATCATGTTCTTGCCGCCGACGTTGATGCCGCGGATCAGCGCCAGCTGCTGGGTCCCGCTCACCGGCCGCAGTCTCTCACGCGCTCGCTCGGCCGCTAGATTGGGTGCCCCTCGGTGGGCGTAGCTCAGCTGGTAGAGCTCCTGGTTGTGGTCCAGGCGGTCGGGGGTTCGAGTCCCCTCGCTCACCCCTCGGTCCGGCGTCGCTCGCGCTTGACAGCCGCGCGTAGTCTGGATCCATCGCTCTCACCTCCGGTACACACCACATCGCGACGGTGACAGCCGACATGGATCGGCTGATCGAGTTCTACGCGACGGTGTTCGACGCCGAGATCACCCTCGACATGACCGAGCAGGGCCTGCGTCATGTCTTCCTCGACCTCGGGGGCGGATTCGTTCTCCACCCGTTCGAGATCGAGGGCGTCGACGTTCCGCAGGGCGAGCTGGCGATGTTCGACCGTGGGCGGATCGATCATCTCGCGTTGCGAGCCGACTCCGAGGAGGCCTTCTGGGAGTTGCGCGAGCGCATCTACAACGCCGGTGGCAGCGACGGTCAGGTCACCGACCTGGGACCACTGCTGAGCGCCGGGTTCACCGATCCGGACGGTCTCTGGAGCGAGGTCTGCTGGGACAAGCCTCCGAGCGCGGTCACGAGAGGGCCGGAGGCTTCGGGCTGGACCTACATCGAGTACCCGCATCGGTCTTAGAGCGGGTCCGGCGCCGCGGCTAGGTTGCGTGTCTGCTCGCAACCCGCTCCGAGAGGCTTCGTCGACATGGCACCCACGCAGACCAAGAAGCACCGCATCTACACGACGAGCGTCGCGAGCGTCTACCCGCACTACGTCAAGAAGGCCGAGAAGAAGGGCCGGACGCAGGACGAGGTCGACGAGATCTTCTGCTGGCTGACGGGGCACGACCGCGACGGGCTGCACGCGCAGCTCGAGGGCGGGACCGATTTCGAGACGTTCTTCTCTGAGGCGCCGCGGATGAACCCGTCGCGCGAGCTGATCACGGGCGTCGTCTGCGGCGTCCGGGTCGAGGAGATCGAGGAGCCGACGATGCGCGAGATCCGCTACCTCGACAAGCTCATCGACGAGCTCGCGCGCGGCAAGGCGATGGAGAAGATCCTCCGCGAGCCGTAGATGAACGAAAACGGGGCGCCCTCCATGGCGCCCCGTTCACTGCTGGCTCCCGAGAGTCGGATCAGACCTGCTCGGTCTCTTCCTCCTCGAGCTTCTTGCCACCCTTGACGCACTCGGCGAACGGCGTGCGCTTCATTCCCTTGACGTGCTTCTTCGAGAGGTCCTTGCACGCCTCGCGCGGGCTGTCGGCCTTGCCCTTGTCGAGCTGGGCCATCGCCTTGACGCACTGGCTGAAGGGACTGCCCTTCTCGCCCTTGACGTGCTTCTTGCTCTCTTCCTTGCAGTACTTGCCGTAGGCCTTCGCGTTCTCCGACGGACCGTCGCCGGCGACCGCGGGGGCCGCTGCTCCGAACATCAACACCACGCTCGCGAGCGTTGCCTTGGCCAGATTCCTCATCTCTCCTTCTCCCTCCATGGAGCGGTCATTCCGAACTTGGGACGACCCGCCGTGCGGGAAGTCAGGACCTAGTCGGCGGGTCTCATACGAACGTTGAGCCACGGCGCGGGATCTGGACGCAAACGCGGTTCGAGGCGTTTCGATTGCGCACAATGGAGGCTGGGTAGCCGACCGGCATGACGACTCTCGCGATCATCGGTGCAGGCAGGGGACTCGGCGCGGCGGTCGCGCGGCGCTTCGGGCGCGAGGGCTACGCGGTGGCGCTGATCTCGCGCAGCCAGGAGCGCGTGGACGCGCTGGCGTCGGAGCTGTCGGCCGACGGGGTCCAGGCAGCCGGTTTCGAGGCCGACGTGCGCTCGCCGGGCGCGATCGCAAAGGCGCTCGAGCGCGCGACCGAGACGCTCGGGCCGATCGAGGTGCTCCAGTACAGCCCCCTACCCCAGAAGGACTTCATGCGCCCGGTCCTCGAAACGACTCCCGAGGACGTCGTCGGGCCGGTCGAGTTCTCGATCTACGGCCCGATCGCCGCCGCCCACCAGGTGATCCCGGGAATGCGCTTCCTGCCCGACGACACCGGGACGATCCTGTTCGTCAACGGCGGCACCGCGGTCAAGCCGCGCCACGACTTCGCCGCCGGCACCAGCATCGCCTTCGCGGGCCTATCGGCCTACGCGCAGATGCTGAACGAGGCGCTCTCCGACGAGGGCATCCAGGTCTCCCAGCTCGTCATCGGTGGCGCGATCGAGGAGGGTCACCCCGAGAAGGACCCGGCCGAGCTCGCGGAGCGGCTCTGGGAGCTGCACACGGGTCGCGACCGCTTCCGGCTCGAGGTGGCGACGGACTGAGCGTCAGTCAGCGATGGGCCTCGGCTCGCCGCGCATCCTCGATGAAAGCTCGATCGCCCCGGCACGTACCGCGGCGCCGATCTCCTCGGTGCGCTCGAGCAGACGGAGGCGAGGACCGGCGGTGCTGAGGACCGCGACCACCGAGCCGCTCGGATCGGTGACCGGGGCGGCGATCCCGCAGAGCTCGAGGTCGTACTCTCGGTCGACGAGCCACCAACCTCGCTCTCGATCGGCCTCGACCAGCTCCCAGATCCTCGCCGGGTCGGTCTCGGTGAGCTCGTTCATCGCTTTCGGGGGGACGCGTTCGAGCAGCGCATCGAACTCGTCGCGTGTCAGGCCGCTCATCATCGCCCGCCCCGCCGCGGTCGCCATCAGAGGCCCGCGGGCCCCAACGAACCCGACGGCCTTGAGCGTGCGCGTGGCGGTCTCGGCCGCGACGGTCAGCAGCTCGTCGCCGCTTCGCACGATCACGGCGCACGATTCCTCGATCGCCGCGACAAGCCCGGCGACCACGTTCTCGCCCTCCTCGACGAGCGGGTCGCGAGCGGCCCTGCGCGCGAGGGTGTAGATCTCCCACCCGAGCCGGTAACCGCGCTGTCCGGGCACACGCTCGGCGAATCCCTCTTCGGCGAGCAGGGTGAGAGCCCTCGAGATCTGGCTCTTGTCGTGACCGAGCAGCTCGGACAGCCGCGTCACCGACAACCCGCCGTTGTCGCTCGCTCCCTCCTCACCGAGCGCGCGCAACACCTCGAGCGCTCGTCGGATGCTCCTTCCCTGCTGTGAGTTCGGCAACGCGTTTCCCCCTTTGAGAGCCGCCGGCTCAGTCGACTCGATATCGCTCCGGGACGACCGTCTGCCAGCTCTGCGGCGGGCGCTCGTAGTCGCGCTCCTGACGGGGTGGCAGCTCGAGGTCCTTCTCGCCGACGTCGTGGTAGGGGATCAGGCTCAGCAGGTGGCTGATCAGGTTCAGGCGAAGCGTCTTCTTGTCGTCGGCCTCGACCACGTACCACGGGCATTCCTTCGTGTCCGTGTGGGCGAACATGACGTCTTTCGCCTCGGCGTAGTCGACCCAGCGCGCCCTGGCCTCGAGGTCCATCGGGCTCAGCTTCCACTGCTTCATCGGGTCCTTCATCCGCTTGTGGAAGCGCTTCTCCTGCTCGTCGTCGGAGATCGAGAGCCAGTACTTGATCAGGATGAGTCCCGAGTTCAGGAGGATCCGCTCGAAGCGCGGGGCCGAGCGCAGGAACTCCTGGTACTCGGCCTCGGTGCAGAAGCCCATGACCCGCTCGACGCCGGCGCGGTTGTACCAGGAGCGATCGAACAGGACCATCTCGCCGGCGGCGGGGAGGTGCGCCACGTAACGCTGGAAGTACCACTCCGTCTTCTCGCGTTCGGTCGGGGTGCCGAGAGCGACGGTCTTGACCGTCCGCGGGTTCGTCTTCTCGGTGATCCGCTTGATCGTCCCGCCCTTGCCGGCGGTGTCTCGGCCTTCGAAGACGACGGCGATCCGCTTGCCCGTCTTCTCGACCCAGCCCTGGAGGCGGACGAGCTCGAGCTGGAGGTCGGCGAGCTTCTTCTCGTAGCCCTTCTTCGAGAGCTCCTCGGTCTCGATCTCACCGGGTGCGGGTGGATCGGGACGCTCCCACTCGACCATCGACTCGATCGGACCCTCGACGATCCGATCCGGACCGCCAGCGTCCTCGGCATGCCTCTCCATCAACCGAAAGTAGCGTGAACCGCGTCACGACCGGCCGCGAACCCTCCGCGCACGACCTCGACGTCGCGCTCGAGCCGGCTCGGTACGGGCGAGCCAGGGGCGGGGCGCACCGAGAGGATCGCCGGGCCGTCCCCGGAGTCCGCCTCGAGCCGCTCGAGCTCCTCCTCGTCGACCCCCTCGCGGGCGGGGCGGCTGAGGACCTGGGTCGTGACGAGCGGCGAGACTCGGCTCATGACCGGTGCCAGAACCCGCCGCTGGAAGCCGCCCGGGGGAGCGACGATGTCGCCGGCGCGCCGCGAGCGCAGGACGAGCACGTGCGTCGCTCCCGATTCGAGCGCCGAGCGAAACGGGATCGCCGCCGTGAGGCCGGCGTCGAGATAGCGCCGGCCGCCGAGCGCGACGGGGCCGCCGGCCGCGAAGGGGAGGGCCGCGGAGGCCCGCAGCGCCAGTCGCAGCGTGCGCTCGTCTCGGATCTGGTCGTGCAGGTCGACGCAGACTCCGCGATCCGCGTCGGTCGCGAGCGGGTGAAGCTCGGTCGGGCTCGCGAGTACTGCGGCGAACAGACCGGGGGAGACCCGTTCGTAGACCTCCTCGACGAGACGGCGCATGTCGACCAGAGGACCGCCGCGTAGTGCCCGCCGCCGGTCGATCAGCTCGCGGTTGAGCTCGGGGTCGACCCAGGTCCGCGCACCGTCGTCGATCCGGCCCGAGATCAAGCCACATCGCGTTGAGCGAGCCCGCCGACGAGCCGAACGCCGAGGCGAAGCGGCCGGTGAGACCGAGCTCGTCGAGCGCCGCGGCCATGCCACCGGAGACGGCGCCGCGCATCCCGCCGCCCTCGATCACCAGCGCGACGCGCGCGCCGGGGTCGCCGTCGCGGACGGCACGGACCACCGGATGGTCGCTCGGCGTGTGCAAGGCGCTCGTTCAGCCTGCGGGTCGGAGGCCCTCGTCCCGGGCGCCCGCCGGGCCGGGCCGGATGACGACCCAGACGGCTGCGATCGCGACGCATGCGATCGCGGCGCTGACCCGCAGGCCGTCCGACATCCCGGTCGCGAAGGCGTCGACCGCCGAGCCGCCCGCCGCGGCGCTCGACGCCGTGAACACGGCCGTCGTGAGCCCGATCCCCAGCGAGCCGCCGACGAGCTGGAACATGAACATGATCCCGCCCGCGAGGCTCGAGCGCGAAGGGTCGAGCGTCGTCACGGCGGCGGTCGTGAGCGTCGAGTAGAAGAACCCGGCGCCGATCCCGAAGACGACCATCCCGGGCACGAGGGCGAGGTACTCCGAGCCGGCGTCGACGAGGCTGACGAGGAAGCAGCCGACCGGGATCATCGCCGACCCGCCGAGCAACAGCGGGCGCGCTCCGAGTCGCTGGTAGAGCGGTCCGCCGGCGAACGAGCCGCCGGCGAAGCAGAGCATCAGCGGAAGGAAGCCGAGACCGCTGTCGAGCGGCGAGAAGCCGAGCACCTTCTGCATGAACTGCGGCGCGTAGAGGACGATCGAGAAGAACGCGCCCGAGGCGAGCAGGGTCGCGACGCAGGCGAAGGCGAAGCGACGGTTGGCGAACACCGCGGGCGGGACGAGGGCGCGCTCGCCGCCGCGCCGCTGCAACCACACGAAGGCCGGGAGCGCGACGACGAAGGTGGCGAGCAGCGCGATCACGGCGGGGCTGCCCCAGCCGAGATCGTCGGACTCGTCGAGCGCGAGCATCAACGCGACGAGCGCGAGCGACAGCGTCGCGACGCCGGCCAGGTCGAGTCGCTCTCCGCGGTCGCTCGGTGGTTCGGGCTTGACCGTCGCGCGCGTGACGAGGACGGCCGCCGCGGCGATCGGGACGTTCAGGAACAGCACCCAGCGCCAGCTCAGCGTGTCGGTGAGGAAGCCGCCGAGGATCGGGCCGAAGGCGTTGCCGATCCCGCTGACCCCGAGTATGAGCCCGCCCGCCAGCCCGGCCATGGCCGCCGGCAGGATCGAGAAGGTGAGCCCGACGGTCGCCGGCCAGATCAGCGCGCCGCCGACGGCCATGACGGCGCGGGCGGCGATCAGGACCGAGACGCTCGGCGCGGCGCCGGCGACGATCGATCCGCCCGCGAACAGGGCGCAGCCGACGAACAGCATCCGCCGTCGCCCGAGCATGTCGGCGAGCCGTCCCCCGGTGACGATGAGGACGCCGAAGACGAGCGCGTAGGCGTTGATGACCCACTGCACCGAGGAGATGTTCGAGCCGAGGTCACGTTCGATCTCGGGCAACGCGACGCTGAGGGCCGTGAAGTCGTTGGCGATCACGAAGACGACCAGCGCCATCGCCATGAGCGCGAGACGGGTCGGGCCGTCGAGCGCCTGCTTGCCCTTCGCGGCCTCCACGGGCGGCAAGCTAACGAGCCGCCCGGCCAGCGAGCCGTCCGGGCGGACGCACGCGCCACGATGCTCCGCGCTCGGGCACAATGGCGCCCGTGACATTCGACGAGGCGCTCACCGCTCTGCTCGGCCTGATCGGTCGCCGGGTCGAGGTCTCGATCTTCGACGCCGGCGGGCGCCCGCATCTCGTCGCCACGTTCGGCGGCACGCTGATCGAAGGCCGGCCGATCGGCGACCGCTCGGCGGGCGCCCTCGAGTCGATCTACGTACGGATCGAGGGCGGCGAGGAGGTCGGCTCGATCTCGCTCGACCGTGAGGTGTTCACCGATGCGATCGCGCACTCCGACGGATCGCTGACGCTCCAGCTGGGCGGCGTCGAGATGCTGATCGGCAAGCGTCCCGAGCCCGCCTGAGGCGAGGCGCTGAGGCCGGCTAGCCGGTGAGCCCCTGGCGGTGGGCCACCGCCGCCGCCTCGGTCCGCGAGCGCACCCCGAGCTTCGACAGGATCCGCGAGACGTGCACGCTCGCGGTCTTCTCGGCCATGTAGAGCTCGGAGGCGATCTCGCGATTGGTCTCACCGCGAGCGACGCGCTCGAGGACCTGGGCCTCGCGCGCGGTGAGGCCGAACGGGCGCTCGTCGGGCGCGGCGGACCCGTTCGCGGCCTCCGCGGGGGCGCTCAGCCTCCCGCGGGCGATCAGGCCCTCGGTCTCATCGACGAGCCAGCGCGACCCGAGCCCTCGCGCGATCTCGAGCGCTCGCGACGCGTCGCGAGCGGCCGCGCCGCGCTCGCCGCGATCGAGCGCCGCCTCGGCCGCCTTCCAAAGCGTCGTCGCCTCCTCGTATGGGCGTTCGAGATCGCGCCAGCGCTCGGCTGCGAGGCGGCGCAGCTCGGCCTCGTCCGCGCGCGCGTGGGCGCGGGCGTGGTCGGCCCGGGCATGGGCGGCTACGGCCGCCTCGAGCGGGCTGACCGCGTCATCGGCGGCCGCCTCGACGCGCGCCATGAAGCGGTCGGCGCCCTCGCGAGCGCGGCGCTCGGCGTCCGCGTCGCCGACGTCGCGCGCGTGGCGGGCCGCGCCGGCCTCGACGGAGACGCCCGCCGCTGCGACCTGGCCGAGCCGTGCGATGTCCTCTGAGCAGTACTCGATCCGGTCGAGGCCCTCCTCGATCAGCGCCCGCGCCGCCGCGTGGTCGCGCCGATGGACCTCGAGGTCGACCGACAGGATCACCTGCGTCGCGAGGTACTGGGGCTCGAGCGCGTCGGCGAGCCGCTCCCGCGCCTCCGCGAGCGCTTCCGCCGCCCGCGGTTCGTCGCCGCGGCCGAGCGCCATCTCGGCCCGGCGCAGGAGCCAGGCGACCCCATCCGTGCCGTAGGTCTTCGGCAGCGCCGCCTCCGCCTCGTCCCAGCGACCCGCCCCGAAGAGCATCTCCGAGCGCACGATCCCGATCCAGCGAAACCCGCGGCTCGCGTGCGCCAGCGCGGTGTGGCCCGCCTCGATCACCTCGACGGCCTCGCGCGTGCGCCCGGCGAGCATGAGCGAGTCGGCGTAGTTCGCATACGCCGCCGCGACGCCTTCGAGCAGGGGGTCGGCCGCGCCCAGCTCTTGCGCCTCTTCGAACGCCGCGCGCCCCTCGTTGAATCGTCCGACCGCGAACAGGGCCGAGCCGAGCCTCGCGAGAATGAAGGGTCGCAGCGAGTTCTCGCCGGAGGCCTCGGCGGTGCGAAGCGCCTCGTCGCCGATCTCGATCGCATGGCGCAGACGGCCCTGGAGCAGGTGCTGGCGCAGGCGGTAGGAGAGCAGCCTCGCTCGGACGGGTCCCGGCTCGGGCCCGGCGAGATCGAGCGCGCGGTCGAGGTTCGCGCGGCTCTCCTCGGCATGACCGCGCGCCCAGAGCGTGTAGGCGAGCTCGCCCAACGCGATCGCAAGCCGCATGCGGTCGGTCTCGGGATCGAGCCTGTCGATTGCCTGGCGGAGCAGCGGCAGCGACCGCGAGTCCTCGCCGGCGCCGTAGAACGAGCGGTGGGCGCGAAGCTCGAGCTCGGCGAGGTCAGCACCCGCCAGCGACTCGGCATCGTCGATCCGCGGCCACAGCGAGAGCGCGCGCTCATACAGCGAGCCGGCCTCGCCGAACGCGGCGACCTCCTCGGCGAGTCGCGCGGCCTCGAGCGAGCTCGTGAAGGCCTCGCGCTGTGCTCCCGCAGCGTGGAAGTGGTGCGCGATCGACGTACACGACGCGACGTCGCCGGGCTCGGTGGCCTCGAGCGCGCGGGCGAGCGCGAGGTGGGACTCCGAGCGCTCGCCGGGTAGCAGCTCATCGAGCACGACCTCGCGCAGCAGCGCATGGCGAAAGCCGATCCGGTTCTCCGAGTCGCGCGTCAGGACATTCGCCTCGAGGCCCTCACGCAAGCCGTCCCTGAGGACCTCGACATCGATCCCGGTTGCCAGGGCGAGCAACTCGTCGTCGGCGCTCCCGGCGATCGCGAGCATGTCGATCGCCGCTCGCGCCCGGGGTGAGAGCGACTCGAAGCGCAGCAGCATCGCGTCGCGGAGCGTCGAGGGAAGCGGGCCGCCGGCTTCGGCGCCCGACGCGATCAGCTCCTCCGCGAACAGCGCGTTGCCCTCACTGCGCGCGAAGAGGGCGTCGAGCACGTGTGGCCGCGGTTCGGCGCCGCCGATCGCGACGACCTGCGCGGCGAGCTCCTCGCGGTCGAACGGCCGCAGGTCGATCCGGCGTGTCAGCTGCGCGCGTTCGATCTGGGCGAGCGCGGGGCGGAGGGGATGGCGGCGGCCGAGCTCGTCGGAGCGCAGGCTGAGGATCGCGTGGACGCGCTCGTCGCGAAGCGCACGGCTGAGGAAGACCGCGAAACCCCGCGTCGAGCGATCGGCCCAGTGCGTGTCCTCGATCACGAGCAGCACCGGCTGCTGTTCGCCGATTCGCGACAACAGTGTCAGCACCGCCTCGAACAGCCGCAGCTGCGCCGCCTGCCCGTCCCCGGGGCCGGGTCGTGTGCCGCCGGCGAGCCCGGGCGCGATCGCCGCGAGCTCGGCGCGCGCGGAGTCCGGGAGCTCGCCGAGCACCGGGTCGGCCGAGCGCACCAGCGGTCGCAGCGCTGCGGCGAGCGGGGCATATGGGAGCTGGTCGGAGCCGAGGTCGACGCATTCGCCCTCGAGCACGCGGAATCCGCGCTCCGCGGCGCGGCGCTCGACCTCCCCGATCAGGCGCGTCTTTCCGACGCCCGAGTCGCCGGCGAGCACGGTCACGCCGGCCTCGCCACGCTCAGCGGCATCGAGACCGGCGTCGAGCTCGCCGAGCTCCTCAGCCCGTCCGATGAAGCCGGCCGATGCCATGCGCGCCACGCCGGAAGTATCCACCCAGGGAGACGAGGAGCCCGTGCCCAGCGCGCCCGCGTGCGACGTCCTCTGCGCCTTCGGCGGTGAGCCGCGAGCGTGCCGCCCGCTCGTGCATCTCGGCTATCCGGGTGGCCTGGATGCTCGCTTCGATCCTCGTGTCCATGGTGTGCTCCTCGTGCGTCGATCGGGACACACACGAAGCTACGGCTGAGGCGGCGGACCGGAAACGGGCGGATGCCCATATCTCGGGCGGCCGACCCCTTAGCCGCAACCACGGACCCCTTAGGCCCCGGAGGGAGCCACTCAGTCGCGGGCGCCGGCGCGCCGGCGTGAGCGTTTGTGCTCGTACATCCGCGCGTCCGCCTCGTCGAGCACGCCGGCGGGAAGCGTGTGGTCGCGGAGGCTCGAGCAGCCCCACGAGAACTCGATCGGCCCGCCCTCCGGCCCGGCCTCGCGGAGGCTCTCCTCGAGTCGCGCCGCGAAGTCGACGCAGGGCGTATCCACCGAGGCGCCGCGCAGCAGGGCGGCGAACTCGTCGCCGCCGATCCGAGCGACGACGTCGGTCTCTCGCGCGGTGCGATGCAGGGCCTGGCCGAAGGCGCGCAGAACCGCGTCGCCCGCCCTGTGTCCGTACGTGTCGTTGATCGGCTTCAGCCGGTCGAGGTCGATCAGCATCAGCGTCGCGGTCCGGCGACGGTCGGTGGCCACCTCGCCCAGCTCGTGCGCGAGCGCCACCTCGAGCCGGCGCCGGTTGCCGACCCCGGTGAGCGCGTCCGTGCTCGCCGCCTCGCGGAGCGCGGTCTCGACCAGCACCGGTCCCTGGAGGACGGCCTCGCGCTCCAGTTCGCGCTCGAGCAGGCGCCCGAGGAGCGAGATCAGCTCGAGGTCGGACTCGCTGAACGCGTCGCGCTCGTCGGCGACCGCACACAGCGAGCCGATCGCGGGCCCGTCGTCGCTTCGCAGCGCGACGCCCAGGTAGCTGCCGACGATCGAGGCGATCTCGAGCTCGGCGTAGGGCGAGTCCTCCTGGGTGCGGTTGGCGAGGTTGGGCGCGCCGCCGTCGGCCATGCGGACGCAGAAGCTCTCGCTGAGCGTGATCGACTCGCCCGCCGCGATGCCGATCGCCTCGCCGCCGCGCGCGTCGACGTAGCGGAGCTCGTCGGTCTCGCGGTCGAACTGGCTGACGTAGAAGAGGCTGCCGGGAAGCTGTTGCTCGAGGACCTCGAGGACGCGCGAGGCGATCGCGGCGAACCCCTGGGCCGGACGGACGGATCCCGAACGCGGCGCGGTGGCGGTCGACGGTGCCATCTCGCCACCCTGGATCGACACGATCCGCCGCCGTCTTTAGTGCCGTCGCGGGTCCCGCGACACGAGGTCGCGGGACCCGCTCTGACACCTCGCCTCAGCGCTTGGCGCGGACGCGAACCGGCTTCACGACCTTGCCGCGAGCTCCGGGCATCCGGTAGCGGACCTTGACGAACATCCGGCCGCGCCTGGCGATGGCGCGACGCTTGCGCACGACCTTGAGCCGGACGACTTTCCGCTGGCCGGCGGCCAGGTTCACCCGTTTGGTGTTCGTGACCTTCGGCCCCTTGCGCTTCTGCAGGCCCGAGACCTTCAGACGGCACTTCCCGGGCTTGGCCGAGCGCGGGCAGGCGACCCGCACGCGAGCCTTGTTGCCCTTGATCTTGATCGTCTTGCCGATGCCGTTGGCGATCTGCTTGCCGGGGTTTGCACCGCCGCCGCGTGAGCCCTTGCGACGCGCGCTCAGGACGACGTCGTCGTAGCCGACCGAACCGCTCGGCAGCAGTGACGCGATCGTGGTGAACCGCGACGCGATCTCGATCCGGTAGCGCTTTCCGACCTCGAGCTCACCCGGCGCGAGCTTCGCTCCGACCGGCGACCACGCGGCCTGCGCTCCGATCGGCCGCGGCTCGATCGCCTCCACGACTGCCCCGCCACCGGCCGGGACGAGGCTGACGCTCAGCTCGGCCGAGTTGCCCGGGATCGCGAGCAGATCAGCGAGCTCGCTCTTGCGCTTCAGCCGCAAGTTGAGCTGCTGAGGTTGCTTGCCCTTGGCGCCCCTGTACGTGAACCCCGGGCTGCTCAGGACACCTGTGTTCGTCGCGAGGACGGTGTTGAGCAGCGTCGTGTCGATGTTCGTCGCCATGTAGCCACCACCGCCGGCGCCACCGTCGGCCTCGCGGCCGCCGGAGATCGCCGGGCAGATCGCGCCGGGCAGGATGCAGAGGGGATCTGGGTCGGAGGACGACGTCCAGCCACCCGCGCTTCCTTGGAAGTCACGGGCGTTCTGGTCGGGTGCGTACTTGCTGACCGCCGCGTCAGCGACCGAGGGCGCGAGCAACGAGATCGTCGCGCACGCCATGAGGGCCGTCAGACGGGGGGCCTTCTTGATGCCGCGCATGCGCAGCACCTCCTTGGCTCCTCGTGTCTCACCGCCCCCTTTGGTGGTGAGCTCGGTTTTCGTTTCCTGACGACCTGTCGGACGGAGCGCCACCACGATCAACCGAGGTCATACAGCCGTCCGCCCGACCGGTGGACGAATGGCCCAGAGGCCGGCGGGACCCTCGGCGCCCGCCGCGGCCGAGTCGGTGCCGGCGCGGCGGCGGCGCTAGCCCGCGCGCCGGTCGGCGAGTGATGTCGGGCTCGTCCGGCTGCCCGGCTCGCCCTTCGACTCAGCAGCCGCCATCAGGCTGCGGAGCTCGGACACGTCGATCTCGATCGTCTCGCCCTGACCCTCGACGACCTCGGCGTCCGAGACGCGCTCGGAGAGCCGCTCGATGTCGCGTTCGGCCTCTCGGAGCTCGCCGCGGATGGACGGCGCGGTGGTGCCCGGGGCCGCGATGTCGGTGCGCAGGTCGATCCGCGTGCCGTCGCTGCCGAACTCGACCGAGAAATGACCCGAGAGCCGCGGGCCCATGACGCCGAGGATCAGCAGCACGATTCCCAGCACGAGGAACGGGACTGTCAGCGCCGAGTCGCCGCCGAGGATGAGGGCGGCGATCAGAAGGGTCGCGCCGACGAGCGCGGTCCGCAGGCCACGGCGGTCGGCGAGCTCGCGCCAGCCGGCCACGAGACCACGCTCGACCGTCGCTCCGACGCGCTCGGCCGCGCTCGCGGCGGCGCGGGCGGCCTTCGCACCGCCGCCCGGCTCCTCGTTGCGCGGGGCACCGCCCGTCGGCGTCGTATGGGTGCCCGCATCCCCGGCCTCGGCCGCGGGCGGAGCCTCGGGGGACTGACGCGGAGTGTGGATCGGACCGGGGCCAGCCTCGCTCGGCTTTTCCGTCGAGTCAGTCATGGCTCTCGCTCGGCCTCCGAGGATCGAAGAGATTCGTTGCGCGCATCAGGCCAGCTAACCCTGCTCTGCCCGCGACGCCTCGAACCGAAACCGGCGCGCCGGCTTGCGAGAGCGGACGACCGCGAGCGCGATCGCCGCCGCCGCCGCGATCGCGGCCATCGCGAGGCCCGCGAAGCGCGCCGAGATCAGGTCGGCGAGGGCACCGTCGATCGTCGCCGAAAGCGGCCGGGTGCCGAGGAACGCGACACCCCAAAGGGCCATCACGCGACCGCGGAGCTCGTCGGGCACGAGCCGCTGGAGCTGGGCGGTGACCGAGGTGACGGCGACGATGAATCCGCCGCCGGCGAGCGCCGCCGACCCGAGCGTCGCGCCCGGCGCGGATGCGAGCGAGAGCGCCGCGATGCCGGTCGCGAGCACAGCGAGCCCGACGATGCCCGAGCGCTCGCGGCCGAGCAGCGTGCGGACCCGTTCGACTCCCAGCGCGACACCGACGGCGCCGACCCCGAACGCCGCCACCGTGAGCCCGACGAGCGAGCTCGGCTCGTCCGAGAGCGCCACGAGCGCGGGCGTCAGGGTGTTGAGCGGATCGGTCGCAAAGCCGATCGCGACCATCGAGGCGAGCAGGAGCATGCTCCGCGGGTGCGCGCGCACCCAGCGAAAGCCGGCGCGCACCGATCGATCCCCGTCCGGTCGCTGCTCTTCGCGCCGCGGCCGGATCACGACCAGGACGGCTACGAGCGCCGCGTAGCTCAACGCGTTGGCGGCGAACGCGATCCCGGGGCCCAGGTCGAGCAGCAGCAGTCCGGCGACGGCGGGGCCGAGCGCCCGTCCGAGGTTGAACGTCACCGAGTTGAGCGCCAGCGCCTGATCGAGGTCGGCTCGGTCGACGAGGGCGGGGAGCAGCGCCTGCATCGCGGGCATCGAGAACGCCTGGCCGATTCCGATCACGAGCGTCGGCAGGTAGATCGCCCAGGCCCCCGTGCCCTCCAGGGCGCCGGTGCCACCGAGCAGGATCGGCACCGCGACAGCGAGCGCGCCGGCCAGCGACACGACCTGGCCGGCGATCAGCATCCGGCGCCGGTCGACGCGATCGGTCAGCGCTCCCGCCCAGGGCTGCAGGACCAGCGCGCCTGCCCACAGGAAGGCGGTCACGAGCCCGACCGCGGTGGCCGATCCGGTCATCTCGTAGACCACGACCGCAGCCGTTACGTTGAAGATCCAGTTGCCGGCGTTCGAGACCAGGTTGCCGGCGAAGAACGGCCCGAAGGTGCGGTCGCGAAGCAGCGCGAGGGCTCCGCGGCCGGGCTCGCCGGCCGCTTCGCCGGTCGCTGCGGTGTGCGCCTCGTCGCTCACGGGCACAGATGATGGTGGGCAGCCGTCGCGGGCCTAGGCTGATCGACGAATGAGCCTGCGAGCCGGCCCGTACACGTTCAACCACGTGACCTACGACGAGGCGAGCGACGTCCTCTACGCGGCGATCGTCAGGCCGGAGCCGGGCGAGCGCCGGCCGACCCCGGAGGAGCACGTCCTGCGCTTCGATGAGCGCGGGCGCTTCTCGGGGATCGTCCTCGTCTCACCACGCGAGCAACTCGAGCGCGAGGGCGGTGTGTTCATCTCGCTTCCGGACGGGAGCAGGACCCGCGTCCAGGGCTTCGAGCCGTTGCTTCGCGGCTCGCGCTGAGTCCCGCGGCTCAGGCGGCGACCGGGGCGGCCGCGGCGGCGCGGGCGATGCGGCCCGTCGCGCCCTCGAGCGCTCCGGCCGCCAGCAGGGCCTCGGTGGCCTTGCCGAGCACGCGGCCGGTTATCCCCTTGGCCCGGACCGCGACGGTCGCGTCGACCTCGATCGCCTCCGGGTCGCCGCTGAGCTCGTAGCTCACGTCGATCGCGATCGGGCCGGTCGCGGTCAGCCGAAGGCCATGGCTGCTCGCCTCGTGGACCTCGACGTCGAAGCCGACCCGCATTCCCGCGAGGCTGCCGCTGACGCGGACCTCGCTGCCACTGCGAAGCACGGGCCCGTCGAGCTCGGAGACGTCGAACGGAACCGGCGACCAGGCGCCGATCGCCTCGGGGTCGGTCAGGACACGGATCACCTGGTCCGGTGTCGCATCGGTCTTCGTGCTCGCGCTCCAGCTGCCCATCTCGCTCACCCCCGGAATTCGATCCCGCCCGGCCTGTCCGGGCTGATGGCGGCAATCTCCTACGGGCCCGCCGCCGCGTCGTCACCCGCGGCGCCGATATCCGGATCGCCGCCGGGATGAGTTCGGAGCCGGGGGGTCATCCCTGAGGAGGACGCGGACTCGGCGGTTCTGATGAGGGCGTGCGCGCCCGCGGGGCGTACCTTGCACGCGTGGCAGTCGCGAGGACGCGCACCAGGATGCGTGAGCTGGACCCGATCGTCTTCGACGTGGCGGTCGCCGCGCTGTTCGCGATCGTCGGCGTCCTCGACATCCTCGTCCTCGCCGACCCGACGTCCCCCGACCCCGATCCGTTGCTCGGGATCGTGCTGACGCTGACCCTCTGCGCCGGGCTCGCGTTCAGGCGCCGGGCGCCCTGGGCGATGATCGTCCTCGTCTTCGGGTCGCTCGTCCTGCTCGAGGTGGGCGCCCGCTACCTGGACGGGCTGAGCGTCGCGTTCGTAGGCATGCTCTGGTGCTTCTACTCGCTGGGTCGCTGGGCCGAACCGCTGATCCCGCTCGCCGTGGCCTCGATCGCCGGCGGATTCGGAGCGCTGATCGCATCCGTGGGACTGACCCAGACCCTGGCCGGCGGCTTCCTGTTCGTGGCACCGCTCGGGGTCGGCTACGCGGTCCGTGCCCGCGTCGATCTGAACGCGCGCCTGCGGGCCGCCGTCGCGAGGATCGAGCAGAGCCGTCGCACCGAGGCGGAGAACGCCGTCGGCGAGGAGCGCGAGCGGATCGCGGGCGAGCTGCAGGCCGTGGTCGCGAACGGCGTCTCGGTGGTTGTCGCCCAGGCCGAGGCGGTGCCGCGTCTGCTGGGCTCCGGGGACGCGGCGGCCGCCTCGCGCTCGCTGGCCGTGATCGAGGAGACCGGCCGCGACGCGCTCGCCGAGATGCGGCGTCTGCTGGGGGTGCTGCGGCGCGACGGCGAGAGCGCGGAGCGTCGGCCCCTGCCGTCTCTCGGCGACCTGCGGCAACTGGTCGAACGCACCGCCGCGTCCGGCCTGATCGCCCGGGTCGAGGTCGAGGGGGCCCGGCCCGAGCTGTCCTCGGGCGTCGAGCTCGCCGCCTACCGGTTGATCGAGCGAGGCCTCGAGGCCGCCGCCGAGGCCGGCGCGACCAACGCCGAGGTCAGGCTGACCTACGGCGAGCGCGACGTCGGCGTCGAGGTCACCGACGACCGACCGCGCGAGGCACCGCATTCCGACTACGCGGCGATCCGTGAGCGCGTGCGGATCTACGACGGCAGCGTCCGCGTCGGCTCCGGCGGGATCGGGTTCGCGCTTCGCGCCAGGCTCCCGACCGAGGTGGGGACGTGAAGCTGGCGCGGGTCGGGCGACTCGCCGAGCGCGACCTCGCGGCCCTCGATCGCCTGGTCGTGGCCGGCGTGCTCGCCGTCTTCGCGATCGACGCCGCGACCCGCGAAGAGGTCCGCGGCGATCCCGTCGAGATCGCGCTGTGGACGCTCGGCGCGCTCATCCTGCTCTTCCGCCGCTCGCGCCCGCTCGAGGTCCAGGTCGCGGTCCTCGCCGTGATCGTCGCCATCGTCGGTTTCGCCGACGTCGACCGCTACTTCCCGATGGGCGTGTTGCTGATGTTGATCTCCTGCTACTCGGCCGGCGCGTTCGCCCCGGGGATCCTCGGCCTCTGGATCGCCGTCCTCGGCTACACCGCGCTGTTCGCGTGGCAGACGCCGACCGACATCGTCTTCCCGGTCGCGATCTTCGCCGTCCTGCCGTGGATCGCCGGCGCGACGATGCGCGGCAACCGCGAGCGCGCTCGCGAGCTGACCGAGCTCGCCGAGCAGGCCGAGCTCGAGACGGAGATCGAGGGCAGGCGCGCGGTGCTCGACGAGCGCCGGCGCGTCGCGCGCGAGCTCCACGACGTGCTCGCCCACGACCTCAGCGTGATCGTGATCCAGGCGGCCGCCGCGCGGCGCCTCGTCGACCGCTCGCCGGAGACTGCGATCGAGGCCGCCGAGCTGATCTCGCGGACAGGCCGCGAGGCGATGGCGGAGCTGCGCCACCTGTTCGGGCCCGTCCACCGCGGCGACGAACCGGCCCGTGCGCCGGGGCTGGCCGGCGTCCCCGGACTCGTCGAGCGTGCGACCGCCGCCGGCCTGGAGACCGAGCTGCGGGTCGAGGGCACGCCGGTTGCGGTCCAGACGGGCGTCGACCTGGCGGCCTATCGCGTGCTCCAGGAGGCGCTCACGAACGCTCTCAAGCACGCCGGTGCGGGCGCGAGGGCGAAGGTCGAGCTGACCTACGGGCGTTCGGAGCTCAGGCTCCGCGTCAGCGACGACGGCGTCGGGCCGGGCGGTGCCGAGACCCCGGCGGCGCCGGGAGGTGGTCACGGGCTCGTCGGGATGCGAGAGCGCGTCGCGGTCTATGGCGGCGAGCTCGAGGCGGGTCGTCCTCGTGACGGCGGCTTCGAGGTGATCGCCCGGATACCGGTCGAGCCGGCGCGAGACGGCGTCCGCGAGATGACCGCCGCGGCGAGCACCCGGGTCGGTGAGACCAACGACGGTGGGCCGGATCGGACCGAGTCCGTCCGCGACCCCGAGCAGGCTGCGGCAATCAACACGACGGAGGATTCATGAGCGATGGGGCAATCCGTGTCCTGCTCGTCGACGACCAGGCGCTGATCCGGACCGGGTTCAGGATGATCCTCGATGCCGAGGAGGACATCGAGATCGTCGGCGAGTCGGCCGACGGCACGCAGGGGGTGGACTCGGCCAAGCGCCTGAAGCCCGACGTCGTGTTGATGGACATCCGCATGCCGGAGATGGACGGCATCGAGGCGACCCGGCGGATCACTCAGATCGAGGACGGTCCCAAGGTCTTGATGCTGACCACCTTCGACCTGGACGAGTACGTCTACGACGCGCTGCGCGCCGGAGCCAGCGGCTTCCTGCTCAAGGACGTCCCGGCGGATCGGCTCGCCGACGGAATCCGCGTCGTCGCGCAGGGCGAATCGCTGCTCGCGCCGAGCGTGACGCGGCGGCTGATCGAGGAGTTCTCGCGCGTCGCGCCGTCCCAACAGACCGAGGCCGAGGGGATCGAGGAGCTGACCCCGCGCGAGCTCGAGGTCCTGAAGCTGATCGCCCGCGGGATGTCGAACGCCGAGATCGCCGACTCGTTGATCGTCGGCGAGACGACCGTCAAGACCCACGTCGCGCGGGTGTTGATGAAGCTCGGGATCCGTGACCGGGTCCAGGCCGTGGTGCTCGCCTACGAGTCGGGGCTGATCGCGCCGGGTCGAGCGGAGGGCTGAACGGCCACGCTGACGGTCGGTTCGACGGGGTTTCACCGAACCGACACATCCGCCGCGGGCAAGGGTCTAGTGTCGCCGCGGATGACGGGGGAGCTGGATCGCAGAGCGTTCGTGAAAACCGCTGCCGGGTCGGGCGCCGGGCTGCTGATCGCGGCTTCGCCGGCCGCCGCGAGCCGGAACGGCGCGCTAGCCAAGCGGCCGCGCCTGCTGCGCGACGTCCGCTTCCGCAGCGGGGTGGCCAGCGGGGCGCCTGCCTCGCGGGCGATGACCCTGTGGACCCGGGTTCACGGCGCCGAGCGCAGCGGCCGGATCGAGCTCGAGGTCGCGCGCGACCCTGACTTCCGCCGCGTCGTCGAGCGCCGGCGGATCGGTGTCGGTCCGAAGCGCGACTTCACCGCGCACGCCCGGGTCGGCGGCCTCCAGCCCGACGAGCGCTACTTCTACCGCTTCTCGAGCCACGGCCGGACGTCCGACGTCGGTCGCTTCACCACGCTTCCCGCGGACTCGCGCCGGCCGATCCGAATCGGCTTCTTCTCCTGCCAGGCATGGGAGGCCGGGTACTACACGGCCCATCGCGGGCTCGCGCGCGAGGACGACCTCGACCTCGTCATCTGCCTCGGCGACTACATCTACGAGCGCCCGTTCTATGGCGACGGCGGTGTGCGGCCGGACCGCTCCGGCAAGAACCGCGACGGCGAGGTCCAGACGCTCGAGGAGTACCGGTCGAAGTACCGCCTCTACCACCGCGACCGCGCGCTTCGAGAGCTGCGTGCCGGCGTTCCGATGATGGCTATCTGGGACGACCACGAGGTCGAGGACAACTACGCCGCCGGTGAGCCCGGCGAGGCGACGCTCGACAGGCGGATCAAGTTCCTGCGCCGCCGCCGCAACGGCTACCGCTCGTTCTACGAGTACATGCCCTTCGACGCCGTCGCCGACGAGCGCTTCCGGCTCTATCGCTCGATCCGGATGGGCAGGACCGCCGAGTTGTTCATGCTCGACGAGCGCCGCTACCGCGACGATCAGGCCTGCGACGAGCAGATCCCGTGCCCGCCGTCGGAGCGTGACGCGCCGGGCCGGACGCTGCTCGGATCGAAACAGCGCCGCTGGCTCGAGCGTGGTCTCGAGCGCTCCCAGGCGCGCTGGAAGATCGTCGCCAACCAGGTGATGGCGATGGCGCTCGACGCGCCGTCGGGCAACCCGATCAACATGGATCAGTGGGATGGCTACGGCGCCGAGCGCGCCCGCATCCTCGAGGGCGTCCGCGACAAGAACATCAAGAACGTCACCCTGCTGACCGGGGACATCCACACCTTCTTCGCCGGCGACGTCAGCCCGACCGGGCGCCAGACCGGCATCGGCCCGGTCGCGACGCCCGAGGCCGTCGCGACCGAGTTCGTCGGCGGCTCGACGACCTCCCGCGGGATCCTCGACACGATCGAGGCCGAGTCCGGAGAGCCGGCTCCGCCGGAGATCCAGACCGGGCTCGCCAGCTCGGCCGTCGTCGCCTCGAACAACCCGCACATCAAGTTCACGGACCTCCAGCGCAAGGGCTACGGCGTCCTCGAGGCGCGGTCGGACCGCCTCGATGTCGACTTCCGCTCGCCGGCCACCGTCCGCGAGCGACGCAGCGAGGTCGAGACCCTCGCGAGCTTCACGGTCGCCGCCGGCACGGCGGCGGTCGAGAATCGCTGAGCGGCGCGCCACGGGCGTCGCGTTGCAGGCCTGAACGATCTCGACCAGGCGGAAGGGAGCCGGTCACGGTCAATGAACCCGGCCGCGTGAGCGAATTCCCCCCGCACGTCGACGCCAGCCCGACCCCGACCGCCTTCGCGCCGATGCGACGCCGCGTCGCGGCGGTCGCTGGCGGCACGCTCTCGGCGCTCGCCACGGCGGCCATCCTCGCCCCGCCCGCCGGAGCGGCGGTCGAGCACACGGTCGTCTCCGGCGAGACCCTGAGCTCGATCGCGGCCGCCAACGGCTACGACGCCTCGGCGCTCGCATCTTGGAACGGCATCTCGGCTGAGACCTACGTCGTCGAGGGGCAGACGCTTCAGGTCCCGACCGCCGATGAGGCCGCTGCAGCGGGCCTCACGACGGCGACCGCGACCTCGCCGGACACCACCACCACGACCGCGAGCAGTGACCCGACGGTCGCGCCGACCGAGCCCGCCGCCCCGGCGCCGGCGTCCTGGCTCGCGCCGGTCCAGACGCTCGAGGGGACGGGTTACCTCGACGCCGGGGTCGCGGCAGCCTGGGAGCAGATGCGACAGGACGCGTTGGCGAACTACGGCGTCGATCTGATGCCCGCGGGGACGCTGTCGGTCTATCGGAGCTCAGAGCAGCAGAGCTATCTCTATGACCTCTTCCTGTCGGGCATCGGCGCGCCCGCGAACCCGCCCGGCAGCTCCGCGCACGAGCGTGGGGTCGCGGTCGACGTCGCGAGTGAGGACATGGCCGCGGTCGTGAGCGAGATCGGGCCGAACTACGGCTTCGTCCAGACGACCGAGGAGTGGTGGCACTTCGAGTGGACCGGGTGATCCCGATCCGCGGGTCCCGCGCCTAGGAACCGACCTCACGCCGCGAGGTCGGGCATCGTCATTCACTCGAGAGCGATGCCCAGCCGGACGCACCAGACCCAGAAGCGCGCGGCCCCGCCGGGGCCGTTCGATCGCTACCTCGACGAGCACGCCGGCGCGGTGCTCGCCTACCTGCGCTCGACGGTCGGCCGCGACGCCGCCGATGACGTCTTCCAGGAGGCCTTCATCGCCGCGCTGCGCGCCTGGGAGCCGGGCCTGCCCGCACCCGGTCCGGGCTGGATCTTCCGGATCGCCCACAACAAGGCGATCGATCACCACCGCGCCGCGGCGAGGCGCCCGCTCAGTCTCGCCGAGCCGCCCGAACCGGCGGCCTCCGACCCCGACCGGCTCGAAGCCGCCGACCTGCGCCGTCAGGTCGCCGCCCTCGCCGACGGCCAGCGCGCGGCCGTATCGCTGCGCTTCTTCGCCGACCTCTCCTACCGGGAGGTGGGCGTCGCTCTCGACTGCAGCGAGCAGGCAGCCCGGCGCCGGGTCGCCGACGGACTCGCAACGCTTCGCGACCGCTATCCGAAGGAGCTTCGATGACCGACGCCCGATCAACCGAGCGACTCGAGGTGGCGCTTCGAGCCGCGAACGACCCGGCCGAGTTGACGCACGCCGCGCGGATGGCGCTGGCCGAGCGTGCCGACCGCGAGGGCCTCGCCGACGTGGCGATCGCGACGGCCGACTCGCCGTTCGGCGAGCTGCTGCTCGCCGCGACGCCGCGCGGGCTCGTGCGGATCGCGCTGCCGACCGTCGATCGCGACGCGGCGCTCGCCGAGCTCGCCGCACGGGTGTCGCCGCGGCTCGTCGAGCTCCCGCGCAGGCTCGATCGCGCCCGCCGCGAGCTCGACGAGTACTTCGGCGGCGCCCGCCACGAATTCGACCTCGATCTCGATCGTCGCCTCTCGGGCGAAGGCTTCGCCGCGAGGGCGCAGCGCGGGATCGAGTCGGTTCCGTTCGGCGAGGTCATCACCTACGCCGAGCTCGCGACGCGCGCCGGCAATCCGCGCGCGCACCGCGCTGCCGGCAGCGCCTGCGGTCGGAATCCGATCCCGATCGTCGTCCCGTGTCATCGCATCGTCCGCTCCGGCGGCGGGATCGGCCACTACGCGGGCGGGCCGGAGATGAAGCGCGAGCTGCTGCGACGCGAGTCGGCCGGGCGCTAAGCGCTTTGCGCCGCGCCGCTCGCCGGTGTAGAAAGCTCTGACGCTTCAAACGCCGACAGAGCCGGAGCCCGCCAAGTGCTGATCGCAATCATCGTCGTCGTGGTCCTGATCGTCCTGATCGGGCTCATCTACATCCTGATCCGCAACTCGATGATCGGATCGCGGAACCGAGTCGACGAGGCCTGGTCGGGCATCGACGTCCAGCTCAAGCGCCGCCACGACCTTGTCCCGAACCTCGTCGAGACCGTCAAGGGCTATGCGACCCACGAGCAGCAGACCTTCACCCGCGTCACCGACGCCCGCGCGGAGGCGATGCGCGCCAACACGCCGCAGGAGGCGAGCTCGGCCGAGGGCAACCTGACCAACGCCCTCACCGACCTTCGCGCCGTCGCGGAGAACTACCCCGACCTGCGGGCGACCGAGAACTTCCAGCAGCTGTCGCGCAACCTGTCGGAGATCGAGGACGAGATCCAGGCCTCGCGCCGGATCTACAACTCGAACGTGCAGTCCTACAACACGAAGATCCAGATCTTCCCGAACTCGATCGTCGCCAACCAGGGCGGATTCACGGCACGCGAGTTCTTCGAGATCGAGAACGCTGCGGAGCGCTCGGCGCCGCAGGTCTCGTTCGGCTGAGCGAACCCCTCGGTCGGAGGCAGAAAAGACCTCGGTCGTGTGGGTCCCCTGAGCGTCTAGGGTCGGGTCGTCGGCTGCTCTGGGCGGCAGCCGAAGCTTGTCGAACCGACTTCGGGGGAGCGATCGTGAAGCGCGTGATCGGATTGCTGGCCGTCGCGGCGACCTTCGGCGCACTCGGCGCGTCGCTGCTCGCCGCGCCCGCGTCGGCAGCCGAGGTCAAGCAGTTCGGGGTGGGGGACGCATTCAGCTGCGCTCTCGCGAAGACCGGCAAGGTGACCTGTTGGGGTGGCGAGCCGAGCTACGGGCTCGAGAACGAGCCGACGGCGAAGTTCGAGCAGCTGACCGTCGGCAACTACCACGCCTGCGCGCTGAAGCGCAGCGGCCGGGCAGTCTGCTGGGGCGACCCGAGCGTCAATGCGACGAAGGCGCCGGGCAGGTGGCGCAGGCTCACCGCCGGCTACTACGGGAATTGCGGGGTCCGCCCGACCGGCAAGGTCGACTGCTTTGGTTACGACCCGTATCGCGACGGCGTTCCGGGCGGGAAGTTCCGCTCGGTATCCATGGGCGGCGATTTCGCCTGCGGCCTGCGCCCGAGCGGCCGGGTCGAGTGCTGGGGCGAGGACGAGGAGGGACAAACGATGGCGCCCACCGGCGAGTTCAAGTCGGTCACGACAGGCGCCTACTCGGCATGCGCCCAGAAGCGCTCGGGTCGGCTGAGCTGCTGGGGCTCTGACGAGGATGGACTCGTCAGTCAGCTCGATCGCAAAATCGCCGGACAGACGCGGGTCGGCTGGAGGAACTACTGCGCGCTTCCGAAGGGTGGGGGATCGTTGATCTGCGGTGGTGACTTCAGCGAGCCGGTCGCTGACCCAGCGCCCGGGCGCTTCATCGGCGTCAGCCTGTATGCGTTCAGCGATCACGCTTGTGCGCTGCACCGCGATCGCACGCTGGCCTGCTGGGGTGAGAACCCCTACGGAGGTACGGACGTTCCGCGCGCATTCCTACCCACGGAGCGGTAGGCCCGGCGGGCCGGACGGTCGCTCTCAGGCGCAGGAGGGCCGCGACCCGCGCCGAACGCCGCCCCGTGATCGTCGATTGCGCCCACTACCGCGATGGCGAGCGCCAGGCGAGCGAGGAGCTGAGCCTCGAGGACGCCGCGGCGGCCGCGCGTACAGGGGGAGGGGGCGACTTCGTCTGGCTCGGCCTGCTCGACCCCGAGCCCGAAGAGCTGACTCGTGTCGGCGAGCTCTTCGACCTCCACGAGCTCGCTGTCGAGGACGCGGCCAACCAACACCAGCGCCCGAAGATCGAGGGCTACGGCGACTCGATCTTCGTCGTGCTGCGAAGCGCCGCCTACGACGACGCCGAGGAGTCGGTCCACTTCGGCGAGATCCACATCTTCCTCGGCTCGGGCTACGCGATCAGCGTCCGCCACGGGCATCCGTGCGACCTGCGAAGTGCGCGCGAGCGGCTGGAGGCGCGACCGGAGCTGCTGCGTGAGGGGCCGGTGTCGGTCGCCTGGGCGATCGTCGACAAGGTCGTCGACGACTACGAGCCCGTCGTCGAGGGGATCGACAACGACATCGGCGAGGTCGAGGAGGCGATCTTCACCCAGAAGGGCGACTCGACCCAGCGGATCTACTTCCTCAAGCGCGAGGTGATCACCTTCCAGCGCGCGGTGCAGCCGCTCCAGCTGCCGCTCGAGTCGGTCGAGCGCGGCAACTACGCCCAGGTCTCAGAGCAGATGCGCCGCTTCTTCCGCGACGTCGCCGACCACGTCCGCCGCGCCAACGAGCGCATCAACTCACAACGCGAGTTGCTGACCTCGATCCTCGAGGCCAACCTGGCGCTGCTCGGCGTGCGACAGAACGCGGTCGTACGGTCGATCTCGGCCTGGGCGGCGATCATCGCCGTGCCGACCTTCATCGCCTCGGTCTACGGGATGAACTTCCGCTACATGCCCGAGCTCGACACCCACTTCGGCTATCCGCTCGCGCTTGCGGTCATGGCGCTCAGCGTTCTCGCGCTCTACCGCTTCTTCCGTCGCATCGACTGGCTCGGCGCCGGCGGCTCCTGAGTCCGGCGCCCGCACAACTTCTTAAGGGTCCGTCGCTAGCCTGAGCGGCGCCTTGTCCGACGTCGCATCCCCAGCCGCCGGCTCCGCCGCGCCGGCCGCCGGGAAGGCGGAGGCGCGCGTGTCCGCGCGCTACCTGACGCTCCTCGTCCTGGTCGTCGGTACCGGCAGCCTCGGCGCCGAGATCGCGGCCGCCCGGCTGATGAGCCCGTTCTTCGGCGACTCGACGATCGTCTGGGCGAACACGATCGGTGTCGTCTTGGTCGCGCTGTCGATCGGCTACTGGCTCGGCGGCAAGCTCTCGGACCGCCGTCCCGAGCTGCCGGCGCTCTGCGCGGTGATCCTCGTCGCCTCGGTCCTGATCGCGCTGATCCCGTTCGTGGCCCAGCCACTGTTCAACGCCTCGGTCTCCGCCCTCGACGAGATCTCCGCCGGCACCTTCATCGGCTCCTTCTTCGGTGTCCTCGCGCTCGTCGCGGTGCCGGTGGTCCTGCTCGGCACGGCGTCGCCGTGGGCGCTTCGCCTCGCCGTCTCGAGTGTCCGCGATGCAGGCAAGGTCGCCGGTCGCCTCTACGCGGTCTCGACGATCGGCTCGCTGCTCGGGACGATGCTCTCGGCGCTCCTGCTGATCCCGTTCCTCGGGACCCAGCGGACGTTCATCTGCTTCGCGCTCGTAATCGGGCTCGTCGCGGCGCTCGGCCTGCGGCGTCGCTGGCTCGTCGTTCCAGCGCTGATCGCCGCCGCACTCGCGATCCCCGTCGGCACGCTCAAGTCTCAGGCCGACGGCGAGATCGTCTTCGAGGACGAGTCCGAGCACCAGTACATCCGCGTGATCGATCGCGACGACGGCTCACGGATCCTCGAGCTCAACGAGGGCCAGGCCGTCCATTCGCTGATGAAGCCCGGAACCGTGCTCACCGGCGACGTCTGGGACGGCTACCTCGTGCTTCCGTTCACGCGCTCGACCGAGCCGCCCGAGCGGATCGCGATCCTCGGCAACGCCGCGGGGACCACCGCTCGCGCCTACGGCGAGTACTTCCCCGACACCGTCGTCGACGCGGTCGAGATCGATCCCGAGCTCCAGGAGGTCGGGCGCGAGTACTTCGACATGGGCTCGAACGAGAACCTGACCGTCTTCAACGAGGACGCGCGACCCTGGCTTCGCAGCTCCGAGGGTGGCTACGACGCGATCCTCGTCGACGCCTACCACCAGCCCTACATCCCGTTCTACCTGACGACGACCGAGTTCTTCGCCGAGGCCAAGGAGAAGCTCGCGCCGGGCGGCGTCGTCATGGTCAACGCCGGTCACCCCGAGGGGTCCGACGACCTCGAGACCGTCCTCGGCCGGACGATGAACGAGGTCTTCGCCAATGTCGCCCGTGATCCGATCGAGCCGACGAACACGATCCTGCTCGGCAGCGACGGCGAGATCTCCGCCGAGACGTTGCGCGAGGCGGCCGAGGACTTCCCGCCGGAGCTCGAGTCGATCGCCGACGCATCGGCCTACGAGCTCGGCCCGCGGCTGCCTGGCGGGACGGTCTACACGGACGACAAGGCGCCGGTCGAGTGGCTGATCGACGCGTCGATCCTCGGCTACGCAGCCGAGCAGTGAGCCGCGCCCCCGGCGCGGTCGAGCGCCTCGGCGTCTGGCTCGTCACCGGCCCGCTGGGTCGCGTCGCGGCCTTTCTCGCCGACGCTTCGGTCCTCTGGTGGCGCTGGGCCGTGATGGATCGGATCGCCGCCCGGCGCGGCCGTCGCTAGGTTCTACGCGCGATGAAGACCGAGCTCTCCGACCTGCCCGAGTCGCGGGTTCGAATCGAAGTCGAGGTGCCCGCCGAGGACCTCGAGCGCCAGGTGACGAAGGCCGCGACCGCCCTCGGCCGCGAGATGCGCGTGCCCGGGTTCCGCCCCGGCAAGGTGCCCGCCCCACTGGTGATCCAGCAGTTGGGCCGCGAGTCCGTCCTCGACCAGGCGCTTCGCGAGGCGATGCCGCAGTGGTACGAGCAGGCGATCCTCGAGGCCGAGATCACCCCGATCGGCGAGCCCGACCTGAACGTCGAGGAGCTTCCGGAGGAGGGCAAGGGTCTGTCGTTCTCGATCGAGGTCGGCGTCCGCCCGACCGCGGAGATCGGCGACTACAAGGGCCTCGAGGTCCCGAAGGCCGACCCGACGGTGCCCGACGAGGCAATCGCGGCCGAGCTCGACCGTCTGCGCGAGGGCTTCGCGAGCCTGAACCCGGTCGAGCGGCCGGCCCAGTCGGGCGACGCGGTCGTGATCGACTACGCCGGCACCGTCGAAGGCGAGCCCTTCGAGGGCTCGACCGCGCAGGACTTCGTCGTCGAGCTCGGCAACGAGGGCCTGCTGGCCGAGTTCGAGCAGGGCCTGACCGGCAAGGCGGCCGGCGAGGACGTCGAGGTCGAGGTCGACTTCCCCGACGACCACCAGCCCGAGGAGCTAGCGGGCAAGACCGCCAACTTCGAGGTCACCGTCAAGGAGGTCCGCGAGAAGGAGCTCCCGGAGCTCGACGACGACTTCGCCGCCGACGCCTCGGAGTTCGACACGATCGACGAGCTGCGCTCCGACATCGAGGGCAAGCTCCGCCAGGGTCTCGACCAGCGGGCCGAGTCCGAGTTCCGCGAGGCCGCGGTCGAGGCGGCGGCGCAGGCGGCGGAGGTGGAGATCCCCGAGGCGATCGCGCAGGCGCGCGCCGAGGAGATGTGGGAGCGAGTCGAGCACCAGCTCGGCCACCGCGGCATCAGCCCGGAGATGTACCTGCAGATGCAGGGCAAGACGCGCGACGAGTTGATCGACGAGGCCAGGGCCGACGCCGAGCGCGCGCTGCGCCGCGAGGCCGCGCTGGAGGCGATCGCCGACGCCGAGAAGATCGAGCCGACCGAGGATGAGCTGCTCGAGGCGATCGGGCCGGGCGATGGGAAGACCAAGCCCGAGAAGATCCTCAAGCAGCTGCGCAAGTCCGGCCGCGACCAGATGCTTCGCGACGACGTGCGTCTGCGCAAGGCCGCCGACCTGGTGATCGCGGAGGCGAAGCCGGTGGCGGCGCCCGAGCCGGTCCTCTCCGACGCCGACGAGGACGACGACGCCGACGAGGCGGAGCCCTCGGAGGCCGAGGTCATCGTCGAGGAGACCGACGCGGGCGACGAGGCCGAGCCGATGCCCGACGAGGAGCCCTCGGAGGCCGAGGTCGTGGTCGAGGAGACCGAGGAGACGGCCCCAAGCCGCGACTAGCGCGGGCCGCGGTCCGCGGTCTCTCCCGGTTGCACTCCCCGCCCGCTCGGGGTTAGATGACCCCGACCACCGAGACTTGGGAGGGATCCGGGATGAGGCTCAACCTTTCGCGTGCCGCTATCGCCGCGGCTCTACCGGCGCTCGTGGCGCTCGTGGCAACCGCGCTCGTGCTGCCGGGCGGTAGCGCGACGGCGGGCGGAACCCCGCGCTGCAACGGCTTCAGCGCCACGATCATCCGTGGCGGCGGCGACAACACGATCACCGGTACGAGCGGAGACGACGTGATCATCGCCGGGGCGGGGAACGACCGGGTCAAGGCCAAGGGCGGTAACGACAACGTCTGCGGCGGCGACGGCAACGACGTCATCTCCGGTGGTGGCGGCAGCGACGGCGGCCTGTTCGGCGAGGGCGGGCGCGACACCGTCAAGGGACAGGGCGGAGGCGACGCGATCCGCACCGGCGGTGGCGGGCGCGACGTCGGCCGCGGCGGCCCGGGTCCTGACGACGTGCGCGGCGGCGGCGGCGCCAAGGACCGCATGTTCGGTGACGGCGACGAGGACGTCATCGCCGGGGGCGACGGACAGGGGGACCTGTGCGACGGGGGTGAGCCCGAGCCCGACGATCCGATGGGGGACTACGACCTCCACGACCCGGACTGTGAGCGCGCCAGGAACGCGCTTCCGATCATCTGAAAACGGTCGCACGGCGAGCCGGTCGGCGGGCGCGGGCGAACGCGCGCCGACCGCCGTCGCGCCCGATCGGGCCGCCGAGGGCAGCGGATAGACTCGGCTGCAATGAGCCCTCTAGTCCCAATGGTCGTCGAGCAGACCTCGCGTGGCGAGCGTGCCTTCGACATCTACTCCCGCCTGCTCAACGAGCGGATCATCTTCCTCGGCACCCCGGTGACCGAGGACATCGCGAACCTGATCGTCGCGCAGTTGATCCACCTCGAGTCCGAGGACCCCGACAAGGACGTCTCGATCTACATCAACTCGCCCGGCGGGTCGGTGTACGCGGGCCTCGCGATCTACGACACGATGCAGTACATCAAGCCCGACGTCTCGACCATCTGCGTCGGCGTCGCGATGAGCATGGGCGCGCTGCTGCTCGCCGGCGGGGCCGCGGGCAAGCGCCTCGCCACCCCGAACTCGAAGATCCTGATCCACCAGGTCTCGGCTGGGTTCCAGGGTCAGGCGACGGACATCGAGATCCACGCCAAGGAGATCATCGACATCCGCGGCCGGCTCGATCAGATCATCGCCCACCACACGGGTCAGCCGCTCGAGCGAGTCAACAAGGACACGGAGCGCGACTACTTCATGTCGGCCGAGGAGGCCGTCGAGTACTCGATCGTCGACCGCGTGATCGAGAACCACTGAGGCTCGGTCGCTGAGAGCCGCCGGGGCCCGGCTCTCGCTCAAACCGGATCGCATCGCTTCGAAAGGGCGCCTCCGGGCGCCCTTTCCCGTTCCGCGCGCGGGGCCCCGCGGGCGCGCAGCTCCGGAACACCGAGGGGCGTCCCGACCGACCGCGGGGTTGCCCCCCGAGTGCGAGCCAGAGCGACTCCGGCCCGTCGGCGTGGCGGCTTCGAGTCATGCGCGCTCGAGAACCGAGCGCGGATGGCTCCGTACGCGCGCGACATCGGCCTTGAGTCATACGTGCCCGGATTTCGACCCTCGATGGCTCGGCGTCGGCACGGGGCGGACGCCGAGTCGTCATGGCTCCGTCGGAGCCGAGCGAGGGGCAGCCGTGTCTGACCTGGACCCGCGGATCACGCGGATCGTCGAGCGCCAGTACGGGGTCATTGCCCGTCGGCAACTGGTCCGGCAGGGCATGAGCCACGCGGCGATCTCGCGGCGCCTCGCCTCGGCGCGCTTCATCCCGGTGCACCCGGGTGTCTACGCCGTCGGTCACGCATCGCTGTCACGGCGGGGTAGAGAGCTGGCGGCGGTGCTGTCCGTCGGTGAATCGGCTCTGCTGTCGCATCGGGCCGCCGCGGCGCTGTGGGGTCTCATCGACGCCGTCGAGGTGATCGAGGTGCTCGCCCCCACGAGGCGCGCTCCACGCCGGAGGGGCGTCAGGGTTCGACGGACCGCCGGCAAGATCTCGAAGCACGACCGCCGCCTCCGCAACCACATCCCAGTCACCTCGCCGCTTCGAACCCTCCTCGACCTCGCGGCCATCTCCGGCTTCGCTGATCTCGAGCTCGCGGTGGCGAGGGGACTGCAGCGTGGTCTCGTCACGGACTCGGAACTGCGCGACCGGGTCGCGGCCGAGCACGGCCGGCCCGGCAACCCGCGGCTCAGGACGCTGCTCGACGGTGGTGATGGCCCGCGCCTCACCCGTTCGGAGCTCGAACAACGGTTCCTCGCGCGGGTTCGCGAGGCCGGCCTCCCGACGCCGGAGACCGAGGTCAGGCTGCACCCCTACGTCCTCGACTTCCTCTGGCGCGAGGAGCGTGTCGTAGTCGAGACGGACGGCTTCGAGACCCATGGAACCCGGGCGGCGTTCGACGCCGATCGCGCGCGCGACGCGGACCTGAAGAGCCGCGGTCTCGAGGTGGTGCGCTTCACGTGGCGTCAGATCGATCACGAGTCGACCCGGGTCGTCGCCCGCGTCGCCGCCGTTCTCGCGATCGCGCGCGAGCGGTCGCACCGGGGTTCCTGACCGGTTCGGACGCTGCAACTCGGCCCGCATTTGCAGGAGGGCCGGACGGCGTGAAGTAACTGGCTGTTCTCACGGCGCCTTGGTGGCGCGACTAACCTGATCGTCAGGTCGGAGCCACGGGCTCGGCCGAAGGGAGACCCGAGACCAGTGGCACGTCCGACCGATTCGAACGAGCAACTCCTCTGCAGCTTCTGCGGCAAGTCCCAGCGCCAGGTCAAGAAGCTGATCGCCGGCCCCGGCGTCTACATCTGTGACGAGTGCATCGATCTCTGCAACGAGATCATCGACGAGGAGCTGACGGCGCCGCCGAGCTTCGAGCTCGACAATCTGCCGAAGCCGGTCGAGATCAACGAGATCCTCAACGAGTACGTCGTCGGCCAAGAGGCCGCGAAGCGCGCGCTCGCGGTAGCGGTCTACAACCACTACAAGCGCGTTCAGATGATGCAGGAGGCCGACGCGCCGGTCGAGCTGCAGAAGTCGAACATCATGCTGCTCGGGCCGACCGGCTGCGGCAAGACCCTGCTCGCACAGACGCTCGCCAGGATCCTGAACGTACCGTTCGCGATCGCCGACGCCACCGCTCTGACCGAGGCCGGCTACGTCGGCGAGGACGTCGAGAACATCCTTCTCAAGCTGATCCAGGCCGCCGACTTCGATGTCAAGAAGGCCGAGACGGGGATCATCTACATCGACGAGATCGACAAGATCGCGCGCAAGGCCGACAACCCGTCGATCACCCGCGACGTCTCCGGTGAGGGCGTCCAGCAGGCGTTGCTGAAGATCCTCGAGGGCACGACCGCCTCGGTCCCTCCGCAGGGCGGGCGGAAGCATCCCCACCAGGAGTTCCTGACGATCGACACGACGAACGTGCTGTTCATCTGCGGCGGCTCGTTCGCGCATCTCGACGAGCTGATCGAGCGGCGGATCGGCCGTCAGGGGATCGGTTTCGGCGCCGAAGTCGCGTCGCGAAAGCAGCGCGACACCTCGGAGCTGTTCGGTCATGTGCTGCCCGAGGACCTGACCGAGTACGGCCTGATCCCCGAGTTCATCGGCCGCCTGCCGGTGATCGCGACGATCGATCAGCTCTCGCGCGACGACCTGATGACGATCCTCACGGAGCCGAAGAACGCGCTAACCCGCCAGTTCCAGCGCTTCTTCGAGTTCGACGAGATCGAGCTCGTCTTCCAGCCCGACTCGCTCAGCGCGATCGCCGACAAGGCGCTCGAGCGCGAGACCGGGGCCCGCGGTCTGCGCTCGATCATCGAGGAGACGCTGATGGACGTGCAGTTCGAGCTGCCGTCACGCCGCGACGTCAAGAAGTGCGTCGTCACGAAGGAGACGATCACCTCGGGCAAGCCGCCGACGCTCGTCACCGAGGCACCTGAGGAGGGCCAGGCGCCCGGCCTCGAGGCGCTCGGCGAAGAGAGCGCTTGAGCGGCGATTACACGAAGCTGAACCTCGCCGACGTCGAGGACGTCGCGCCCGCCAACGGCTTCGGCGACCACTGGGAGGCAAGGGCCGCCCGCCGACCGCTCGGGATGGAGTCGACGGGCGCCGTCTTCTTCCGCATCCGTCCCGGCATGCGAAGCCCGTTCACGCATCGCCATCGCGAGGCGGAGGAGACCTACGTCGTGCTCTCGGGCAGCGGCCGTATCAAGGTCGGCGCCGACCTCCACGACGTCGAGCCGCTCGACACGATCCGAGTCGCCGCTCAGACACCGCGCGCGTTCGAGGCCGGACCCGACGGACTCGAGCTGCTCGCCTTCGGCCCGCATCACGTCCGCGACGGCGAGGCCGTCGCGGACGACTGGACCGACGCGCCCGAGCGCTGACGGACTAGCCGGCCACCTTCTCGACCCGGAAGCGTCGCTTGCCGGTCGTGCAGCGGTCGGCTTGCATGCCGTTGCGGCGAAGCTCCTTGACCCGGATCGTGCCGCGGATCACGCGCTTCGAGACGACTCTGCCGGCGAGCGACACCGTGACCTCGTCGTCACCGGCCTGATCGGCGAAGTTCGAGCCGGCGCGCTTGGCGTCGAACCGCCCGCGGCGGATCTGGACGAAGCCGGACATGCCGCCGCTGATCTCGCTCTCACCGCTCTCGCAGTCGGTCGGCGCGTCGAACAGGACTCGGCCGATGACGCGCTTGCCGCCGCGCTTCTCGATGTCGAGACCCATCCGTCCGGGCGGCTGGCCCCGGATCGAACCCTCGTACTCGCTGTTGAAGCCGGCGACCGCGTCACCGCTCAGCACGATCGCCATCACGGCCGCACAGGAGAGCGCGAATCCGGTCAGACGCGTCCCGCTTCCTCGCACCACTCACCCCTCGCGATCGACGCGCGCATGATCGCACGGGGGGGGCAAGGGGCGAGATGCGATCCGGCCGACGCGGGGTGGCAGGCACCCCGCGTCTGACCGTCGCGCCTCGACGTACGGGGCTAGTTCATCTCCGGGCGTGTAGCGCGGAAGCGCCGCTCGCCGGTCCTGCACGTCTCGGAGACGCCGTCCTCGCGGAACTCGACGATCCGAAGCGTGCCGCGGACGACGTCGCGGGAGACGACCTTGCCCTCGAGCTTGATCGTCGACTCCTGCGTGCCGCCGAAGTTGCTGTTCCAGCGCCTGGTGGCCTCGAACGTGTCGTCCTTCTTGACCGTGATGCGCCCGGGCAGGGAGCCGGACGTGTAGTTGATCGGGCTGACGCCGCCACGGCAGGTGATCTCGGTGCCGGCGTTGACGTTCTCGACGACGCGCTTGTCCTCGACCCGGTTGACGTCGAGACCGATGTATCCGGGCTCCTGGTCGCCTTCAACGGTGCCGGAGTACTCGTTCTGGATGCCGGCGTGGGCGACGCCGGCGCCGGTGAGGGCGACGGCCCCCGTGGCGATGAAGGCCGCGGTGCGGCGGCCGATGTTGATCCTCAAGTCGGGATCCCTTTCTGGTCAGCGTCCAGTCCCCCCATCCCGGGATCTGAACAGATGGATGAACGGGCGTCACACCCGTTGCGCACGATTCAACACACGCTCACGGACGGTGTTGCGGTGGCCGGTCGGAGGCGCGAACCGCGCCGCCGACCGTGCGCATCACGACCCGGCGCCGATCGCCGGGTCGTGTGCGACGGACCCGAGCGGGATCAGCGCTGGGGCGAGCCCATGTCCGCACGGGTAAGGCGGAACGCAACCGGCCCCGTGTCACAGGTTCCGGAGTTGCGGGTCTCCCTGATTCGCAACGAGCCTCGGACGACGTCGCGCGAGACGACCTTGCCCTCGATCGAGATCCGGGCCTCCGAGGACTCGTCGAAGTTGTTGGTGAACTTCCGCGCCCCCTCGAACGTGTCGTTCGGCTTGACGTTGATCCGCCCGCTGCCGGAACCGGTGGTGAACGGGAGCGTCGAGCCGTCGCACATCGTGTCGACGCTCACGTTGACGTTCTCGACGACGCGCTTGCCCTCGAAGCGGTTGACGTCGAGGCCGATGGAGGACTCCTGGTTGCCCTTCTCCGTGCCCTGGTACTCGTTCTGGATGCCCGCCTGCGCGACTCCTGCGCCGCCGAGCGTCAGCGCGCCGGTCGCGATGAGGGCCGCCGAGCGGCGGCCGATGCTGATCTTCAAGATCAGTCCCTCCTGGTAGGTCGCCCAGCCCCTCTCGGCGGCTGAACCACTGGGTGAACGGGTGTCAACCCGCGTAGCGGAGGATGGAACACGACGGGACGGGCGTCGATGCGGTGGCCGTGCCGTCGGTTCTATTCGGGCGGCTGGCGACCCTCTAGGCGCCGCTCTTGATCAGCTCGCGCGCGGGGTCGATCCCGTGCCGCTCGGCGACCGCGAGCAGCTCCTCATCCGGCGCCCAGCGGTCGGGGCGCTCTTCGCCCTCGTGGTCGGGCGTCGCGCCCTTGAGCGCCATCGAGCCGAAGTTGTCGCCGACCTCGCGGATCCACGCGACGTCGGCGTCGGCGAGCCGGAACGCCCCGTCTATCGCGGCCAGTTCGGCGCGCTTGTCCTCGACCGGCCGCGCGCCTGGGCCGATCTCCTGGATCAGCGTCGGCACGACGCACTCGACGGCCGGGTGGGAGAGATTCCAGGCGCAGGCGAGCGCCATCGGCGAGAGTTCCGCCGCCTCGGCGACGGGCTCGACCTGCCTGAGCCGCTCGAGCCCGCGTTCGATCCAGCCGTCCGGGCGGAAGCGGCGGTGATCGTGTTCGTGCATCGGCGTGTCGGGGCGCAGGTCGCCCCAGAAGAGGCCGCCGTAGTCGACGACGCGGGTGATGACTCTGACCCCGGCGGCCTCGGCGGCGTCGAGGCAGAGCTCGCCCGGCCAGGGCTCGAACGGGTTCAGGATCACCATCGCCCAGTCGATTCGCTCGCCGAAGCGCTCGAAGCAGGAGATGAGGTCGAGCGTGAAGCCGTTCGCCGGCCCGGGAGCGATCCCGATCCGGTCGGCCAGCTCGGCATCTCGAAGCGCGGCCATCCCGTCCCAGACTGCCTCGGACGTGTAGCCGATCCGATCGGGGTTGTGGAGCAGGAGGAGGTCGAACCGCGAGATCCCGATCCGCTCGAGGCTGCGCTCGGTGGCCATCCGCAGGTAGTCCGCGTACTCGCCGGCCCCGCGCAGCGAGGGGTCGGTGAAGCGCGGAAAGCCGCGCGGACCCTGGCGCTCGCCCTCGTAGAAGTCGTGGCCGACCGCGCCGACGATCGTCATCGTCTCGCGCGCCTCGCCGGCGATCGCTCGGCCGAGCAGCTCATCGGCCGCGCCCGACCCGTAGGTGTCGGCGCTCAGCACCGTGTCGATTCCAGCCCCCGGGCGCAGGAGCTCGGCGAGGCGGTCCTCGTCCAGCGCTTCGCCGAAGCGCAGGTACGCGCCGCCGCTCCAGGTGCCGATCGCCTTGCTCGAGAGCTCGCTCATCGACCGCCGAGGCTAGAGGATCGGCGCCGCCCGATCCGGCTCGTGAGGCCCGGAATAGACTCGCCCGCCGATGAGCCCGGATGCCGATCGCGAGACCCTCGAGCGCACGACGCGCTACGACCCGGCCGAGGTCGAGGACCGGATCTCAGCCGCCTGGTTCGAGGCCGGCGCCTTCCGCCCGGACCTCGAGGCTGCCGAGCGTGGGGAGGAGGGCTTCGCGATCGCGATCCCGCCGCCGAACGTAACCGGGGTCCTGCACATGGGCCACGCTCTCAACGGCTCGATCCAGGACACGCTGACCCGCGTCAACAGGATGCGCGGCCGCCCGACCTGCTGGGCGCTCGGCACCGATCATGCCGGGATCGCGACGCAGTCGGTCGTCGAGAAGCAACTGCGCTCGGAGGGGATCTCGCGCCACGACCTCGGTCGCGAGGAGTTCGAGAAGCGCGTCTGGGCGTGGCGCGAGGACTACGGCTCGCGAATCGTCGAGCAGTACAAGCGCCTCGGCGCGTCGTGCGACTACGACGACGTTCGCTTCACGCTCGACGATCGCTACGTCGAGGCGGTCATGAAGGTCTTCGTCTCGCTCCACGAGCGCGGCTACGTCTACCGCGACAACTACATGGTCAACTGGGACCCGGGCACTCGCTCGGCGATCTCCGACCTCGAGGTCGAGATGCGCGAGGTGACCGACGCGCTGTATGAGATCGATTATCCGATCGAGGGGTCCGACGACGTCCTCACGGTCGCCACGGTCCGGCCCGAGACGATGCTCGGCGACTCCGCGGTCGCGGTCAATCCCGATGACGAGCGCTACAGGCACCTCGTCGGCTCGCGCTGCCTGCTGCCGCTGACCGACCGCCGGATCCCGATCATCGCCGACGCCCACGTCGACGTCGAGTTCGGCACGGGAGCGCTCAAGATCACCCCCGGCCACGACCCGAACGACTTCGAGATCGGCCGCGCCCACGGGCTCGAGGAGATATCCGTGATCGGCGAGGCCGGCCGGATGACGAGCGCGGCGGGCGAGCGCTTCGAGGGCCTCGAGGCCGAGGAGGCGCGCGACGCGGTCGTCGAGGCGCTTCGCGAGGCGGGCGCGCTGCGAAGCGAGGAGCCCTATACGCACTCCGTGCCGTTCTCGGAGCGCTCCGGCGCGCGGATCGAGCCGCTGATCAGCCTGCAGTGGTTCTGCCGCATGGACGAGCTCGCCGCGCCCGCGATCGAGGTCGTCGAGCGCGACGAGGTCCGGATCGTCCCCGACAACTACAAGCGGGTCTACCTCGACTGGATGCGCAACATCCGGCCCTGGTGCGTCTCTCGCCAGCTCTGGTGGGGCCACCGGCTGCCGGTCTGGTACTGCGAGGACTGCGACGAGGTCCACGTCGCGATCCCGGGCTCCGAGCCGTCGGAGTGCGACTGCGGCGGAGGGCTGCGCCGCGAGGAGGACGTCCTCGACACCTGGTTCTCCTCGGCGTTGTGGCCTTTCGCCGTTCTCGGCTGGCCGGAGGACACGGACAAGCTCAGGGTCTTCTATCCGACGTCGTTCCTGACGACGGCACGCGAGATCATCTTCCTCTGGGTCGCGCGGATGGTGATGATGGGGCTCGAGTTCGCCGGCGACGTGCCGTTCCGCGACGTCTACGTCCACCCGGTCGTCCAGGCGCCCGACGGGCGCCGGATGTCGAAGTCGCTCGGCACCGGCATCGACCCGCTGACCGAGATCGACGCCAACGGCGCCGACGCGCTGCGCTTCGGGTTGCTGGCGATGTCATCGACCCAGGACGTCCGATTCTCGGCCGATCGCGTCCGCCAGGGCCGCGACCTCGCGAACAAGATCTGGAACGCCTCGCGGCTGATCCTGCTCAACGCCAATCTCGACGCCGTCGCGGGCGGCGACATCGCGCCGAGCGAGCACGTCGCCGATCGCTGGATCGTCTCGCGCACGGAGCGAGCGGTCGGGCGCGTCAGCGACCTGATCGACGCCTACGACTTCGCCCATGCCGCGCTCGAGCTCTACGACTTCTTCTGGTCCGAGCTCTGCGACTGGTACCTCGAGATCGTCAAGCCGCGGCTCTACGACGGCGACCCCGACGCGACGCGGACGCTCGTCCGCGTGCTCGATCGGACGCTGGCGCTCGCGCATCCGATGATGCCGTTCGTCACCGAGGAGGTCTACGGCCACCTGCGTCCGTTCCTCGGCGAGGAGTCCGCGGAGCTTCTCGCGACCCATCCCTTCCCGCACCCCGAGGCGGCCCGGGTCGACACCTCGGCCGAGGCCGAGATCGGCGCCGCGATCGATTCGGTCCGCGCCGTACGCCGCTGGCGCGACCTCGTGGGCCTGGCGCCGTCGGTTCGCGTCCCGGCCCGCGGCGAGGACGGAGCCGCTCCGGCCGAGATCGTCACGCGTCTCGCGCGCCTCGATCCGCCGGACGGCGGCGGCGAGGTCCTGAGCGTGACGGGCGGTGTCGCGCTCCTGGCCTCGGATGAGATCGACTCCGAGCGCGTCGCCCAGCGCCTGGCCGAGCGCGTCACGAAGCTCCGCTCCGAGGTCGAGCGCGGCGAGCGCAAGCTCGCGAACGAGCGCTTCGTCGCCAAGGCCCCGCCCGAGGTGGTCGCCGAGGAGCGGCGCAAGCTCGACGGTTATCGCTCCGAGCTCGCCGAGCTCGAGTCGGTCGCCTGAGCGGGGTCCGCCCGCACGTGTCCTGGACGAGCGCCGACGCCGAGGCCTACCTCGACTCGCTCGAGCCGGTCGGCTGGCGATTCGGCCTCGAGCGGATGGGCCGTCTGGTCACCGCGCTCGGAATGCCGCAGCATCGCTTCGCATCGGTCCACGTCGTCGGTACGAACGGGAAGTCCTCGGTCACCGCGATGGGCGCGGAGCTGCTCCGCGCCCATGGGATGCGAAGCGGCGCCTACCTCTCGCCGCACGAGCACCGCTGGGAGGAGCGGATCGTGCTCGACGGCGCGCCGATCGAACCGGCCGCGCTCGCCGCGGCGCTCGAGCGCGTCTCGCAGACCGCCGCGGCGGTCGAGCGGACGCTCGAGGAGGGAGAGAGGGTCACGCAGTTCGAGGCGATCACGGCCGCCGCCTTCGTCGCGATGGCGGCGGCGGGCGTCGAGGTGGGCGTCATCGAGGCCGGTCTCGGCGGGCGGCTCGACGCGACGAACGTCCTGCCCTCGAGGGTGACGGCCCTGACCTCGGTGGCGCTCGAGCACACGGAGCTGCTCGGCGACACCGAGGAGGAGATCGCGACCGAGAAGCTCGCCGTCCTCAGACCGCATTCGACCCTGATCGCCGGGCGGCTGCCGGATTCGGTCAGGCGACTCGCGCGCGAGCACGCGGACGCGCTCGGGGCGCGGTTCGTCGACGTCCGAGACCTCGCGCCGGCGATCGAGCTTCGTAACGACGCTCCGTTCCTGCGCCGCGACTTCGCGGTCGCGCTCGCCGCGGCCGAGACGATCCTCGGCCGGCTCGACGTCGAGGCGGTCCGCGAGGTCGCCGCGTCGCTCGAGCTCGCCGGGCGCGCCGAGCTTCGAGACGGCGACCCGCCGCTGCTCCTCGACGTCGCCCACAACCCGGCCGGTGCCGCGGCGCTCGCCGAGGCCGTCGCGGGGCTCGCCGCGGGACGTCAGGTGATCGCGTGCGTCGCGATCCTCGCCGGCAAGGATGCGGCCGGGATCCTGGCGGCGCTCGCACCGGTCGTCTCGCGCATCGTTCTCACGAGCCTCCCCGCGTCCGAACTGCGCGGACTCGGACGACCCGGCGAGTCGATCGCGGCGAGTGAGCTGGCGCGGCTCGCCGCGCAGGCGGGGATCGCCGCCGAGCCCGTCGAGGAGCCGAGCGAGGCGGTCGCGAGGACGGTCGCGACGGCGCGTGAGCAGGGCGGGGTGGCGCTCGTCACCGGCTCGCACTACCTTCTGTCCCACGCCGATCCGGGTAACCGGCCGTCCGGTTAGATCGCCAGGGGTCAGAGGAGAGCAGTTGGACAAACAGGCTCGGACCGAGCTCTTACAGATGATGGGACTCGTCGCGGCGGTCGTCGCGATCGTGATCCTCGTCTTCTTCGGGCTCGGCTATCTGTTCGGTCGCCTGTTCCTGTGAGCCCGGAGTTGGCGAGGAGTCTGCGCCGCGTTTGCGAATAGACTGCTTGAGCTTGTCCGTCCCGGTCGCAATCTTCGGCATCGAGAACGCCGGCGTGAACACAGCGGTGAGCCTGCTGCTGCTGTTCCTGATCGTCGTCTACATCTCGCTCGTCGTCTACACCTTCCTCGACGCGCGCCGCCGCCTCGAGGATCCGGTGCTCGTGACGACCGCGACCGTCGCCTCGCTGTTCCCGTTCGTCGGCACGATCATCTACTCGATCCTCCGCCCGCCGGAGTTGCTCGCCGACCGTCGCGAGCGCGAGCTCGAGGTGCGCGCCTCCGAGATGCGCCTGCGCCAGCTCGAGGAGCAGTCGTGCCCGAGCTGCGAGTTCCCGATCGAGCGCAACTACCTGCGCTGCCCCAACTGCCAGACGCGGATCAAGGATCCGTGCACGAACTGCAACCGCCCGATCGACCCGCGCTGGAGCGTCTGTCCCTACTGCGAGACGCCGGTCCGCTCCGCCCCGATGGCCGGGCGCCCCGCCAGCGGTGGTCGCGCCCGTCGGCCCTCGAGGCCGGAGGCCGAACCGAGGCGTGAGCCTGCCGCGGAGCCGGCGCGCTCGTCACGCAGCAGCTCCTCCTCGCGCGTCTCGCCCGCCGAACGCATCGGTCGCTCGCGATCTTCCCGCTCGGCGAAGCCGGCCGAGGATTCATCTTCTGCCCCGCCCGCGGCCAACGGCGGCTCGGCGCCTGAGTCCTCCGAGAAGGGCGCGGGTGAATCCGGCTCGTCTCGCAAGCCCGCCCCGGCGCGCTCAGCGCCCGCCAAGCAGCGGCAGGGCTCCGGTGCGCGTCCGGCGTCGCGGCGCCCGGAGTCGCGGCCGTACGACGCCGACGACGGCACCGGCCGCTAGGCCGTCAGGCGCTCTCAGCACCGCGCACGGCGCGAGCTAGGCTCGCCGCCGATATGGCTTCTTCAGAACAGACACTCATCCTCGTCAAGCCCGACGCCTTCTCGCGCGGCCTCACCGGCGAGGTCCTCGGTCGCTTCGAGCGCAAGGGACTCAAGCTCGAGGCCCTCAAGCTGATCCAGGCCGACGAGGACATCGCCAAGCAGCACTACGCCGAGCACTCCGAGAAGCCGTTCTTCGGCGAGCTCGTCGAGTTCATCACCGGCGGACCGCTCGTCGCCGCGATCCTCTCCGGTCCGCATGCCGTCAAGGCCGCCCGCCAGCTGATCGGCGCAACGAACCCGGTCGAGGCGGCTCCGGGCTCGATCCGAGGCGATCTCGGCCTCGAGGTCACGTTCAACATGGTCCACGGCTCTGATTCCGACGAATCGGCCGAGCGCGAGATCGGGATCTGGTTCCCGGAGCGCTGAACGCCGCGTCGCGGCGCCTCGTCCTCGCCTCGGGCTCGCCGAGGCGCCGCGACATCCTCTCGGGCCTCGGACTCGACTTCGAGGTCGACGTGCCGGACGTCGACGAGCTCGCCAGCGGAGACCCGCGTGAGCTCGTCCTCGCCAACGCGGGGCTCAAGGCCCGCACCGTCCGCGAGCGAGCTGTCGGCGATGCGATCGTAATCGCGTGCGACACCGACGTCGCGCTCGACGGGGAGGTCCTCGGCAAGCCCGCCGACCTGACCGAGGCCAGGGCAAGCCTCGGCCGCCTCTCCGGGCGCACCCACGAGGTCCTGGGCGGGCTCGTGGCGCTCCTTCCCGGCGAGGAACCGCGCAGCGCCCTCGAGATAAGCCGGGTCCGCTTCCGCGAGCTCGACGAGACCCTCGTAGACCTCTACCTCGCATCGAACGAGTGGCGCGGAAAGGCCGGTGGATACGCGATCCAGGGCCTCGGATCGATGCTCGTGGCCGCGTTCGAGGGAGATTTCTCGAACATCGTCGGGCTGCCGATAAGAGCGCTTCGCGCAACAGTTCCCGAGCTTTTCGCAGCAACTTCCGCTAACGCGCCAAAACCCTGGAGCTAAGAAATAGGGTTAGGGTTTCCCAAAGCCCTCGACTTGGGGTTCGAGGTGGCCGAAACCCGCGCTACACTGCGCCCGCGGCGAGGACGTCCGCCGCAGGTGAGAACAGGCTTCGCGGCCCCGAGGGGCCCCATGGGAGAGCCGTTCTGGGAGCCAAGGGCTGAGTCACCGAAGACCCGCTCGCGCGCCCACGCCGGGGCTGGATGCCCGCCACGTAACCGACCCCGAGGAAAGAGCGCTAGACCCGAATGGGCTTCTTCAGCAACTTGTTCGGATTCGGCGGCCGCGATATGGCGGTCGACCTCGGCACCGCGAACACGCTCGTCTACGTGAGGGGGCGCGGCATCGTGCTCTCCGAGCCGTCGGTCGTCGCCGTCGACGCCCGCACCGGCGAGGTCCACGCCGTCGGCGTCGAGGCCAAGCGGATGCTCGGCCGCACCCCGGGGACGATCCAGGCCATCCGCCCGCTCAAGGACGGCGTCATCGCCGACTTCGACGTCACCGAGGAGATGCTGCGCCACTTCATCCAGCGGGTGCATCAGAACCGCTTCGCCCACCCCCGCGTGGTCGTCTGCGTTCCCTCCGGCGTCACCGGCGTCGAGAAGCGCGCCGTCGAGGAGGCGTGCCTGTCGGCCGGCGCGCGTCAGGCCTACCTGATCGAGGAGCCGATGGCGGCCGCGATCGGCGCCGGACTGCCGGTCGCCGATCCGACCGGGTCCATGGTCCTCGACATCGGAGGCGGAACGAGCGAGGTCGCGGTGATCTCGCTCGGCGGGATCGTCGTCTCCGAATCGATCCGCGTCGGCGGCGACGAGCTCGACGACGCGATCGTCTCCCACTGCAAGCAGATCCACAAGCTCCTGATCGGCCAGCAGACCGCCGAGGAGGTCAAGCTCGAGATCGGCTCGGCGACCGACCTCGCCGAGACGCTCACGACCGAGATCCGCGGCCGCGACATGGTCACCGGCCTGCCGAAGACCCTCGAGCTCAGCTCGGACGAGATCCGCGGCGCGCTCGAGGAGCCCGTCTCGCAGATCGTCGCCGCGGTCAAGGACACGCTCGATCGCACGCCACCCGAGCTCGCCGGGGACATCATGGACCGCGGCATCACCCTCGCCGGTGGCGGCGCGCTGCTCCAGGGAATGGACGAGCGCCTGCGCGAGGAGTGCCAGATGCCCTGCCACCTGACCGACTCGCCGCTGACCTGCGTCGCGGTCGGCTCCGGGCGCTCGCTCGAGGAGTTCGAGGCGATCCACAAGATGAACCGCAACCGCCAGAACGGGGCCCGGCGGGCCAGGTAGCGGGGACCGGGGCTCGTGTATCGAAAGGACGTAAGGCGGCGGCGAATCGTCCTCGTCGCGCTCGTGGTCGCGTGCCTCGTCCTCCTCTCGCTCTCGTTCTCGCAGGCCCAGAGCGGTCCGGTCGCCTCGGTGCAGCGAGCGCTTGCGACCGTCTTCGCGCCGATCGAGGAGGGTGCGAGCCGCGCGCTCAAGCCCGCACGCGATCTCGTCAACTGGGTCGGCGACACGTTCTCGGCCCAGGGTGAGAACGACGACCTCGAGGCCGAGCTCGCCTCGACCCGCGCCGAGCTGGCGCGCGCCGAGGGCGCGATCGAGGAGAACGAGGACCTGCGTGCCCAGCTCGACCTGGACCGCGACGGGGAGATCTCCGCGTACGAGCCCGTCACCGCGCGGGTCATCGGGCGCTCGTCGAACGCCTGGTACTCGACCGTCCAGATCGACAAGGGCACGAGCGCGGGCCTCCAGGTCAACGACGCCGTGCGGACCGGCGACGGGCTAGTCGGCAAGGTCGGCAAGGTCACGTCGGGGACGGCGACCGTCTCGCTGATCACCGATCACCGCAACGCCGTGACCGCCGAGGTCGTTCCCGACGGGACGCAGGGGATCGTCGAGGCCGAGGTCGGCAACCCCGAGGAGCTGCGGCTCGACTTCATCGAGAACGAGGAGCCCGTCGACGAGGCGAGCATCCTGATCACCGCCGGGATCCGCGACGGTAAGTTCTCCTCGTACTACCCGCCGGGGATCGAGATCGGCCGGATCACCGAGTCGACCGCGGGTCAGGGTGAGTTCCAGGAGGTCGTCGTCGAGCCGTTCGCCGACATCCGCAATCTCGAGTACGTCGAGGTCCTGACCGGTGGCCCGGACAGCGGCGGGGTGCCCGGGTGATCGTCACACGCCGGATCGGGATCCGGATCGGGCTGATCCTGCTCGCCGCGGTCCTGCTCCAGACCTCGTTCTTCTCGTTCGTCGAGCTGTTCGGCACGTCGCCGGACCTGCTCGCGGTCGTCGTGATCTGCCTCGGGCTGCTCGGCGGCGGCGTCGTCGGCGCGGTCTGCGGCTTCTCGGCCGGGCTGCTGCTCGATTCGCTGCTGCTCCAGACGCTCGGCATCAGCTCGCTGGCGCTGCTTCTCGTCGGCTATCTCGCCGGTCGCTTCCGCGAGGGCTTCGAGATCTCCAACTCGCTCACCCCGCCGCTGCTCGCGGCCGGGTTCACCGTCGTCGCGGGCTCTGCCTTCGCGGCGATGCAGTTGATGCTCGGCGTCGACGCGCCGGTCTCCGGGCTGGTCGTGCGCGAGATCCTGATCAAGGGCCTGCTGGCGTTCCTGCTCGCCCTGCCCGTCTATCCGCTGCTCCGCCGCATCCTGCGCCCGGCACTGATCGACGAGCCGTCGAGCGCTCGGGTGCTGAGTGAGGGTCGCGCCGGGCGCCGCGAGCGCCGGCGCCGCCGCGGTCCGCGGATCCGTAGGCGGGTGGCCGCGCCGTGATGACGGGTGGCCGAGGCTTCGACAACGAGTCGCGCCCGACGGGCGCGCGCTTTCCCGTGCGCGTCGCCGCGATCGGCGGCGCCGCGATGCTGCTCTTCGCGGTCATCTTCTTCCGCCTCTGGTACCTCGAGGTGCTCTCGGGCGACGAGTACCTGGCCGAGGCTCAGGACAACCAGGTGCGCGAGTTCACCGTCCAGGCGCCGCGCGGCGAGATCCTCGACCGAAACGGCGAGCCGCTGGTCACGAACCGCACTGCGCTCGCGCTCCAGATCCGCACCGATGAGCTCCCGAGCTCGCGACGCAAACAGTCCGAGCTGTTCGAGCGCACGGGCGAGCTGATCGGGTGGTCGGAGAAGAAGATCCGCAAGCGGATCCGCCAGTCGACGTTCGAGGCGCCGGCGAGCCCGGTCACGCTCGAACGCGACGTCCCCTACGAGCTCGTCTACTACCTGGCCGAGAACCAGGAGGAGTACCGCGGCGTCACCGTCGACCGGATCTACGTCCGGCGCTACCCCGAAGGCTCACTCGCCGCGCACGAGCTCGGCTACGTCCGTGAGATCTCCGAGGACCAGATAGACGATCCGCAGTGGAAGGGCATCGAGCCGGGCGATTCGATCGGCCAGGACGGTCTCGAGTACACCTACGACGACGTCCTGCGCGGGATCAACGGCGCGACCCGGGTCCAGGTCGACGCCAACGGGCTGCCGACCGGCCGCGCGCTCTCGCGGCGCGAGCCCGAGCCCGGCAACGACCTCGTGACCTCGCTCGACGCGGGCCTGCAGAAGACGGCCGAGGACGCGATGGAGGCGCGCGGCCTGCCCGGCGCGTTCGCCGCGATCGACCCGAACACGGGCGAGGTGCTCGCGATGGGCTCGTATCCGACCTACGACCCGTCGGTCTTCGCCAAGCCGGTGGTCAAGCAGTCCGATTACAAGGCGCTGACGAGCGAGAGCAACGACAACCCGCTCTACAACCGCGCGATCAAGGGCGGATATCCGACGGGCTCGACCTTCAAGCCGATCACCGCGGTCGCCGCGCTCGACAACGGCAACCTGACGACCTCGCGCGTGATCGACGACTCGACCGGCTGCTACAGCGTCGGAACGCAGGACTTCTGCAACGCCGGCGACGCGATCCTCGGGGCGCAGAACCTCCAGGGCGCGATGCAGGTCTCCTCCGACGTCTTCTTCTACACGCTCGGCGCGGAGATGAACGTCGACACCGGCGACGGCGGCGCGCTCCAGGACTGGGCGCGGCGCTTCTCATTCGGTTCGGCCACCGGGCTCGACCTCCCGAACGAGGAACCGGGCCGCGTGCCGGACCCGAAGTGGCAGAACGCGCTCGTCGAGGACGGGTTCAACCCCTGGACGATCGGCTCGAACATCAACTTCTCCGTCGGCCAGGGCGATTTCCTCGCCGACCCGCTTCAGATGGCCGTCGCCTACTCGGCGATCGCCAACGGCGGCAAGGTGATGGAGCCGCGGCTCGGCATGCGAGTCCAGGACCCCGACGGCCGCACGCTCCAGCAGATCCAGCCCGAGGTCAGGCGCACCGTCGAGCTCGATCCCGGCTGGGTCGACTCGATCATGGCCGGCCTCGAGGACGCGGCGATGGCGCCCGGCGGCACCTCCTACGGCTGCTTCGGCGACTTCCCCGTCGATATCGCCGGCAAGACCGGTACCGCGGAGCGCTTCGGCTACGAGGACCAGTCCTGGTACGTCGCCCTCGCTCCGGCCGACAACCCGCAGATCGCGATCGCGATGACGATGGAGGAGGGCGGCTTCGGCGCCGACTCCGCCGCGCCCGCGGTCAAGTCGGTGCTGACGGACTTCTTCGACGTCAAGCGCGTCAGCCCGGGCTGCGCGGTGAGTGCGACGGCTGAGTGATGGAAGCGATCCCGCAGCCACGCAGCTTCCAGACCGACCGCCAGCGCGAGGCGGCGAAGGAGCGCACCTCACTGATCAACATGGACTTCACGCTGCTCGGCGTGACGTTCCTGATCGTTGGCTTCTCGATCTACACGCTGGCCGTCACCACGGCCGGCGACATCCCCGGCGAGCCCTATTACTACGCGCTTCGCCAGGCGATCTACGCGGTCGTCGGGACGGCGTTCATGTTCGCGGCGATGCGGGTCGACTACTCGCGCTTTCGCGAGCTGCGGGTCGGGATCTACGCCGCGATCCTCGGCCTGATCGCGCTCGTCATCGTCTTCGGAACCGCGGCGCGAGGCCAGAAGGCATCGATCGAGTTCCCGTTCTTCAGCTTCCAGCCGTCGGAGATCGGCAAGGTGCTGCTGCTCCTGGCGCTTTCGGCGTTCGTCCTCGACGGCGTCCGGCGCGTCTCGCCGGCCCGAAAGACGCTCCAGATCCTGCTGCTCGGGATGATCCCGGCGGCGATGGTCCTGCTCCAGCCGGACCTCGGAACGGCGAGCGTCTACGTCGTGATCACGTTCGCGGTTCTGTGGATCGGCGGCACCCGCTGGACCCACCTCGCGGTGCTCGGAGGCGCCGCGACGGCGTTCATCGCCGTCGTCCTCGTCGTGATGCCGGCGCTCAACATGCCACTGCTCGAGGGCTACCAGGAGGACCGTCTGACGGCCTTCCTCGACCCCTCCGACGACCCCGGTGACTCCAGCTACCAGATCAATCAGTCGCTGATCGCCATAGGCTCTGGAGGTAAGACCGGGCGTGGCGACGAATCCACCCAGTCACAGAATGGTTTCCTACCCGAGCGACACACCGACTTCATCTTCGCCGTCGTGGCGGAGCGTTTCGGGTTCGTGGGAGCCGCAATTCTTATGTCCCTGTACGCCCTGCTCATCTGGCGGGCGCTGCGCATCTTGACGATGTCGAAGAACCTCTACGGGAGCATGATCGCCGGCGGTATCGCCGCCATGCTGCTGTTTCACCTCTTCGTCAACGTGGGCATGAACCTCGGGATCGCCCCGATCACAGGAATTCCATTGCCGCTGATGAGCTTCGGAGGCTCATCGGTCGTCGCGATGTTCCTGGCGGTGGGGATCCTGCAGAGCATCCACATTCAAGCGCGGCTCACCTCCAAGAGCAGGGCCCCCGCCTACTGACCTGTGGCGCGGGTTCCCAACTCTTGAAGGTGAGAACTTGAAGAAGAAGATCCTCGTATCGGTCGACTCGGGAGAGACCCGGGTCGCGGTGCTCGAAGGCAAGGGCTCGGGTCGCGGCCAGCAGCGTCGCGGCCGCGGCCGCAAGAACGGCGAGGCCGCTGAGGCCGAGGCCACCGACCAGGACGGTCAGAAGGGCCAGAACGGCAAGGGGCGAAACGGCGCCGCGGCCGGCGGCGAGAACATGCGCGTCGGCGAGCTCTACGTCGAGCGCCGCGGATCGCGCTCGATCGTCGGCAACATCTACATGGGCGTCGTCGACAACGTCCTGCCCGGGATGGAGGCGGCGTTCGTCGACATCGGTCTCGAGCGAAACGGCTTCCTGCACGTCGACGAGATCGTCACCGCCGACGGCCAGGTCGTGCCCAAGCGCGGCCGCGGCAAGGGCAAGCGGATCGACGAGCTTCTGAAGCCGAAGCAGGAGATCCTCGTCCAGGTCGTCAAGGACCCGCTGAAGACGAAGGGAGCGCGTCTGTCGATGCAGCTCTCGATCGCCGGCCGCTATCTCGTCTACATGCCGCAGGGAAGCGGCGTCGGAGCCTCGCGCCGGCTTTCCGACAACGAGCGCGACCGCCAGCGAAAGCTGCTGAACAAGCTGCACGACGGCAAGGGCGGCGTGATCGTGCGGACCGCCGCGGAGGGCGCCGACAAGGCTGACTTCGAGCGCGACCTCGCCTACCTGCATCGCCTCCACGAGGTCGTCGAGAAGCGCGCTGCCGAGGTCAAGGGACCGGATCTCGTCTTCCAGGAGGCCGACCTTTCGATCCGCGTCCTGCGCGACGTCCTCGGCAAGGAGTTCGACGGCGCGATCATCGACGACGAGAAGCAGCACCAGCGGGTGACGAGCTTCTTCCAGCGCACCGCGCCGGAGCTCTGCGACCTCGTCGAGCTCTACGACGGCAAGGACCAGCTGTTCGAGCGCTACGGCGCCGACAAGGCGATCCGCTCGACCCTGTCACGCCGCGTCGACCTGCCCTCCGGCGGCTACCTGATCATCGATTACGCCGAGGCGCTGACCGTGATCGACATCAACACGGGCAGCTTCACCGGACGCGGCAAGGGCCGGCTCGAGGACACGATCACGCGCGTCAACGTCGAGGCGGCCGAGGAGGTCGTGCGCCAACTCAGGCTGCGCGACATCGGCGGGATCATCGTCATCGACTTCATCGACATGGCGCGGGCCAAGAACCGCGACCAGGTCCTCAAGACGCTCCAGAAGGCGCTCGACGAGGACCGCACGAAGACCTACGTGATGGAGGTCTCGCCGCTCGGCCTCGTCGAGATGACGCGCCAGAACGTCACCGACGGCGTCCGCGAGATCCTCACCCGCAAGTGCCCGACGTGCGACGGCGAGGGCGTTATTCCCTCCGAGGAGACCGTCGCCATCGACGTGCTGCGAAAGCTCCACGAGCTCGTCAACGACCCGAATCGGGCGGGGGACGAGGCGTTCCTGATCCGGGTCAACCCGAAGGTCGCCGCCGAGCTGGTGCGCGAGGACTCCGGGCTGCTCGAGCTCGAGCAGGAGTCCGGACGCTGGTTCCACTTCGAGGGCGGCGACGCGCTGCCGGTCGACACGTTCGAGGTCTCCGACTCGGGCAGCCGCGAGGACATCGAGCAGCGCGCGCTGCCGTTCCAGGTCGGCGAGGAGGTTCTCGTCACGATCGAGGAGCCGCACATGTACGACGTCGACGACGCGATCGCGCGGCTCGACGCCTACATCGTCTCCGTGGTTGGCGGCGGGCGCCACGTCGGCGAGCGCCGGCTGGTGCGGATCGACTCGGTCGCGCGATCCTCGGCCACGGCGTCGCTCGTCGACCCCGACGGCCCGCCGACCGAGCCGGCGCCGGGCGGAGGGCAGACCTCCTCTGACGGCAACTCCAACGGCGACGGGTCCGGCTCGAGGCGCCGTCGCGGCCGCCGCGGAGGGCGGGGGCGGCGCGGCAGCCGCTCGGGCGCCGGGTCGCAGGATTCAGACGGTTCCTAGCGCCCGCGCTGGCTACACTCACGCGTCCGAATGGCCGAGACCTACGCGATAATCGAGACCGGCGGCAAGCAGTACCGCGCCCAGCAGGGCACGAAGCTGACCGTCGACCGGCTCAAGGCCGACGAGGGTGACAAGGTCACCCTGCGGCCGGTCATGTTCCGCTCCGACGACAACGTCGTGATCGCGGGCGACGACCTCGAGAAGGTCAAGGTCGAGGCCAAGGTCGCCGGGCACGTGCGCGGCGAGAAGCTGCGGATCTTCACCTACAAGCCGAAGAGCGGCCAGCGCAAGCGCAGGGGCCACCGATCCGAGCTGACGAAGCTCGAGATCACCGAGGTCAAGATGCTCTCGCGGCGCCCGGCGAAGAAGAAGGCCGACACCGACGACACGAAGAGCGGGAGCGACTGATGGCTCACAAGAAGGGACTCGGCTCGTCGCGCAACGGACGCGACTCGAATCCGAAGATGCTCGGCGTGAAGGTCTTCGCGGGCCAGAGCGTCACCGGCGGCGAGATCATCGTCCGCCAGCGCGGCACGAAGTTCCGTCCCGGTGAGGGCACGGGCATCGGCCGCGACCACACGATCTATGCCGCCCGCCCGGGCGTCGTCGCGTTCTCGCAGGGCCGCAAGGGCCGCCAGATCAGCGTCGACCCGGCGGAGTAGAACCGCCGGCCGCCGCGCCGCGGCGAGCCTCACGAGCGTGTTCCAGGACCGCGCGAAGATCTGGGTCGAGGGCGGTGACGGCGGCAACGGCTGCGTCTCTTTCCGCCGCGAGGCGCATGTCCCGCGCGGCGGTCCCGACGGTGGCGACGGCGGGCGCGGGGGAGACGTCGTCCTGCTGTGTGACGACTCGCGCCGCGATCTCGCCTATTTCCGCGGTCAGCCGCACCAGCGCGCGGGTCGCGGGCGCCACGGCGAGGGCTCGCAGCGCCACGGCGCTCGTGGCGACGACCTCATCCTGCGCGTCCCGCCCGGGACGAGCGTCGAGGGTCTCGAGGGCGAGCGCTACGACCTCGTACGGCCCGGCCAGCGTGCGGTCGTCGCGGCGGGCGGTGCCGGCGGCAACGGCAACCGCCGTTTCAAGAGCTCGACGCGACAGGCCCCGCGATTCGCCGAGCGCGGGCTGGCGGGGGCCGAGGGCTGGATCGAGCTTCACCTGCGGCTGCTCGCCGACGCCGGGCTCGTCGGCCTCCCGAACGCCGGCAAGTCCTCGCTGCTCGGGCGGCTGACGCGGGCGGCCCCGAAGGTCGGCGACTATCCGTTCACGACGATCGACCCCGTCCTCGGCACGCTCGAGGCCGACGACCGCTCGGTCGTGATCGCCGACATCCCGGGACTGATCGAGGGTGCCGCCGAGGGGGCCGGCCTCGGCCACGAGTTCCTCGCCCACGTCGAGCGCTGCCGGGCGATCGTCCACGTGATCGAGATCGCCCCCTACGGCGAGATCGACCGAGACGCCGCCCTGCTCGCCTACGAGACGGTCCGTGGTGAGCTCGTAGCCCACGGGCACGGGCTCGCCGATCTCCCGGAGCTGATCTGCCTGTCGAAGGCCGACCTCGCGCCCAGCGAGGACGTCGCCGAGCTCGCCGCGGAGTGGCGCGAGCGGCTCGGTGAGTCGGTGCTCGGCGTGCTCTCGGTGTCGGCGGCGACCGGCGAGGGCCTCGACGAGCTCTCGCTCGCGATCCTCGCAGCGGTCCCCGAACGCGACGACGTCGAGGCCGCGGTCGCCGAGGACTCGGGGTTCGAGGCCGAACACCTCGTCTATCGACCGCAGGCGCAGGGCTTCGAGGTCCTGCGCGACGACGACGGGGTCTTCCGCGTCGCGGGCCGCGGGATCGAGACGCTGATCGCGCGCCACGACACGACGAATCAGGAGGCGCTCGACTACCTCGAGCGGCGTCTGCGCGAGATCGGGGTGATCGCGGCGCTGCGGCGCGCCGGGTTCGAGACGGGCGGCGAGGTGCGGATCGGCGATGCCGAGTTCGAGCTCGACCCGGAGGGCTGAGTCGCGGCGGTCGCGGATCGGCGCGCGGCGACGGACCTAGACTGAGCCGCCGCCATGACCGTCGTCGTCAAGCTCGGATCGTCGATCGTCGCCGACGAGCGCGGCCTCGTCCGAGACGACGTGCTCGACGCGGTCTGTCCGCAGGTGGTCGAGTTGCACCGCGGCGGCGAGGACGTCTGCCTGATCACCTCGGGCGCGATCGCGCTCGGGATGCGGATCATGGGGATGGCGACGCGCCCGCGCGAGGTCGCCGACATGCAGGCCGCCTCCGCGGTCGGCCAGGGGTCGCTGTTTCGCGCCTACGAGTCGCGCCTGGCGGCCGGCGACGTCCACGCGGCCCAGGTGCTGCTGACGTCGGTCGACATCTCGGCGCGGATGCACTACCTGAACGCCCGCCACGCGCTGCGCAGATTGCTCGACTGGCGCTGCGTGCCGGTGATCAACGAGAACGACACGACCGCTACGGACGAGATCACGTTCGGCGACAACGATTTCCTCTCCGCGCAGGTCTCGATGCTGCTCGGGGCGCGGCTGCTCGTGCTGCTGACCGACCAGGCGGGGGTCCACACCGCCGACCCGAGGCTCGACCCCACGGCCGAGCTGATCGAGGAGGTCGCCGATCCGACCGAGCTCAGGCAACACGCGATCGGCGGGCGCTCGTCGACCTTCGGCTCGGGCGGCATGCGAAGCAAGGTCGCCGCCGCCGAGATGGCCTGCGCGGCGGGGGTGCCCGCGGTGATCTGCGACGGGCAGCGGCCGGACACGCTCCGCCGCGCGGTCGCGGGCGAGCGGGTAGGTACGCGGTTTGCGGCCCATCCCGAGCCGACCTCGGCGTTCAAGCTCTGGCTTCGCTACGCCAAGCCGAGCCGCGGCCGCGTGCTCGTCGACGACGGCGCCGCGCGGGTTCTCCGGGAGCGCGGCTCGAGCCTGCTCCCGGTCGGGATCGTCGGCGTCGAGGGGGAGTTCGCACCCGGCGACGCGGTCGACGTGGTCGCGGGTGGGGACCTGGTCGGCAAGGGGATCGTGAACTACTCCGCCACCGAGCTCGGACGGCTCAGCGGCCTCAAGTCCTCGGAGGTCGGCCAGCTGCTGCCGGGCGGGGCGGAGGAGGCGGTCCACCGCGACCGCTTCGTCCTCGCCTAGCCGCGGATCTCGCCACTACCATGGGCTGTCATGGCTGCGGTCAGCGCACAACAGGTAGGCGGTTCGGTCGCTGAGATAGCGCGGGCCGCGAAGCGCGCCGCGATCGAGCTCGCGCGTGCCGATGCCGCGACGCGCTCGCGAGTGCTCGAGCGGATCGCCGAGCTGCTCTCCGAGCGCTCCGACGAGATCCTCGACGCGAACCGCGCCGACCTCGACGATGAACGCGCACAGGGGCTGACGAGCGCGCTCCGCGACCGGCTCGCGCTGACGCCCGAGCGGATCGCCGCGATGGCCGAGGGGGCGCGCGAGGTCGCATCGCTCGACGATCCCGTCGGCGAGACGATCGAGTCGCGGACGCTCGCAAGCGGGCTCGAGCTGTCCAAGCGCCGAGTCCCGCTGGGACTCGTCGCCGTCATCTACGAGGCGCGGCCGAACGTCACCATCGACTGCGCCGCGCTGACGATCAAGAGCGCGAACTCGATCGTCCTGCGCGGCTCGAGCTACGCCGCTCGCTCCAACGCCGCGCTGGCGGCGATCGTCGCCGAGGCCCTGGCCTCCGAGGGACTGCCCGCCGAGGCGGTGGCCCTCATCGAGGGCGGTCGCGAGGACCTGGCCGAGCTCGCGACCCTCGAGGGCGTGGTCGACCTCGTGATCCCGCGTGGGGGCGAGGGGCTGAAGGCGGCGCTCAAGCAGGTCGCGACGGTGCCGGTGATGTACGCGGCGTCGGGCAACTGCCACGTCTACGTCGACTCCGAGGCCGATCTCGACATGGCGCGGCGGATCATCGTCAATGCGAAGGTCAGCCGGCCCGGCGTCTGCAACGCGGCCGAGAGCCTGCTCGTCCACCGCGACGTCGCGGACGAGTTCCTGCCCGGCGCGCTCGCCGAACTGGCGAGCGACGGCGTCGAGCTGGTCGGCGACGAGGCGACCCGTGCGGCCGCGGGCGGCACCGCCGTCGCCGCCGCGACGGAGAGCGACTTCTCGTCCGAGTTCCTCGACCTCAAGTTGTCGGTCGCGGTCGTCGACTCGCTCGAGGCTGCGATCGAGCACGTCAACCGCTACGGGTCGGGCCATTCCGAGGCGATCGTGACGGCCGACGAGCGGGCGGCGTTCGAGTTCACCGAGGCGGTCGACGCCGCGGCGGTCTACTGGAACGCCTCGACGCGCTACACGGACGGATTCGAGTTCGGGCTCGGCGCCGAGGTCGGCAACTCCACCCAGAAGCTCCACGCGCGCGGGCCGATCGGCATCCGCGAGCTGATGACGACGAAGTACGTCGTCCGCGGCGACGGACAGGTCCGCGAGTAGGGCGGGGCCGTCTCGCGCGTCGGAATACTCGGCGGGGCGTTCAACCCGCCGCACATCGGTCATCTGGTGCTCGCCCGCGAGGCGGTCGAGGTGCTCGGGCTCGACCGCGTCCTGCTGGTTCCCTACGGCGAGGCGCCGCATCGCTCGATCGAGCCGGAGCCGGGCCCCGAGGTCAGGCTCGAGATGGTCGAGCTCGCCGTCGCGGGCGATGAGCTGCTCGAGGCCTCACCGATCGAGGTCGAAAGGTCCGGGCCGTCGTTCACTTTTCGTACGCTTGAGTTGTTGAGCGACGAGCGACCTGGCGACGAGCTGACGTTCCTGCTGGGAGCCGATGCTGCCGCCGGGCTCGAGTCGTGGCGCGAGCCCGGGCGGATCGTCGAGCTGGCGCGACTCGGAGTCGCGGTGCGGCCGGGCACGGTCATCGATGACGCCGAGGCCGCGCTCGAGCGACTCGGAGCGGCACAGGACGCGACGGTGATCGCGATGCCTGAGATCGGTGTCAGCTCGACGGGGATCAGGCGGCGCCTGGCACAGGGCCGTTCGATCAGGTATCTGGTGCGAGATGAGGTCGGCGAGCTGATCGCCCGAAGGAGGATCTACGAGTGAGCGCGACGGGCTCCGGCGTGGAGCGGATCGAGACTGAGGAGAAGGTCGCCGCGGCACGGGCCGACGGTGCTGGTGAGCGCGCGCACGACTGGGGAACGTCGGTCGATCTCGTCCGCCGGGTCGCCCATATCGTCGACGACAAGCAGGGGACGGACATCGTCGCGGTCGACGTCCGCGAGCTCGTCTCCTACACCGACGTGCTGCTGATCGCCACCGCGCGCAACGAGCGCCTCGCGAGGGCGATCGTCGAGGACGTCCGGCTCGCGCTCAAGCACGAGCGCGGTCTGCTTCCGAGCCGGACCGAGGGCGAGGCGGACGCGAGCTGGATCCTCGTCGACTATCTCGACTGCGTGCTCCACGTCTTCCAGCCGGAATCGCGCGAGCGCTACCGGCTCGAGCAGCTGTGGGGCGAGGCTCCGCGGGTCGAGCTCGAGCTGCGGGAGTCCGGTTAAGTCCGCAGTTTCCGGGGTCCGGCCTCGCGCCGTCCGCGGCCGCGCCTAACTTGTCGGGCATGGCTTCGTTCAGCTTCAAGCGCTCGCTGTTCGGTTACAACCGCGCCGCGGTCGACCGCGCCGTCAGCACGACGTCGGACGAGTTGAACGAGGCGCGGGTCGAGAGCGCCAAGGCGCAGTCGGCGCTCACCGAGGTACGGGGTGAACTGGACTACACGCGATTCTCGCTCGTCGAGACGCGCAAGGAGTCCGATGCCCGCGCAGACCGGATCCGCGAGCTCGAGGCCGTCGTCGCCTGGCTGGCCGACCGTGTGGTCGATCGCGAGCGCGAGCTCCGCGTCGTGCGCGGCGAGTCGGCGGGCGACTCGGACGGTCCGGTGTCGGACGCGGAAGCGGTCGAGGCGACCGCGCTGCCCGCGCCCGATCCGTTGCTCGCCGACTTTCCCGCCTCGCGCCGCAGCGCCGTCGACTCGGCGGTCCAGGCCGCCGGGGAGCGTCGCGCGTCGGCTAATGGAGCCGCGTCGGCCGACAACGGGACGACCGGGGCCGATGGGCCGTCGGCGGCTGCCGAGCCGACCCAGCGCGCCGACGATGGCGCCGATGGAGCCGGCGAGGGCGAGAACCTCTGGACGGGCCAGGTCGCGCTCGAGGTCGGGCCGCTAAGCGACTTCTCCCAGCTCGCCGGACTCGAGGACGCCGCCGGCGGGATCGAGGGCGCGAGCGATATCTCGGTGCGGCGGTTCAGCAAGGGCCGCGCGACGATCCAACTCTCGCTCGAGCATCCCGTCGATCTCCTCCGCGAGCTCGAGAGCCGCTCCTCGCTCACCTTCGAGGTCCGCGACACTCGGGCCGACCGCCTCGTACTCGACGTCGCGGCCTAGGTACGCGAACCGCTTCGGAGTGCGCATCATCCGTGCGCCGGATCGCGCGACGATGGGCGGGTGTCCGATCTCAACGAGCAGCTCGATGCGAACGCCAAGGGCTCGATAACGTCCAGGTCGGTCGCTGTCGCTCGACAACCCGGGGGTATGTACGTTCGACCTACGGCGTCGATGAGATCGACTTCGTAGCGGCCTACTGCGGAGATCTGCGTCGGACGTACCTCATTCCGGCCGCCGAGGTCGAGGGCCGCCAGGCCCTCCGGCTTCGATTGAATGCAGCCAAGAACGGACAGCGCGCCGCGATAAGGTGGGCTGCCGATTACGAACTTGGGGCTGTAGCTCAGCTGGGAGAGCGCCGCCATGGCATGGCGGAGGTCAGGGGTTCGAGCCCCCTCAGCTCCATCCTCGCCGAACCAGCGGACCGACTCGAGGTCTCTGCGCACGACTTCCGGGATCGGTTCGGCTTCTATCTCGAGCAGGCGAGCGCCGGTCGGGAAGTGCTCGTCTTGCGCCATGGAAGGCCCGCCGCCCGGCTCTCGTCGGCCGCTGCGCTTGCCACCTCCCCGGACCGCGTCTAGGTTCGAACCGAGAGGCTCGCCGGGGGTGGGCCGCTACCCGCGGAGGTTCTGGATGAAGAGGACAACGATCGGTCTGCTGGCGATCGCGATGATCGGAGCGCTCGTAGTCGCGGCGCCGGCGACGGCCCGCGCTCCAGCGGAGACGCAGGTCACGATCAAGGGTGAGAACGGCGACTTCCAGGGCAAGGTCAAGTCCAGCAGGGAGCCGAAGTGCACCGAGGAGCGCACGATCAAGGTGATGCGCGTCCGCAATGGTCCCGACGAGAAGATCGCGACCGACAACGCCTCGAAGGAGGGCAACGCCTACAAGTGGTCGACCGGTAACACCGGCGAGAAGAAGGGCCGCTTCTACGCCAAGGCCCCCAAGACCTCCGGCTGCGCGGCCGGAAAGAGCAAGACGATCAGGGTCACACCGGTCGAGTAGCGCCGGTCGCGGGTCCGCGCGCCCGCGACTCCTCGATCTCCCGGGCGGCGACGATCGCCGCTCGGGAGGCCGACGGCAACCTGCGGCGGATCCGTCCCGTCGCACCCGAGAACGCCAGGTTCGCGACCTTCGCGAAGCCGCGCTCGTCCTCGCGCAACGCCAGCAGCAGGTGCGCCACCCGGTCGGCGGCGGGCAGCTCCTCGACGTCACGAATCCTCACGCACCAGCAGTCGGTCCGCCGTCCGGCGCAGCGCACGAGCGCCGCACCCTGCTCGCCGACCAGCCAGGTACCGAGCGCACCGCGCTGTAGCGCGAGACCCGTCGCGCTCATCAGCTCGCGCTCGCGGTGACCGAGCAGATCGGCCAGGAGTCCGAGCGCGACGCGTTGCGAATCGGGCCGAAGCGAATCGTCATGAGCCGCGCTGCGCTCGCTCCCCAGCGGGACGATCGACCGCGCGCCACGCCGCGCCGTGATCGTCGGGATCGCCCAGGCGTGGAGCATCGCGAGCCCGAGCACCGGAAACGCCAGCGGCTCGAGCCAGACGAGGAAGCCGGTCGGGATCAGCAGGTAGCCCGAGGTGACCCAGGTCCAGAGCGTCCAGCGACGCCCACGCCGCCGCAGCGACCCTTCGCTCGGGACCTCGCGCCAGCCGAGCTCCGCCGCCTCCGGCAGCCGCCCGTCCCCGGGGCCGTCGGCGAGAGCCGCCCCGGACCCCGGCGCCCCGCGACCGATGTCAGCCCGGTCGCTCAGCCGCCGACGATCGGCCGGCGGAGGATCACGAGCTCGGCGTCGGCGGGCAGCGCGCGCACGACCTCGGCCTCACCGCCGGCGCGGCTCGCCGACGCGATCATCCCGCGCTCCAGCTCGCCTTCGAGGAGGCGCGACGCCTGCGCGCGTGCCCGGTCATCGGTGAGCTCCCACTCGGCGAGGGTCGAATGTCCGCTTCGATCGAACCTGATGAGCTTGGCCATGGCACCTCTCCAAGGGTCGTGGTACGCCTCGCGATCGATGATACGCCCCGGGGTCCGCCGCTTCGCGACCGTAGAATCGCCGCCCGGAATGGACCGCTACGACCCCTCAGAGATCGAGGCCCGCTGGCAGGCGGTCTGGGAGGCCGAGCACACCTGGGAGGTTCCGAACCCGGGTCAGCCGGGCTTCGACCCCGCCAAGCCGAAGTCCTACGTGCTCGAGATGCTGCCCTACCCGTCGGGCGAGCCTCACGTCGGCCACCTCAAGAACTATTCGATTGGCGACGCGATCGCCCACTTCCGGCGCCGCAACGGCTTCGAGGTCGTCCACCCGATGGGCTACGACGCGTTCGGCCTCCCGGCCGAGAACAACGCGATCAAGACGGGCGTCCACCCGCGCGTCGCGACCGAGCGCTCGATCTCCGCCTACCGCCAGCAGTTCAAGCGCTGGGGGATCTCGATCGACTGGTCGCGCGAGGTCGCCACCCACACGCCCGAGTACTACCGCTGGACGCAGTGGATCTTCCTCCGCCTGCGCGAGCTGGGACTCGCCTACCGCGACGAGGCACCCGTCCAGTGGTGCCCCAACGACCAGACCGTGCTCGCCAACGAGCAGGTCGTCGACGGCCACTGCGAGCGCTGCGGCGCGCTCGTCGAGCAGCGCCGGCTCGAGCAGTGGTTCTTCAGGATCACCGCCTACGCGGATCGTCTGCTCTCCGACTTCGACCTGCTCGGCAAGTGGCCCGAGCACGTCGTGACGATGCAGCGCAACTGGATCGGCCGCTCCGAGGGCGCCCGCGTCGACTTCCGCTGCGCGGAGCTCGGGCTCGATTTCCCCGTCTTCACGACCCGTCCGGACACCCTCTTCGGGGCGACGTTCTTCGCGCTGGCGCCCGAGCACCCGCTCGTCGGCGAGATGGCGGCCGGAGGTCCGAACGAGGCCGCCGTCGCGGAGTACGTCGACCGCGCCGCGCGCTCGAGCGCGGCCGAGCGCGGCGCCGAGGACCGCGAGAAGACCGGCGTCCCCACGGGCCGCACCGTCACCAACCCGGTCAACGGCGAGGAGATCCCGGTCTGGGTCGCCGACTACGTGTTGATGGAGTACGGCACCGGCGCCGTCATGGCCGTGCCGGGGCACGACGAGCGCGACTTCGACTTCGCCCGCGCGCACGAGCTCCCGATCCGCCGCGTCGTGGCCGAACCGGGGGAGGAGGAAGCTCCGCTCGACGAGGCGTTCGTCGAGCAGTCCTCTGAGGTCCGGATGGTCAACTCCGGTCGCTTCGACGGCCTCGCGCCCGCCGAGGCCAAGCAGGCGATCATCGACTGGCTCGCCGAGACGGGCCGTGGCGAGATGACGGTCAACTACAGGCTTCGCGACTGGCTGCTCTCCCGCCAGCGCTACTGGGGCTGCCCGATCCCGATCGTCTACTGCTCGGACTGCGGGCAGGTCCCGGTCCCCGAGGACCAGCTGCCGGTCGAGCTCCCGGACGTCGAGGAGTACGCGCCGAAGGGCCAGAGCCCGCTCGCCGCGGTCACCGACTGGGTCAACACGACGTGTCCCCGCTGCGGCGGCCCGGCGCGCCGCGAGACGGACACGATGGACACCTTCGTCGATTCGTCCTGGTACTACATCCGCTACCTCGACCCGCACAATCACGAGGCGCCGTGGAGCCGCGAGGCGGCCGACCACTGGATGTCGGTCGACCAGTACATCGGCGGCGTCGAGCACGCGATCCTCCACCTGCTCTACTCGCGCTTCTTCGTCAAGGCGCTCCACGACGACGACCGCCTCGAGGCGCTCGAGCCGTTCACGAACCTCCTGACCCAGGGGATGATCACCCGCGACGGGGCGAAGATGAGCTCTTCGAAGGGCAACGCGGTGAGCGCCGTCGAGACGGTCGAGCGCTACGGCGCCGACACCGCACGCACCTACGTCTGCTTCATGGGCCCTCCGGAGCGCGGTGGCGACTGGGTCGACGCAGGGGTCGAGGGCGTCCATCGCTTCCTCGGGCGCCTCTGGCGTCTCAGCGAGGAGGTCCGCGCCTGGCCCGAGGACCCCGGCGCCGAGGCCGCGAACGGGCAGACGCCCGAGGCTGCGTCGAGGCTCAACCTCAAGATCCACTGGGCGATCGACAAGGCGACCCGTGACATCGGCGAGGGTTTTGCCTTCCACACCGCGATCGCCGCCGTCATGGAGCTGATCAACGAGGCCTACCTCGTCAAGGACGAGCTGCGAGACGCGCCGGGCGGACCGACCGCCGCCCGCTTCGCCACCGCGACGGCCGCCTCGCTGATCTTCCCGTTCGCGCCCCACCTCGCCTCGGAGGTCTACGACCGCCTGACCGGCGAGCGCGTCTGGGAGCAGCCGTGGCCGACCGCCGATCCGGAGGTTCTGGCGCGGGAGACGATCACGCTCGTCGTCCAGGTCAACGGCAAGCTGCGGGCGCGGATCGAGGCCGACTCGAGCGCCGACCGGGACGCGCTTCTCGAGCTCGCGCGCGCCGATGAGTCGGTGCGCGCGCACCTCGAGGGCATGGACGTCGTCAAGGAGGTCGTCGTGCCCGGAAAGCTCGTCAACCTCGTCGCTCGGCCCTCGGCTTAGCACCGCACGGCGCGCCTTCCGCTATAAAGCGCATCGATGCTGGTCAGACGCCTCTCCGAGGCTCCCGTGATCGATGTCCACCAGATGAGCGCGTCCATCCTCATGGACGCGGGCGAGCTCGGCTCTCGCAATCTCTCGGCCACCTGGCTCGAGCTCCCGGCCGGGGCCTCCGAGCAGCTGCGCTCCAACGAGGAGGCCGAGCAGCTCTACGTGATCGCCTTCGGCAGCGGCAGGATGGCCGCCACCGGCGAGGAGGTCGAGCTCTCCCCGGGTGATCTCGTGATGATCCCACCGGCGACCGACCACCGGATCTCGGCCGCCGAGGACGACGAGCTCGTGCTCGTCAGCGTCAACAGCCCCGGCGTGTCCGCCGACGAGCTCTACGGCGAGCGCGTCGCGGCACAGGCTCAGGGCTACGACGACTACGACGACGACTACGAGGAGTCCTAGCCGCTGCCCGGTTCGGCGAGTTCGGACGCCGGCGACCGCGTCGCGCGGAGGTTCCTCGCGACGGGTCGCGTCCAGGGTGTCTTCTTCCGTGATTCGACCCGGCGCGAGGCCGAGCGGCTGGGCCTCGCCGGTTGGGTGCGAAACGCCGACGACGGCAGCGTGGAGGGCCTCCTCGAGGGTCCGGAGGGCGCCGTCGACGACGGGCTCGAGTTCCTCCGCGGAGGCCCCGGCAACGCGTCGGTGGATCGGCTCGACGTATCGCCCGCCGAGCCGAGTGGAGCCGAGAGCTTCGAGATCCGCTGACCTACGCCGTGTAGCGGACGTGGACCCCGTCGATCGTCCCGTTGAACGGGAATGGAGCCCGGTCGTAGTAGTCGAGTGAGACCGGGCCGCCGAGGCAGGTGCCGATATCGAGGCAATCGTTGGCGCTGAACAGCAGCGGGGCGCTGACGGGAACGACGCCCGTCGCAAACTGCTCGCCGTCGACGGATAGCTCGATTCGCAGCGCGCCTCCCGGAGCGACCCCATCCGCGTATTCGGTCGAGACCTCGATCCTGGCGGGACCTGCCGCCAGTCGCCGTTCGGAGCGGATCTTCGTCCGCTGGACGATGAACAGGTTGTACTCGAAGCAGAGATGGCCGTCGTCGAGGAAGCAGGTCAGCCCGCCGCCGGACCCACCGAGCGCGTAGAGGACGCCCTCCGCGGTCTCCGGCAGCTGAGCTTCGATCGTGACCAGATTGCCGCGGTTGCCGAGGGCCGGCGCGCAGAACTCCGGCATCCGGGTGATCTCCCCGGAGAAGTTCCATTCGCGGTAGGGGGTCGAGATCCGCAGCTCCGGGTGATAGACCGGGATCCAGAGCCCGCCGCCTATCGGGTAGACGCTGTTTCGGGCCGCCTCGATCGCGAAGGTCTCCTTCATCTGCGCGAGCTTCTCGGGCATCGCCGCGGCGAGGTCGTTGGCCTGTGAGAAGTCCTCGTCGAGGTTGTAGAGACGCCACTCGTCGTCGTCGGGCGTCCAGTCGGCGATCCCCGGGGGCAGGCCCGGGACCCATGGCAGCCGCGGGCCCGTGGCCGACGCCATCCAGCCATCGTGGTAGACCGCCCGGCTGCCCATGATCTCGAAGTACTGGGTGATCAGCCGCCCCGGCGCATCGGGGTCGTCGAACGCATAGGCGAAGCTCGTCCCATCGATCGGGTCCTGTGGGACTCCGCGTACGGTCCGTGGCGGGGTGATCCCGAGCAGTTCGTAGATCGTCGGCACGATGTCGTTGCAGTGGTGGAACTGGCTGCGGGGCGTCGAGTCGGCCGCGATCCGCGCCGGCCAGCGGATCGCGAGCGGGTTGCGCGTCCCGCCGAGATCCGAGGCCATCAGCTTCATGCCGGAGTAGGGCGTACTCCCCGCCCAGGCCCAGCCGGCGTGGTACTGGTTGTCGACCTTGGGGGTGCCGAGCAGGTCGAGGCCGCCCATCTCCTCGAGCGCGTCGATATGCGTGTCGACGGTGGTCGGGATGCCGTTCTGGGCGAGCAGTTCGCTGATCGTTCCGTTCTGCCCCTCTCCGGAGGACCCGTTGTCGCCCCAGATGTAGAAGATCAGCGTGTTCTCGGCTCGGCCGAGGCGTTCGATCTCGTCGATGACCCGCCCGGCCTGTACGTCGGCGTGCTCGGCGAAGCCCGCGGCGACCTCCATCAGGCGCCGTTGGAACGGTCGCTGGGCCTCGGGGATGTCGTCCCAGGCAGGCATCTGGGGGTCGCGCGGCGTGAGCTGCGCCTCCGCGGGGATCCAGCCCTTCTCCTTGGCGCGGTGAAAGACGCGCTCGCGGTAGGCGTCCCAGCCGTCGTCGAACTTGCCCGCGTACCTGTCGGCCCACTCCTTGGTCACGTGGTGGGGCCCGTGCAGGCAGCCCGTGGCCCAGTACATGAAGAAGGGCTTGTCGGGCTCGAAGGCCTCGTGGCGCCGCAGCCAGGAGATCGCATCGTCGGCGAGATCCTCGCTCAGGTGGTACCCCTCCTCGGGTGTACGCGGCGGCAGCACGCTGGTCGTGTTGCGGACCAGGTTGGGCTCGTACTGGGAGGCCTCTCCGGCGAGAAATCCGTAGAAGTACTCGAACCCGATCTCGCTGGGCCAGTTGTGGAAGGGCCCGGCGGGGGTCGTCTCGATCGCGGGGGTGTTGTGCCACTTGCCCCAGGCGCCCGTGGCGTAGCCGTACTCCTTGAGGACATCGGCGCAGAGCGCGCTGCTCTTCGGGATCTCGCCGGCATAGCCGTCCCAGTCGTTGGCGAGCTCGGCGATCTGGCCGTTGCCGATCCGATGGTGGTTGCGGCCGGTCAGCAGCGACGCGCGCGTCGGCGAGCACATGGCCGTCGTGTGGAAGCGGTTGAGTCCGATGCCGTCGCCGTGTACGCGGCTCAGCGTGTCGGTGCGAACCTCGCCACCGAAGGTGTCGGGCAGGGCGGGTCCGGCGTCGTCGATCAGGATGATCAGGATGTTGGGCGCATCGTCGGGCAGCCGCTGCGGCCGGGTGCGTGCCTCGTAGGTGGACTCCTGCATCGTGCGGCCCGCGTGGCTGGCGCTTGGCGTCGGCGCGAACGGAAGGCTCTCCGGTGTCATGGCTCGCAAGCCTCATCGCGGTGCGCGACCCCGCACATCACCCGCTGTGGGTGAACTGGCCCGAGTGGGCTTTGGCCTCCGAATCGATCGCAAGTCGTCGCCTTCGACGCGCCATGCGTGAGCGGGGAGGCTCGAGCATCGGCCCGTGGCCGAGCTCTCGCGCAGCCAGATCGTCGTCTACGCAGCGATCGCGGTCGCGCTGCTGATCCTCGGGGCGCGCTGGATCCGCGCGTCCGAGGCTTCGCCACCTGAGGACGGCGGCTTCGAGGCGGCACCGGCGGCCGACGCCGGCCCCTCGGGCGCACCCGCCGGCGGGCTCGATCAGGGCTCGGTCGTCGTCCACGTCGCCGGCGGCGTCCGCGACCCGGGTATCTACCGGATGCCCTCCGGATCGCGAGTCGCCGACGCGGTCGAGCGGGCCGGCGGAGCGACCGATTCCCGGGCGACCCAGGCGATCAACCTCGCGGCGCTGGTCGCCGACGGCCAGCAGGTCGTCGTTCCCGAGCTCGATCCGGGCGGTGCGCCCGTGGCGAGCGCCGGAGCGGCGGCGGAGGACGGCCCGATCAGCCTCGGGTCGGCGAGCGTCGAGGACCTCGACACGATCGAGGGCATCGGGCCGGTCACGGCCGAGGCGATCATCGCCTACCGCGACGAGAACGGCGGTCTCTCCTCGGTCGACGAGCTCGACGAGGTCTCGGGGATCGGGCCGACGACGATGGACGCGTTGCGCGAGCGCCTCCAGCCTTGAGGGCGAACCGGGGTGGGGCGCCGCGACACGCCGCGGATCGCGGCACTCGCCGGCTGCGCGGCCGGTCTGGCCGCCGCGCCGATGGCCGGCGAGCCTTCACCGCTCGCACCCTTCGCAGCTGCGGTCGCGGTCGGTGCGCTCGCCGCGCTCGCTCGCTCCGGGGACCGTCGCGTGCTCGCACCATCCGTCTGCATGGCCGCGGTGCTCGCCGGTCTGACGCTCGGCTCGGCGCGGACCGCGGCGATCGACGAGGGCGCCTTCACCGGACCGGCCGGAGATCGCGGCGAGCTGACCGGATTCGTCAGCGAGGTGCCGGACCGTGACGACGGGGAGGTCCGCGTCGTCGTCGAGGGCGCCGAGGGCCGGGTCGAGGTCCGCGCTCCCGAACCGGTCGGCGAGCTCCCGGTCGGCGGCGAGGTCAGCGCCGAAGGCGTGCTTCGCGCCCCGTCGGAGTTCGAAGCCGATCGGCTCGCCGACGACGGGATCGAGCAGATACTCCAGGCGGGCTCGATCGAGACGACGGGGGCGCGACGCGGTGGGCTCGCGGGCGCGATCGACTCCGTCCGCGTCCGATCGGAGGATGCGCTCGGCCGCGGCGCGCCCGAGGCCGAGGCTGCACTGCTTCGCGGGTTCGTCCTCGGTCAGGACGAACGCATCGACCCGCGTACGGAGGAGGACTTCCGCCGGTCCGGCTTGAGCCATCTACTCGCGGTCAGTGGCCAGAACGTCCTCCTGCTCGCGATCCTCGCGATGGCGGTCCTGGCGCTCCTCGGCGTCTCGCTCCGCGACCGGCTCCTGATCGTGATCGCGCTGATCGCGATCTACGTGCCTGTCGCTGGAGCAGGGCCCTCGATCCTGCGAGCCGGCGCGATGGGCGTCGCCGGACTGCTCGCCGCCCTCGCCGGCCGGCCCGCTTCGCGCTGGTACGCGCTCGCCGGCGCCGCTCTCTTCACGCTTGCTCTCGACCCGCGCGCCACGGGCGACGTCGGCTGGCAGCTGTCGTTCGCGGCGGTGATCGGGATCCTGGCCTTCGCCGCTCCGCTGCGCGACCTGCTCCTGCCGCCTCCCCCGCGAATGGCCTCGCCGCTTCGCCGCGGAGTCGTCGAGGGCATCGCGGTGACGCTCGCCGCGACCCTCGCCACCGCGCCGCTCATGGCTGCGACGTTCGGCGCGTTCTCCCTCACCTCGCTGCTCGCGAACCTCCTCGTCCTCCCGGCGGTCGCGCCGATCATGTGGCTCGGGATGGCCGCCGCGTTCCTCGGCCAGATCCCTGCGGTGCCCGTCGAGCCGCTCGTCTGGCTCGCCGCACGACTCGCCGGCTACGTCGAGCAGGTCGCGCATCTGATGGCGGCGCCGAGCTGGGCCGAGGCCGAGCTCGAGCCGCTCGGGATCCCAGCGGTCCTCGCCAGCTACCTGACCCTCGCCGTCGCCGCCACGGTCGGCCTCGCCGTGGCGGCACGCCGGCGCGGTCTCGGCTCGCGACGGTGGGTGCCACGGCCGGCGGGCAGGACGGCTCGGATCTCGCTCCACCTCGCAGCGGGCCTCGTGCTCGCCGGTGTGCTCGCCACGGGTTCCGTGGCGCTGCTCGGCCGCGCAGGCCCGGGCTCGGCGCCGGGTCGCGAGGCGCCGCTCACCGTGACCGTCCTCGACGTCGGCCAGGGCGACGCGATCCTGGTCGAGCCGCGCGACCGCGCGCCGTTGCTGATCGACGCCGGACCGGCGGGCGCTGACCTGCCCCGCAGCCTCGCCGAGCACGGGGTCGAGGCACTCGACGCCGTACTCGTCAGCCACGCCGACGACGATCACGTCGGGGGGCTGGGCGAGGTGCTGGAGTCGATCCCGGCCGCACGGATCGTTCGCGCCGCACCGTCGCGACGGCTCCGCGAGGCGTCCGCCGCGTTCGGCGCCCGCGAGCAGGCGATGACGCGCGGCGAGGTGCTGCGATCGGGGCGGCTCAGCCTCAAGGCGCTGTGGCCACCTCCCGAGCTCGCGCGCCGCTCGCCCGGGGATCGCTCACCCGTGCTCGCCGACGAGCGCAACGGCCTCGGGCTCGTCCTGCTCCTGCGCTGGCGCCGTTTCACGATGCTGCTTCCGGGCGATGCGGAGGCCGAGGCCGTCCCCCTCGACCCGGGTCCGATCGACGTCCTCAAGCTCGCGCACCACGGCAGCGCCGACGCCGGTCTGTCCGAGCTCCTCGAGCGGTCCGAGCCCGAGCTCGGGGTCGCGAGCGTCGGCGCCGAGAACGCCTACGGCCACCCGACGCCGGAGACGCTGGCGGCGGCCTCCGACCACGGACTTCCGGTCGCGCGCACCGACCGCGACGGCGACATCGAGATCGAGGTGCGCAGGACGGGGTGGTCGCGGATCGAATGAGCGATTCAAGCCGCCGGATCGTCTAGGTTGGCGATCGCAATCGACGGCGAACCTAGGAGCGGGGGGCAGGCATGACGACACCGACTGGCGGCGAGGCGACCAAGGCGGGCGTAGGGCTGCGGTTTCTGGCACTTCTCGGCGCGTTGGTGCTCGCGTTCGGAGCGGCGGTCCTGATCTATGCGACGGTCACGCTGGTCGATTCGCAGACCTGCGAGCAGGCCTTCAGCGACCCGACGGCGACCGAGTGCTACCTCGGCAGCTCGTTCGAGAAGACGATCGGCACGATCCTGACCGGTGCCGCCGGCCTGTTCGGCGCCGCGGCCGCTCTGCTCGCGCTCGGCTTCGCACTCGGTGCCGCGACGGGTCGCAAGCTCGCGATCACCACGATCATCGCCGTGGTGCTCGCCGCAATCGCCATCATCTTCTTCTAACCCGTGAGCTCACCGCCCGAGATCCTCCCCGCGTACCTGATTCACGGGGGGGACCGGGCGAAGATCGGAACCGCGGTCGACGCGCTGCGGCGTCGCGCCGAGCGCGAGGGCGGCCCCGGCGCGCTCGAGGTCTTCGACCCCGAGGGGACCGGAGCGCCCGACGCGACCGCGCTCGTCAACTCGATCCCGGCGATGTCGCTGACGGCCGAGCGCCGCTACATGCTGGCGAGCGACGTCTGGCGCTGGAACTCGAAGGACCAGAGCCTCATCCTCGAGGCTCTCGGCGCGCTACCGGGTGACGTCACCGTCGTGCTCGTCGCGGCGCTCGACTCCGGCGCCTCGGGTGCGGACCGATCGCGTTCGAAGCGCGCGGTCGCGAAGCTCGCGCCGGCGGTCGAGGCGGCCGGCGGACGCGTGATCGAGTATCCGGCGCCGAAGGTCCGCGACCTGCCGCGCTGGATCGCCGAGGAGGCCCGCCGTCGCGGGTTCGAGGTCGAGCCCGAAGCCGCCCGGATTCTGGCCGAGCGGCTCGGCGAATCGACGCCGCGCCTGAGCTCCGAGCTCGACCGGCTGTCCGTCTGGGCCGAGCCCGGCGGGACCGTCGCGGGCAAGGACGTCGGCGCGATGATCGCCGACACCTCGGAGGAGGTCGTCTGGTCGCTCTCGGACGCCCTCGTCGACCGCGACGCACCGCGCGCCGTCTCCGCGGCGGAGCGGCTCAGCGAGCAGGGCGAGGCGCTGACGCCGCTCGTCTACGCCGTCGCGCGGCGCCTCCGCGATGCCCATCTCGCCGCCTGCGGCCTCGAGGCCGGACGCTCTGCCAAGGAGCTCGAGGGATCGCTGCCGATGCACCCGTACGCGGCGAAGCTCCTGCTGCGCTCGGTTCAAGGGCGCTCGGTCGATGAGATCCGGGCCGGATCGTGTGCGATCGCGGACCTCGAGTGGTGGAGCCGGGGCGGCGCGGACTATCCCGAGGACGTCGCGATGACGCTCGCGATCAGGCGAGCGGCGGGCCTACGGACCGGCTGAGCGCGACGCGGATCGGGAGCGCAGCGGCGCTACGAGGCGCGGGAGCTGATCGCAGCGGCGCGGGCCTTCTTGCGGGCGCCGTTGTTGCGATGAAGGGCGCCCTTCTGGACGGCCTTGTCGATCTTCGAGACGAGCTCGCGATGCTCGCTCGCGACCTTGTCCGCGTCACCCTCGGTGACGGCACCCTCGAGTCGGCGAAAATGCGTCTTGACCGCGCTCGTGAAGCGGCGGTTCTCGATGCGCTCGCGCTCGGTGCGCAGGATTCGCTTGCGTTGTGAAGCAATGTTGGCCATCGGGCGAGCGCGGATGATAGCGACGGGTGGGCAGAGTTGAGCGGGAATCGCCGCTGGGACGGTGACTTCGAGTGGGAGGACGAACCGCGGCGGCGTCGCCGGCGACCTGCCACCGACGCCGCGCCCGGACCGAGCCGGCCACCTGAGATCGAATCACCGCCGCCGCGGCGGTCCGCCGGCGGGCTGTTCGACCAGGACGTCGACCCCGGGCTTCCGCGCGGGGGCGACCCCTTCGCGCACCCGGATCCCGCCCGAGCGTCCGAGGCGCCGGAGCCGGGGGAGCCTGCGCCCCGCCGTCGGCGTGTCCGACGCGATCGGGAGCCGGCAGCGGCCGCGGACGCCGACGCCGAGGCACGCGCCTCGGCCGATCAGCCCGGGACCGAGTCCGAGCGGATCGCCCGCTCGACTGCGTTCTTCGCCGTAGCGACCGGACTCTCGCGGGTCGCCGGGCTGGTGCGCGAGATCGTCGCAGCGGCCCAGTTCGGCGTCCTCGGCGTCATGTCGGCGTTCACGGTCGCCTTCCAGGTCCCGAACCTCGTCCGCAGCCTGTTCGCCGACGCCGCGATCCAGGCGGCGTTCGTGCCCGTCTTCACCGAACTGCTCGAGAAGGGCGATCGTCGCGAGGCGTTCCGGCTCGCCTCGACCCTCATCTACCTCGTCGCGGCGATCCTCGGCGTCCTGACCGCGGTCTTCATCCTCGCCGCGCCGCTCGTGATGCCGCTCTTCGGCCCCGGTTTCAACGACGGGCTGACCGTGCTGATGGTCGCGCTCTCACAGCTCCTGTTCCCGATCCTCGTCCTGCTCGGGTTGACCGGGATGGTTGCGGGCATCCTCAACTCCTACGACCGCTTCAACGCGTTCGCGATCTCACCGTTCTTCTGGAACGTCGCGATCATCGTCGTCCTGCTGGCGCTCGAGCCGATGTTCGAGGGCCGCGACAAGATCTACGCCTACGCGATCGGCGTCCTCGTAGGCACGGTCGTCCAGCTCGCGATCAACGCCGTCGACCTGCGAAACACGCCGTTCCGGCTCGAGCGGGTGTTCGACTGGCGCAGTCCGACCGTCCGCCGGGTCCTGTTGCTGATGCTTCCGGTGACGATCTCGCTCGGCCTGATCAACTTCAACCTCGCGATCAACTCGATCTTCGGCACGCTCGTCTCGGCCCAGGCACCGGCCGCGATCGACAAGGCGTTCCGCGTCTACATGCTGCCCCAGGGGATCTTCTCCGTCGCGATCTCGACCGTGCTCTTCCCGACGCTGGCCCGGTTCGCCGCCCGTAAGGACTTCGGCGAGCTGCGGGCGACGATGGCCAACGGCATGCGCCAGATCACGCTGCTGCTGGTTCCCGCGGCGGCCGTGCTGCTGGCGCTGTCGGAGCCGATCACCGCGATCATCTACGAGCGCGGCGCGTTCGACGGCTCGCAGACGGACCTCGTCGCGACCGCGCTCTTCTGGTTCGCGTTCTCGTTGCCGTTCAACGGCCTCTTCCTGCTGATGACGCGCACGTTCTTCTCACTCCAGCGGCCATGGATCCCGACCGCGATCTCGCTGCTCAACCTGCTCGTCACCGCGATCGCGGCGTTCCTGCTCTACCGGCCGTACGGCATCGCGGGGATCGTCGCCGCGACCGCGCTTGCGACCGCCGCCAGCGTCGCCGCCCAGGCCTACGTGCTGCGTGGGATGCTCGGGCGGCTCGAGCTCGGTGCCCTGGTCTCGAGCGGAGCGCGCGTCATCCTGGCCTCGGCGGCTCTCGCGCTCGTCGCGCTCGGGGTCTACGACGGGCTCACGGCCCTGCTCGGCGCGGGCTTCCTCGCATCCGTCGTGGCCATGGTCTTCGCGCTCGCGATCGGAGGCGCGGTCTACATCGTCGGTGTCCGGATCCTGCGCGTCCCCGAAGCCGCGCAGATCGTCCGGCTACTGCGCCGGCGTTCGGCCTAGACACGCAGGGCGCCCGAATTCCCCGCTTTTGGGCGCATTCGCCCAGTGCGACACCCGTCACAGGAGTCGCCGAGACCGCCGCTAGCCTCCCGGCGGACTATGAGCAATCTGTTAGCAAAGCGTTTTCGAACCGCGAGCCGCGGTGTCGCGGCGGCGGCCCTCGCTGCCGTGGCCATCCCTGCTTCGGCTTCGGCGATCGCCGTCCCCGGCAGCGACGACGTCGAGACGGTCCGCGGCAACGACCGCGTCGTCGTCGCCGAGCGCGACGAGTTCGAGAAGGCGATCCGCCCGCCGCGACCGAAGGGTCCGTTCAACCCCGTCGTCAGCGACGGGATCGACTACGGCGACAGCGGAGCGGTGTTCGGCGCCTCGCGCTCGGGCCGCAGCCACGAGGGCCAGGACATGATGGTCCCGACCGGCACCCCGATCGTGGCCCCGACCGACATGCAGGTCACCGAGGTCGGCTCCGACGGCGGTCGCGGCAACTACGTCAACGCCTACGACCCGAAGCTCGACCAGAGCTACGTCTTCATGCACATGGTCGAGCCCACGAGCTTCGCCGAGGGCGACGAGGTCAAGGCGGGCCAGCAGATCGGTGCCGTCGGCTGCACGGGCTCCTGTTACGGCGAGCACCTGCACTTCGAGATCCACCCCGGCCAGGACCCCTACGGCGAGGCGATCGACCCGATGCCGCTGCTCGAGGACTGGAAGCTGCTCAGCAAGCCGCTCGGCTAGCGCCCCCGGCGCCGCCATAATCCGCGGCTCATGCAGCGGATCCGAAACTTCTCGATCATCGCCCACATCGACCATGGGAAGTCGACGCTGGCCGATCGGATCCTCGAGCTCACCGGCGCCGTAGAGCCGAACAAGATGCGCGCGCAGGTCCTCGACTCGATGGATCTCGAGCGCGAGCGCGGGATCACGATCAAGGCCCAGGCGGTGCAGGTCCGCTACACGGCGGCCGACGGCGTCGAGTACCTGCTGCACCTGATCGACACGCCGGGTCACGTCGACTTCTCCTACGAGGTCTCGCGCTCGCTCGAGGCTTGCGAGGGCGCGCTGCTCGTCGTCGACGCCGCGCAGGGCGTCGAGGCGCAGACGGTCGCAAACACCTACTCCGCGATCGAGGCGGGGCTGGAGATCATCCCGATCCTCAACAAGGTCGACCTGCCCTCGGCTGAGCCCGAGCGGGTCGCGCAGGAGATCGTCGATCTGATCGGCGGTTCGGCCGATGACATCCTCGAGATCTCCGCCAAGACCGGCAAGGGCGTCGACGCGGTCCTCGAGGCGATCGTCGAGCGGATCCCGCCGCCGGGCGGCGACCCCGCCGCGCCGCCGCGCGCCCTCATCTTCGACTCCGAGTTCGACGCCTACCGCGGCGCGGTCGCCTACGTGCGGATGGTCGACGGCTCGTTCACCAAGCACGAGCCGATCGAGGCGATGCAGGCGGGAACGCGCGCCGACATCGACGAGATCGGGTTCATGGCGCCGGTGATGACGCCGGCGAAGGGGATGCAGGCCGGCGAGGTCGGCTACGTGATCACCGGGATCAAGGACGTCTCGAAGCTCCGCGTCGGCGACACGCTGACCGCGCGCGACAACCACGCCGCCGAGCCGCTCCCCGGCTACCGCGAGGTCAAGCCGATGGTCTTCTGCGGCCTGTTCCCGATCGACACCGACCGCTTCGAGGACCTCCGCGACGCGCTCGAGCGCCTGGCGCTGAACGACGCCGCGCTGACCTGGGAGCCCGAGAACTCACAGGCGCTGGGCTTCGGCTTCCGCTGCGGCTTCCTCGGCCTGTTGCACATGGACATCATCCGCGAGCGACTCGAGCGCGAGTACCGGCTCGACCTGATGGCGACGACGCCGAACGTCTCGTATGAGGTCCTGCTGACCAACGGCGAGACGATCGAGGTCCACTCGCCCGTCGACATGCCCGATCCCTCCACGATCGACGAGATCTTCGAGCCCTACATCCGCGCCTCGGTCATCTGCCCGTCGGATCAGATCGGCGCCGTGATGGAGCTCTGCCAGCAGCGCCGCGGCCAGCACATCGACATGAACTACCTCTCGCCCGAGCGCGTGGCGCTGCGCTACGACCTGCCGCTCGCCGAGGTCGTGCTCGACTTCTACGACCAGCTCAAGTCGCGGACCTCGGGCTACGCCTCGCTCGACTACGAGCCGATCGGCGACCGCCCGGGCAAGCTGGTGAAGCTCGACGTCCTGCTCGCCGGCGACCCGGTCGACGCGCTCGCCCAGATCGTGTTCTCGGGCAACGCCGAGCGTGCCGGGCGCGACCTCGTCGGGCGGCTTCGAAAGACGATCCCGCGCCAGCAGTTCGACGTCCCGGTCCAGGCCGCGGTCGGCTCGCGGATCCTCGCCCGCGAGACGGTGAAGGCGCTTCGCAAGGACGTCACGGCGAAGCTCTACGGCGGCGACGTGACGCGAAAGCGAAAGCTGCTCGAAAAGCAGAAGGCCGGCAAGAAGCGGATGAAGCAGGTCGGTCGCGTCGAGGTGCCCCAGGAGGCCTTCCTGGCGGTGCTCGAGCTCGACGGCTCGTAGGCTGCGCGCACCATGGCACCAGTCTCCACCGAAGCCGTCGGCAAGACCTTCGCGCCGACGACGTATGAGGTCGGGCTCGAGAAGATCCGCGAGTACGCGAACGCGATCGGCGAGCAGAACCCGGTCCACCACGACCGCGAAGCGGCCCAGGCCGCGGGCTTCCGCGATGTCGTCGCGCCGCCGATGTTCTGCGTCGTGTACTCGAGCCCGTCGCTCATACCGGCGCTGTTCGATCCCGAGGTCGGGATGAACTTCGCCGCGATGGTCCACGGCGGACAGGAGTTCGTCTGGGGCGAGCCGGTCTGCTCGGGCGACCGGATCACGACGACCGCGAAGTTCGTCTCGCTCGACGTCCGCGGCGGGATGGGCTTCTACGTATTCGAGACCGAGTCGGTCAACGACGACGGCGCCGAGGTCGTGCGCGGCACCTGGACCAACATCGTGCGCGGGGTGGATGGCTGATGAGCGACGAGACGACCGGACCGAGCCTGAACGAGGGTGACGAGCTCCCCGAGCTCAAGGTCACCCCCGACAAGTACCTGCCCAATCGCTACGCCGGCGCCTCGGGCGACTTCAACCCGATCCACATCGATCCGGAGTTCGCGCGCCAGGTCGGCCTCCCCGGGGCGATCCTCCACGGCCTCTACTCGATGGGTCTCGTGGCTCGCGCCCACACCGACGCCGCCGGCGGTGACCCGCGCGCGCTCAAGCGACTCAGCGTCCAGTTCCGCGGCATGGGCATGCCCGAGCAGGAGATCGCGGTCACCGGAAAGGTGACCGAGGTCCGCGAGGACGGCACCGTCGTGACGAGCGCCGAGGCCGCGCAGGGCGACAACCGGATCGTCCGCAAGGTCGTCGGCGAGCTCCGGGTCTGAGCGGGACCGGGCCCGTTCCTAGAATCGCCTGGATGCTCACCGAGCGCCAGAGCGAGATCCTGCGCCTCGTCGTAGGCGACTACCTCGAGTGCGGCCGACCGGTCGGCTCGAAGGCGATCGCCTCGCGCGCCGACGTCACCTGGAGTCCGTCGACGATTCGCTCCGAGCTCGCCGCGCTCGAGGCCGAGGGCTTCCTCGACCACCCGCACACCTCCGCCGGCCGCGTCCCGACCGACGCCGGCTACCGCGTTTACACCGACCACCTGCTCGAGCGCCCGGCGAATGTGCCGGCGAAGGTCCGCTCGCTCGATCTGACCGAGGTCCGGCGCGAGGTCGACGAGGCGATGCGCGAGACGACCTCGGCGCTCGCCCAGGCCAACAACCTGCTCGCGCTCGCCTCGGCGCCGCCGCACTCGACCGCGCAGATCCACCGGATCGAGGTCCTGCGCCCGCAGTCGCGGGTCGTGACCGTCGTCGTCATCGCCTCGAACGGCGCCGTCGCAAAGCGCGTATTCACCTTCGAGGGAACGGTCGATCCCGGACTCGTCGAGTGGGCGTCGGAGTACCTCAATGAGAAGCTCGCCGGGCGCCCGATCGCCGCGAGCGTCGTCGCCCGCTGCCTCGCCGACCCCGAGCTCGGGCCGTCCGAGACGACCTTCCTCGCCCAGATCTCGGGCGCCGTGACCGGCCTCGAGGAGGCCGGCGAGGATCAGCTCTATGTCACCGGAACAGGCCGGCTGCTCGCCGAGGAGAACGCCTCGCACCTGCCGGAGGCGAGCTCGCTCGTACGCACGCTCGAGCGCCGCGCCGGCGTCCTGAGCCTGCTGCGCTCGGCCCTGGACGAGCGTTCGGTCTTCGTCTGGATCGGGTCCGAGAATCCCTCGCCGGAGCTGCGCGAGGTCTCGATCGTCGGCGCGAACTACGGCCTCGGCTACCGCAACCTCGGGACGGTCGGCGTCGTCGGGCCGATGCGGATGGACTACGAGACGGCGATCGGGTCGGTCCGCGAGGCCGCCGGCACGCTCTCGCGCTTCTTCGAGACGGTCTACGAGGGCTGACGGTGCCGCGCGATCTCTACGAGGTGCTCGGCGTCGAGCGCGATGCCGACGACGCGCAGATCAAGCGCTCGTTCCGCCGCCTCGCCCGCGAGCTGCATCCGGACGTCAACAAGGACGACCCGAACGCCGAGGAGCGCTTCCGCGAGGCGGCCTCGGCCTACGAGGTCCTGTCGGATCCCGATAAGCGCTCGACCTACGACCGCTTCGGACACGACGGCCTGCGCTCGGGCGGCTACAGCCCGGGTGGCGCGACCGGCGGCTTCGAGGACATCCTCTCGTCACTGTTCGGCCAGGGCGGAGGCGCTTTCGGTGACCTCTTCGGCTTCGGCGGATCCCGCGGTGGACCGCAGCAGGGGGCCGACCTCGCGATGGAGCTCGAGATCGAGCTCGCCGACGTCCTGACGGGCGTCGAGCGTGAGGTGAGCTTCGACGCCGTATCGACCTGCGAGCACTGCAACGGCAACGGCGCCGAGCCCGGGACGCCGATCAAGACGTGTGAGACGTGCGAGGGCCGGGGCCAGGTCAGGCGCGTGATGCGGACCGCCTTCGGCCAGATGGTCCAGGCGCAGGCCTGCCCGACCTGCGGCGGCGAGGGCAAGATTCCCGAGACGCCGTGCGAGGTCTGCGGCGGTGAGGGCCGGCTGCTTCGCGAGCGCACGTGGGAGGTCGAGGTCCCGACCGGCATCGAGTCCGGGCAGCGGATCCGGATCCAGGGAGCCGGTCAGGCGGGCGAGCGCGGCGGTGGCTCGGGCGACCTCTTCGTGCTGATCCGGGTCGCCGAGGACGAGCGCTTCGAGCGCCAGGGCTCCGACCTGATCAGCCACGTCGAGATCCCGGCGACCCGGGCGATGCTCGGCGGCGAGGTGACCGTGGAGACGCTCGACGGCGAGCACGAGCTGAGCTTCGAGGCCGGAACCCAGCCCGGCGAGCGGCTGCGGATCAAGGGCGCCGGCCTGCCGTCGCTTCGCGGGCCGCGTCGCGGCGATCAGTTCGTGATCTGCGACGTCGTGGTGCCGAGCGCGCTCGACGAATCCCAGCGCGAGGCCGTCAGCTCGCTCGACGAGAGCCTCACGGAGCGCAACCTGAACGGGAGCCGCGCCCGGGGCGGGCTGCGCGAGCGCCTGCGCCGCGCGACACGCGGGCGATGATCCGGCTCGCGGTCCGCTGCGACCCCGCGCAGTCGGAGATCGTCCTCGCCGAGCTGCTGGCGGTGGCGCCCGGCGGGGTGGAGGAATCGAGCGACGAAGCCGAGGGTTGGGTCGAGTACGCGATCTACGGCGCGCCGTCCGAGCTGCCGGAGCTGGGAGAGGTCCAGGCGGCCGCCGGCGAGGGCCTCGTCTCGGTCACGAGCGAGGAGGTGCCGGAGGACTGGGCCGAACGCTGGCGCGAGTTCCACCGGCCGGCCTGGGTCAGGGGCCGGATCGTCGTCCGCCCGCCCTGGGTCACCACCGATGAGGTCCTCGCCGCCGGGCCGCCGGAGGGCGAGGCCGCCGCCGACCCGGTCGTGATCGAGGTCGAGCCGGCGCAGGCGTTCGGAACCGGCGCGCATCCGACGACGCGCCTGTGTCTCGCGCTGCTCCTCGATCTCGTCGACGAGGGCCTGGCGAACCGCGCCCTCATCGACCTCGGTGCCGGGTCGGGCGTGCTCGCGATCGCCGCGGTCGAGCTCGGGTTCGACCCCGTTCTCGCCGCCGACCACGATCCCGCCGCCGTCGAGGCGATCGCCGACAACGCGCGCCGCAACGACGTCTCGATCGGCGCCGAGCGGCTCGACCTGCGCACCGACCTGATCCCGCCGACGGCGACCCTCGTCGCGAATCTGACCGCGCCACTCCTGCTCGAGCTCGCGTCGAGGCTCGACCGCGCCGCGCTGCCGGAGCGGCTGCTGTGCTCGGGGCTGCTGCGGACCGAGCGCGATCGCGTCATCGAGGCCTTCGGGGCGCTGGGATATTCGCTGCGCGCCGTGCGCGAGCTCGGTGACTGGGCGGGGCTTCGGCTCGAGGCGTCGAACCCTCCTTCCTGAGATGAACGCTCGGCCCGAGCTCCCGGTCGGGGTCTTCGACTCCGGCGTCGGCGGCCTGACCGTCCTCCACGAGTTGCTCGTCGCTCTGCCGTCGGAGAACTACCTCTACCTCGGCGACGACGCGCGGTTCCCATACGGCGCGAAGAGCGGCGAGGAGCTGCGCGAATGCGTCGAGCGCGACTGCCGCTTCCTCGTCGAGCGCGGCGTGAAGCTCATCGTGATCGCCTGCAACTCGGCCTCCGGCGCCGGCCTCGAGACGGCGAGGGCGATCGGCGCCGAGTACGGGATCGAAGTGCTCGCCGTGATCGAGCCCGAAGCCGAGATCGCCGCCGCGATCACGGACTCGGGCCGTGTCGGCGTCCTCGCGACGCCCGCGACGGTCGAGGGCGGCGCCTACCTCCGTGCGCTCGGCCGCCAGTACCGTGAGCTAACCGTGACCCAGGTCGAGGCCCCGGACCTCGCCGCGATCATCCAGCGCGGATTCACCTTCTCCCAAGACGTCGTCGACCGCGTGCGCTCCTACTGTCAGCCGCTGATCCGCGCGCGCTGCGACACGGTGATCCTCGGCTGCACCCACTATCCGCTCGTCCGCCCGCTGCTCCAGCGGATCCTCGGCCGCGACGTACGCCTCGTCTCCGCCGGCCACGCCATCGCCGGGACGATGGAGCGAACGCTCGCCGCCCGCGACCTCGCGACGCACCAGCGCGGCGAGGGCACCTACGACTTCGTCTGCACCGGCGACCCTCAGACGTTCGGCGAGCTCGGCACGCGGTTCCTCCAGCTGCCGCTCGGCGACGTCGAGCTCGTCGAGCTCTAGCTCAGAGGCACCGAGGGCGCCACTAGCCTTGGACGGGTGAGCATCCTCGATCAGGTCAACGCCGATACGCGCGAGGCGATGAAGGCCCGTGAACGCGACCGCGTCGCCGCGCTGCGGATGATCGCCGACGCGCTCCAGAAGGATGCGAAGGAGGGCTCGGGAAACGAGGTCGCCGTGCTGCGCCGCGAGCGAAAGCGCCGCGAGGAGGCGGCGAGCGCCTACTCCGACGCCGGCGACGCCGGACGCGCCGACGCCGAGCGCTCGGAGGCCGAGCTGATCTCGGGCTACCTGCCGGCCGAGCTCTCCGACGAGGAATTGGCCGAGATCGTCGACGCCGCCGTCGCCGAGTCCGGTGCCGAGAGCCCGAAGGAGATGGGCAAGGTGATGCCGATCGCGATGGGCAGGGTGCAGGGCAAGGCCGACGGCAAGCGCGTCTCGGCCGCCGTTCGCGAGCGCCTCACCGGAGGGGCGGGCTGACGTGGCTCGCCAGACGCTGACCCTCGACAACGCCGTCGCCGCCGAGCTCGCCGGCTCGGAGGACTCGACGTTGCGCGAGCTCGAGTCGCGACTCGGCTGCCAGCTCTACCTGCGCGGCAACATCCTCACGCTCGACGGCGAGGAGGCCGACGTCGCGCGCGCAGCGACGATGGTCGACGAGCTGGTCGGGATGGTCGAGCGAGGCCACACCCTCGCGCCGGCGAGCGTCGAGACCGTGAGCGGCGCGGTCGAGCAGGACGCCGACCCGAGCGCGATCGTCGACGACGTCGTCTGGCGCCACCGCGCGGTGAAGATCGCGCCGAAGACGGTCAATCAGAAGCTCTACGTCGACGCGATCCGTGAGCACACCGTCTCGTTCGGTATCGGTCCGGCGGGCACCGGCAAGACCTTCCTGGCGGTGGCGATGGCGGTCGCCGCGATCGAGCAGCGCGACGTCAGCCGCGTGATCCTGACGCGCCCCGCGGTCGAGGCCGGCGAGCGGCTGGGATTCCTTCCCGGCGACCTACAGGCGAAGGTCGATCCCTACCTGCGCCCGCTCTTTGACGCGCTCTACGTGATGCTCGACCCCGAGCGGGTCACCGGCTACTTCGAGCGCGGCGTCATCGAGGTCGCGCCGCTCGCCTTCATGCGCGGGCGCTCGATCAACGACGCGTTCGTCATCCTCGACGAGGCCCAGAACACCTCCCCCGAGCAAATGAAGATGTTCCTGACCCGGCTCGGGTTCGGGTCGCGGATGGTCGTCACCGGCGATGTCACGCAGATCGACCTGCCCCGCGATGAGCGCTCGGGTCTGATCGCCGCCTCGGAGATCCTCGCCGAGGTCGACGGGATCGCGTTCACGCGCTTCGGCCGCGAGGACGTCGTGCGCCACAAGCTGGTCCAGCGGATCGTCGATGCCTACGACGCCTACGGCGCCCGGCAGCGCGGCGAGGTCCCCGGCGGGGGCGGAGAGCGGCGAGGGCGTCCAAGTTGAGCGTCGAGCTCGGCGACGTCCCGGCCGAGCTCAGGGACGCCGCCGCGGCGGCGCTCGCGGCGCGCGGGGTGAGCGACGGGCATCTGTCGGTGGAGCTCGTCAGTGCCGAGCGGATCCACGAGCTGAACCGTGCGCACCGCGACCGTGACCGCCCGACCGACGTCCTCTCGTTCCCGGTCGACGGGATCGGCGAGGTCGCGGGACCGCGCGAGCTCGGCGACGTCGTCATATGCCCCGAGCACACCGAGGACATCGTCGAGGCGACCGTCCACGGCGTGCTCCACCTCTGCGGGATGGACCACGAGACCGACGACGGCGAGATGCTCGAGCTCCAGGAACAGGTGATGTCGCGTCTCGCCGGGGCGAGGTCGTCCTGATGCTGATCGGCACGGAGGGAACCCGGTCGGGGTTCGTCGGCCTCGCCGGCAGGCCGAACGCCGGCAAGTCGACGCTCGTCAACGCGATCGTCGGCGCCAAGGTCGCGATCGTCTCCGACCGCCCGCAGACGACGAGGCGCGCGATCCGCGGGGTGGCGACCGACGCCGAGGCCGGCTGGCAGATGATCCTCACCGACCTGCCGGGGGTACAGCGCCCGCGCGATCACCTCACGCAGCGGATGCAGAAGCGGGTCGAGCGCGAGCTGGTCGACTCCGATGTCGCGCTGCTGGTCCTGAACGCCGAGCAGGGCGTCGGTCCGGGCGACAGGTTCATCGCCGACACGATGCTCGGCGCGCGTCGCAGCGCCGAGGGAGCCGCGGCCACACCCGTGATCTGCGCCGTCAACAAGTGCGACCGGCTGAAGCTGGGCGGGCACGTCGAGGTGCTGAGCGCCGCGGCGGAGCTCGAGGTGGTCGACGAGATCTTCCCGATCTCGGCGCGTCGCGGTGACGGTGTCGCCGACCTCGTCGCGCGGCTGGCGGAGCTGCTGCCGGCCGGGCCGTTCATGTACGAGCCGGACACGCGGTCGGACCTCTCGAGCGAGGTGCATCTCGCCGAGCTCGTGCGCGAGCAGGTCCTGCGCCGGACGCGGGCCGAGGTCCCGCACGCGGTCGAGGTGCGGCTCGACGAGTTCGAGCATCGCGACGACGGCATCTTCGAGATCCATGCGCAGGTCTGGGTCGAGACGCCGTCGCAGAAGGGGATCGTGATCGGCAAGGGCGGCAAGATGATCGGCGATATCGGCACGGCCGCTCGGAAGGTCCTCGAGACCGAGCTCGGCGGCCAGGTCTTCCTCGACCTCGAGGTCCAGGTCCGCGACCACTGGCGGCGTGAGGGCGAGATGCTCGACCGGCTCGGGATCGAGTAGCCCGCGAGGGCGGCAGGCGGCATCGCGCGGGAGGTAGGTCAGCTGTAGTCGAGGCCGGGCCCGTCCCGATCTCGCCCCCGCTTCCGGCGCTCGCGGGCTACCTTGCGGATCGCGATCAGCGCTTCGATCGCGAGCGCTCGGTCGACCCGCTCGCCGCTGCCGGTGTGGAGCGGACCCAGCAGCGTGGGGTCCGGTCGGGAGTCGCTCGCCGGCGGGTCCGGTGGGGAGGGGGCGGGCTCGAGGACCCGGTCGTGCGGGTCCCGAAACCGGAACCGATGCGGGAGATCGGGGGCCTGCTCGACCGAGCAGCCGCCTTCGTGCAGCGCACGGTGGTGGGACCGGCAGACCAGTACGAGGTTCTCGAGCGAGGTCTCGCCTCCGTCCTGCCAGTGGACGACGTGGTGGGCATCGAGGCCGCGGCGTGAGCGGCAGCCGGGGAAACGACATCGTGGATCCCGCCCGGCGAGAGCGCGACGGATCGACGGCGGCACCGAGCGGGTGCGGCGACCGACCGAGAGAACGCGTTCGCCGCGCTCGATCGCGGCGATCGCGGCCGTGTCGCAGCCGAGCCGGCGCGCGGTCGTCGGGTGAAGCGCCGGGCCTCCCTCGACGTGCGCGTGATCGGCTTCGAGGTCGAGGTGGACGACCAGTGATCGCCGCTCCGCGGCGGGGCCGCCCGGCGTCGAGCGGGCGAGGGCCTTCTCGGCGACGTAGAGGAGGGCGTCCGCGTTCGTCGGCGGCGGGACCGGTTCCGCCTCGGGTTCGCTCACCGGCGCCGCGGCGCCGTTTCGCGAGCCATTCGGCGCCGCGGCGCCGGATGCCGAGTGGCCGGACGGCTCCTCGGTGTCGTGATCGTCGAGCGCGAAGAGCTCCTCCTGCGCGGCGTCGATCGCCGCTACGAGGAGGGCGCCCTCCTCGGCGGGCAGGACCGCCCGCAGCTCGAGGCAGCCATCGTCGTTCCAGAACCACGAGACGCGGCGCGCCTCCTCGCGCTCGCGAAGCGCGAGATCGTCGACCTGTTCCAGCGAGCGAACCGCGCCTATGAGCTGCGATGCGGTGGTGTGGGTCGCGAGCTCGATCAGGTCGGCCTCCGACTCGGCGTCGGCGACACGGGTCAGCGCGCGGACCTTCGAGTAGCTGAGACGTCCGGCCTCGAACTCGGCCCGGATCAGGGGCAGGTCGACGAGCGCCCGCGCGACCTGGACCTGCTCGCGGGCCGAGCGCGAGGAGAGCGAGCAACGCCAAGCGATCCAGTCGGAGCAGGAGCGCATGCCCCACGACGCCCACCCCTCCCGCCGGTCGAACTCGGCGACCAGCGCGAGCCAGCGTGCCTGGCGGCTCGCGAGGCTCGAGGCGATCGAGGTGATCTCGTCCTCGAGCGATCCGAGGGACAGATCTCGGAGGTCCTCGCGACCATCGTCGCGGTCGTCGCCATCGTCATCGGGCACGTCTGGCATACCCAGATGATCCCGCCACCAGCGGACGAAAACCGGCTATTTAGAGGGAAAAACTGTCATCGAACCCGCACGCTTCGTGCCGATTCAGTGACAATCTCGGCCCGCTACCGCTCGGGCTCGACCTCTGAGTCGTCGCGATCGCCCTCGAGGAACTCGGGCGTCGCGATCGCGAACGTGCCGAGGGCGATGAACGCGAAGATCGCCGTCACTCCGACGATCCGCGTGAGGGTCGCGTCGAAGACGATCATCAGGACGACTGCGAGCGCGAGCGCGACCCAGGTCGCCTTGAGCGTCCGGCTCGCGCCCCTCACGACCCGGCCTCCTCGTGTCGCTCGGCCGCGAGCAGCGGCTTGAAGTCGCGGTCGAGCCGGCCCTGGAGCACGAGCCGGTAGAGGATGAAGAGCGACGGCGCGAGGATCACGACCGCGACCGCGGTGACGATCAGCGTCGCGATCAGGGTCGGATCGCCGGCGGCGGCGTCGGCCAGGGTGAGCTGGCCCGGCAGGAAGTCCGGCCGCATCGCGAGCGCCATCCCGATCAACACGGTCGCCACCGTTACGCCCGATGTGTAGCGGGCGATCTCGAAATGGCGGGTGACGAGCAGCCCGAGCGTGATCGCGCCTACCACGACCGAAGCGATCACCATCGCGAGCCCACCGCCACTCGTCAGCCCGTCGTAGAGCTCCGGCGCGTCGGAGCGGATCACGAACAGCCCGCCGACCGAGATCACCCCGGCGACACTCGCCGCGCCGAGCGCCCGCCTGCGGAACGAGTCCGCGAGATCGCGCTCGCCCGCGCGGACCGAGTCACCGCTGAGGAAGACCGCCGCGACGTAGGCGCCGACGACCACCGCCAGGACTCCGGCGAGGATTCCGGTCGGGTTGGCCCAACTCGTGAACGGGTCGCCCGGCTCGCCGACCGGAACGCGACCCGACGCCACGCCACCGATCGTCGCGCCGAGGAAGAACGGGATCAGGACGGAGGCGAGCGCGAACGCGGCGCCGATCAGCCGCGCCTCGGAGATCGTCGCGGCCTGACCGCGGACCGCGAACGCCGTGCCGCGGAAGATGATCCCGACAGCTGCGAGGAAAAGCGGGATGTAGAGCGTCTGCATCGTCGCGCCGAACGCGATCGGGAACGCGGTCCAGAAGACGACCAGGACGAAGATGAGCCAGACGTGGTTGGCCTCCCAGACGGGCCCCATCGCCGCCTTGACCATCCCGCGGATGCGCGAGCCGCGCTCGGCGCCGCCCGCGGTCAGGTCCCAGAACCCGGCGCCGAAGTCGGCGCCGCCGAGAACCGCGTAGAGCACGATCCCGAGCAACAGGACTGCGACGCAGAGATCGACCAGCATCAGCCGACCGCCTTCGCCTGAGGGCCCGCAGCGTCCCCGACCTCATCGTCGAGCGGCTGCTTGGCCAGCCTTCGCAGCAGCCAGAAGACGACGCCGCCGAGCGCGAGGTAGACGGCGACCAGCACCCCGTAGCCGATCACGATCTGATCGGCGCCCGTCACGGCCTCCTCGGTTCGCATGACGCCGTAGACGATCCACGGTTGTCGCCCGACCTCGGTCGTGATCCAGCCGGCGATCAGCGCGACGACCGACGCCGGGGCGGCCAGCACGACGGCGCGGTAGAACCACTTCGACCGCGGCAGGCGCCTGCGGCGCAGCCACGTCAGCAGGTAGATCGCCGCGACGATCATCATCGCGAAGCCGATCCCGACCATCACCTGGAAGCTGTTTCGCACGACCCCGACCGGCGGGCGGTCGGCGGCGGGCACGGCGTCCAGCCCCTCGACGGTCGCGTTGGGGTCGTGGAAGGCGAGCAGCGAGAGCAGGTTCGGCAAAGTGATCCCGCCGTAGACCTCGCCGTCTATGTAGATCCCTCCGGCGGTCAGAGGCGCGCCCTCGGTGGTCTCCTGCAGGCCCTCGAAGGCGGCGAGCTTGGTCGGCTGGTTCTCGGCGACGGTCCGGGCCGCCCAGTCCCCGACTATGAGCTGCATCGGGACGGCGAGCGAAGCGATCGTCAATGGGATGATCAGCGCGGCGCGGTGGTAGGGGGTCCGCCGGCCGCGGATCCAGCCGAACGCGTAGACCGAGGCGACGATGAACCCGGCGACGATGAAGCCCGCCAGGTACATGTGGAAGAGCTCGTGCCAGAGGTTCGAGTTGAACAGCGCCGCGAGCGGCCGCACGTTCTCGACCGTGCCCTCTGATGTGAGGTCGAAGCCGACGGGGTTGTTCATCCAGCCGTTGACCGATATGACGAACAGCGACCCCGTGAACCCCGAGATCATGATCGGGATCCCGGCGAGGAAATGGCGTTTGTCCGACAGCCGATCCCAGCCGTAGACGTAGATGGCGATGAAGATCGCCTCGGTGAAGAACGAGATCCCCTCGAGGGTGAAGGCGAAGCCGAAGACCTCGCCGAAGGTCGACATGAAGTTCGGCCACAGCAGGCCGAGCTCGAACGACAGGATCGTCCCGGTCACGACGCCGATCGCGAACAGGATCAGCATCACCTTCGACCAGCGCTTGGCCAGAGCACGGTAGACGTGGTTGCCCGTCCGTAGGTAGAGCCCCTCGGCGAACAGGACCATCGCCGGGAAGGCGATCCCGAAGCAGACCAACGGGATGTGGACGCCGAGCGAGAGCGCCTGCATCTGGCGCGCCTCGAGGAGATAAGGCTGGTCGACGGCGGTGCCGACCTGAGCGATCAGGAGCGGGAGGTCAAGCATCGTGCTCGACTCCTTTCGGTCTGCCTCCGAACGTAGCAGCGGCCAGTGACGGGCAGTGTGAGAGGAGGGCGCTTCGCCTCAGCCCGAGACCGGCGCCGGCGCGCGGGCGATCGTCAGCTCGTGGATCACGCCGGCCGCGGCCATCGCTCCGGCCGCGATCGAGTTCTGGATCGAAGGCATCTGAGCCGCGGCATCGCCGGCCGCGAAGACCCCCGGGACCGACGCCGCCATGCGGCCATCGACCTTGACCGGGTCCTTGACGACGGGGTTCGGCGAGCCGAGCCGCAGTCCGAGGGACGTCGCGAGATCGGAGCGTTGATGGAGCTCGGTCTGGACGAGCAGTCCGCCGAGCGGGCGCTCGGTCCCGTCGCTGAAGCCGATCGACTCGAGCTCGCGACCTGGCCCGCGGAGCGCGGCGATCACGCGTTCCTCGACCGCGACGCCCGCCGCGTCGAGCCTTTCGCGAGCCTCGCTCCCGAGGTCGTCGCTGCCGTTCGTGAAGACCGTGACATCGTCGCTCCAGGCGCGCAGCATCAGGCCGCGCTCGGCGCCGTGCTCGAGGTCGCCGAGGAAACCGAGCGGCCGTCCCGAGACCTCCCATCCGTGGCAGAACGGGCAGTGGAACGCGCCGTGACCCCAGCGCTCGGCGAGACCGGCGACATCGGGGTAGCGGTAGTCCATCCCCGGGGCGAGGACGAGGGTCGAGGAGCGCGCCGTGAGGCCGTCCTCTGTCTCGACCTCGAACCCCTTCTCGCCTGCTCTCACCGTGACCACGCGGTCGTGGCGGAAGTCGGTCGACGGGTAGGCCGCGAGCTCGCGACGGCCCTGCGCGTAGAGGTCGGCGGGCGGGCGGCGGTCGCTTCCGAGTAGGCCGCCGATGCCGTCGGCGGCGAGGTTCGACTGCTCGCCGGCGTCGACGACGAGCAGTCGCCGGCGCGCCCTGCCGAGCACGAGCGCGGCGCTGAGGCCCGCGACGCCGCCGCCGATCACTACGCAGTCCAGGTCTTCGATCGAGTTCATCGCGGAGGACCGTACGCCGGCGTGCTCAACCTGCCAAGGTTCTTTGCCATGCAGGCAAACGAGTCGGTCGATGATCGCGTTCGGCGGCGGTTGCGTGAGATTCGCCGCGAGCGCGGGCTCACCCTGAGTCAGGTCTCCGAGCTTGCGAGCATCGACGTCTCGACGCTGAGCCGGCTCGAGTCGGGCAAGCGCCGGCTCGCGCTCGACCACGTCGGGCCGCTGGCGGCGGGTCTCGGCGTGAGCACCGATGAGCTGCTCGGCGCGCCGGAACCGCGCGATCCAAGGGTGCGGCACCGGACCCGGGAGGTGGATGGGCTGACGATCGTCCCGCTCACCAACCGCGCCGCCGCCGGGCTTCAGGCCTACAAATTCGTCGTCTCGGCCGGGCGCACGACGCCTCCGGACCCGTTGCCCGTGCACGAAGGTCACGACTGGCTCTACGTGATGAGCGGCCGCATGCAACTGCTGCTCGGCGAGGACGACCTCGTGATCGAGCCCGGCGAGGCGGTCGAGTTCTCGACGCTCGTTCCGCACTGGTTCGGCGCCGTCGACGGCCCGGTCGAGCTGGTCGCGATCCTCGGTCCGCAGGGCGAACGGGTCCACCTGCACTAGCGGCGAGAGTCCGAGACTCGCGCCGGACCTAGAATCGCGCTCTCTTGGCCGCCTTCGACTCCGCAGCCGACTCACCGATCCGATTCGACGAGCACGGTCTCGCGCCGTGCATCGTCCAGGACGCCACCACGGGCGAGGTACTGATGCTCGCCTGGGTAAACGCCGAGGCGGTCGAGCGGACGCGCGAGACGGGGGAGACCCACTTCTGGAGCCGCTCGCGGGGCGAGCTCTGGCACAAGGGCGCGACGTCGGGCAACGTCCAGCGCGTGCGCTCGCTTCGCTACGACTGCGACGCCGACGCGCTGCTCGCGATCGTCGATCCCGCGGGTCCGGCGTGCCACACGGGTGAGCGGACCTGCTTCTACCGCGAGGTCGGCGGGCCGGCCTCGCCCGAGCCGGATGCTCCGCCGGCCGACGAGCCGATCGCGCCGCAGCGCTTCGAGGTCTTGCCGCAGCTCGAGCGCGTGCTCGACCAGCGTCGCGAGGAGATGCCGCTCGCCTCGTACACGACGCGTCTGCTCTCCGACCCGCCGCTGATCGGAGCCAAGGTGCGCGAGGAGGCCGAGGAGGTCTCGCGCGCGGCGCGCGAGGAGTCCGATGACCGGGTCGCCAACGAGGCCGCCGACGTCATCTACCACCTCGACGTCCTGCTGGCCTCGCGCGGGCTCGCGCTCGGCGACGCCCTCGACGTCCTGATCGAGCGCCGGCGGCCGCGATGACCGGCCTCGAAGAGGCCCGTGCGCTGCTCGACGGCGAGGCGGGAGCGAACGTCGTGCCCGTCGTCCACCGCTTCGTCGAGGACTGCGAGACGCCCGTGTCGGCGTTCCTCAAGCTGCGCGCGTCCGAGCTCGGCAGGGGCCCCGCCTACCTGCTCGAGTCGGCCGAGCAGGGGCAGCTCGGTCGCTACTCGTTCGCCGGTTTCATGCCGCACTCGTTGATCCGCTGGTCGGGCGAGGACGGAGGCACGCTGCGCCGCTGGAGCGAGGCCGAGATCGGCAGTGGCGACCCCAGCGGATGGGCCGAACCCGAGGTATCGAAGGCGGCCGATCCCTACGCCGCCGCTCGCGAGTACGTCGCGGCGTTCCGCGCCGCCGGGCTCTCCGACGCGACCGACGGCGGTGGTGCGGTCGGGTTCTTCGGCTACGACCTCGTCCGCACCGTCGAGCCGCTCGGCGACCCGCCGCCCGATCCGCTCGGGCTGCCCGACATGGCGCTGATGGTCTGCCGGCTCGTCCTCGTCTTCGACCACCTCAAGCGCGAGCTCGCGGTCGTCGGCTTCGCCTTCGTCGGCGAGGAGGGGCTCGAGATCGCGCACCGCCGCGCCCGAGCGCTGATCGACGATGCGCTCGAGATCCTCGACGGCCCGGTTCCGACACACACCCCGGCGATGGCCGCCTCGGGCGCCGCCCGGCGCGAGGTCCGCTTCGAGTCGAACCTGACGCGCGAGGCGTTCGAGTCCAACACCTCGCGGATCGTCGAGTACGTCCACGCCGGCGACGCGTTCCAGGTCGTCCCTTCGCAGCGCTTCTCGGCCAAGGTGCCGGTCGGGGCCTTCTCGATCTACCGTGGCCTGCGCGCGGTCAACCCCTCGCCCTACATGTACTTCCTCGACTTCGGCGATTTCCAGCTCGCCGGCGCCTCGCCGGAGCCGCTGATCAAGGTGGACGGCCGTCGCGTCGAGACGCGGCCGATCGCCGGGACCTACCCACGCGGCTCATCGGAGGAGGAGGACCGCCGTCAGGCCGAGGCGCTGCTAGCCGACCCGAAGGAGCGCGCCGAGCACGTGATGCTCGTCGACCTCGGACGCAACGACCTCGGTCGGGTCAGCGAGTACGGATCGGTGTCGGTCGACGAGTTCATGATCGTCGAGACCTACTCGCACGTGCTGCACATCGTCAGCGCCGTCTCGGGGCGGCTCCGCGACGACGTCGACGCCTTCGACGCGCTTCGGGCGACGCTGCCGGCGGGCACGCTCTCCGGCGCGCCGAAGGTCCGCGCGATGCAGATCATCGACGAGCTCGAGCCGGTCAAGCGCTGCTCCTACGGCGGCGCGATCGGCCACGTCTCCTTCGACGGCGACCTCGACACGGCGATCCACATCCGCACCGTGGTCTGCAAGGACGGGATGGCCCACGTCCAGGCCGGCGGCGGTACCGTCGCCGACGCGGTGCCCGAGCGCGAGTTCCAGGAGTCGGTCAACAAGGCGAAGGCCGTCTTCGCCGCGGTCGAGCTGGCGGCCGGCCAGCCGGACTGGGAGTGAGGGGAGCCGAGCCCGGGATGCGCGTTCTCGTGATCGACAACTACGACTCGTTCACCTACAACCTCGTCCAGTTCCTCGGTGAGCTCGGAGCCGAGGTCGAGGTGATCCGGAACGACCAGGCGACGGTCGCCGAGCTGCTCGAGCGCGAGCCCGACCGGCTCGTCATCTCACCGGGGCCGTGCACGCCTGCCGAGGCGGGCGTGTCGATCGAGGCCTCGAGAGCCTTCCCCGAGGCCGGTATCCCGACGCTCGGCGTCTGCCTCGGCCACCAGGCGATGGTCGAGGCATTCGGCGGGCGGACGATCCGCGGCGAGCCGATCCATGGCAAGGACGCGCCCGTGAGCCACGACGGGCGCGGGCTCTTCGCGGGCATTCCCGAGCCCGCGATCGCCGGGCGCTACCACTCGCTCGTCGCCGATCCCGAGCTTCCCGAGGAGCTCGAGGTGACGGCGCGCTTCGGGGAGGTCGTGATGGGCGTCCGCCATCGCTCACTCCCGGCCGAGGGGGTCCAGTTCCACCCAGAGTCCGTCCTGACGCCGGACGGAAAGCGCATGCTCGCCAACTTCATCGGCGCCGGGCGTCCACCCGCCGCCGGCGCCGAGACGATCGGCGATGCCGTCTCCGAGGCCGGACGCACCCTCGACGAGACCGACTGGAGCCGTAGCTAGATGCCGAGCGAGCCGAACCCGGTCCTGACCCGCGCGATCGATTCCGTCGCCCGCGGACAGCACCTGACCTCGGATCACGCCTCGGCCGTGCTCGACGAGATCATGGAAGGACGCGCCGACGAGGTCCAGACCGGTGCCTTCCTGATCGCTCTGCGGACCAAGGGCGAGACGGTCGCCGAGCTCGTCGGACTCGCGCGGACGATGCGTCGCCTGGCGGCGTCGGTCGAGGTGCCCGACCCCTCGGCGGTCGTCGATACGGCCGGCACGGGCGGCGGGCCGACGACGTTCAACATCTCGACGGCCGCCGCGCTCGTCGCGGCGGGCGCGGGCGTCGCGGTCGCCAAGCACGGAAATCGCTCGGCGACGTCGCGATCCGGTTCGGCCGACGCGCTCGAGGCACTCGGCGTCGAGATCGAGCTCTCGCCGGACGAGGTTGCCGCGGCGATCGCTGAGACGGGGTTCGGGTTCATGTTCGCGCCGAAGCACCACGTCGCCGCCCGCCACGTCGTGCCCGTCCGCAAGGCGCTGGCGGTGCGGACGATCTTCAACTTCCTCGGACCGCTGACGAACCCGGCCGGGGCGAGGCGGCAGCTGCTGGGCGTCTCGGATCGCTACTTCCAGGAGACGATCGCCGAGGCCCTGATCGGCCTCGGTTGCGAGCGGGCGCTCGTCGTCTCGGCCGAGGACGGTCTCGACGAGTTCTCGATCGCGAGTCAGACGCGGGTGATCGAGGTCGCGGGCGGCAGGACCGACGAGTGGTTCGCGGACGCCGAGGAGCTCGGGCTGGAGTCCGCCGAGCTGTCGGCGATCGCCGGCGGTGAGCCCGCGCAGAACGCCGCCGTCATCGAGTCCGTGCTCGCCGGCGAGAAGGGCCCCGCGCGCGAGGTCGTCCTGATCAACGCGGGCGCGACGATCCTCGTCGGCGGCGGCGTCGAAGACCTTCCGCGGGGCATCGACCGGGCGCGCGAGGCGGTCGACTCCGGGGCGGCGTCAGCGGTGCTCGACCGGCTTCGAGCCGCGGCCTCCGCTCGCTCGGCTAGCCTGCCAACGGAATGAGCCGACTCGACCAGCTCGTCGACGACTCTCGCGAGGCTGAGGAGCGACGCAGCCGTGAGGTCCCAGCGGAGGAGCTCGAGCGACGCCTCGAGGGCCGCGAGGAGCCGCGCCCGTTCGGCGAGGCCCTCCAGCGCCCCGGCCTGTCGCTGATCACGGAGTTCAAGCGGTCCTCGCCGAGCGCGGGGGAGATCCGTCCCGGTGCCGAGGTCGCGCAGATCGTCAGCGCGTATGAGCGCGGCGGCGCTGCCGCGCTCTCCGTCCTGACCGAGGAGCGGAGCTTCGGCGGCTCGCTCGCCGACGTCCGCGCCGCCCGCCAGGCGTCCGGCCTGCCGATATTGCGCAAGGACTTCGTGACGAGCCGCTACGGGCTTCTCGAGACCGCGGCCGCCGGCGCCGACGCGGTGCTGCTGATCGTCGCGGCGCTCGGCGATCGCACGCAGGGGATGCTCGAGCGCGCCTGGGAACTCGACATCGACTGCCTGGTCGAGGTGCACGCCGACGAGGAGCTCGAGATCGCCCTCGAGGCCGGCGCCGACATCATCGGGATCAACAACCGCGACCTGCGCGACCTGAGCGTCGACCTCGGCACGACCGCCGAGCTGATCACGGACGTCCCGGCCGGCAAGATCGTCGTCTCCGAGTCGGGCTACTCGGATCGCTCCGAGCTCGTGGAGGCTGAGCGGATCGGCGTCGACGCCGTCCTCGTCGGGGAGTCGCTGATGCGCGCCGAGGACCCCGAGCGCGCGCTCGCCGAGCTCGCGGTCGACGCCGACCAGACGCGCGAGCACTACATCCCGCGAGATCTGCTCTGACTCTGAGCCCCGCAGCGCGCGCGAGGCTCAACGCTTAACCCGGGGTCAAACATCTTTAGGTTCGTGTTCGGGCCGCGTTAGGAAGGCTTCGGAACCTGACGCAACGCTCGTTCGATGCGAAAGGTCAGAGGGTTCTTGGGGTCGGCGATCGGCGGCGGCCTCGTCGGTGGGTTGGTCGTGGCGGTGCTCGGTTACGGCGCGATCGCGACCGGGGTCATCGACGCCGGTGATGACGGCGCTACCACCGCGACCCTGACTCCGGTCGACGACGCGGGATCGGGAGCGAACACGCGCCCCGTCTCGAACTCGAACGCACCGACCCGCGTCGGCCAGATCTACGAGAACTCCTCGAGCGGGATCGCCTTCATCCAGGCCGAGGGTGTCTCTACGCAGCAGCCCTCGCCGTTCGGGGGGCCCCAGCGAGGCACCGCGACGGGCTCGGGCTTCCTGCTCGACGACAGCGGCAACGTCCTCACGAACGCGCACGTGGTCGAGGGCGCCAGGGAGGTCGAGGTCCGGCTCGGCAGCGCCGAGTCCGACCCCGTTCAGGCGAAGGTGGTCGGGACCGATCCCTCGACCGACGTCGCCGTGCTGAAGATCGACGCGCTCGACGGCGCTACGCCCCTGAGCCTCGGAGACTCGGGTGCCGTCGCGGTCGGCGACGAGGTGATCGCGATCGGCTCGCCGTTCGGGCTCGACCAGACCGTGACCGCAGGGATCATCTCGGCTCTCGATCGCAACATCACCTCTCCGAACGGCTACCAGATCTCCGACGCGCTCCAGACCGACGCGCCGATCAACCCCGGCAACTCCGGCGGACCGCTGCTCGACGCCAACGGCGCGGTCATCGGGATCAACTCGCAGATCGAGTCCTCGGGCGGCGCCGAGGGCGGGAACGTCGGCATCGGCTTCGCAGTCCCGATCAACACCGCCAAGCAGATCGCCGACGAGCTCATCGCCACGGGCGAGGCCGAGCATGCCTACCTCGGGCTGTCGGGCGGCGACCTGACGCCGGAGCTGGCCGACGCCCTCAGCCTGCCCAGCGGCACCGAGGGCGCGATCGTCGGCGAGGTGACCCCGAACGGTCCGGCCGACAAAGCCGGGCTCGAGGGCGGCAGCGGACGGCTGTCGGTCGACGGCCAGCAGGTCGAGGCGGGCGGCGACCTGATCACCGCGGTCAACGGCAAGGACATCAGTGGATTCGACGATGTGATCGCCGCGGTCGACGCCAGCAATCCGGGCGAGGAGATCGAGCTGACGGTGCTGCGCGACGGCGAGTCCCAAACGGTCAGCGTCGAGCTCGGCGAGCGCCCGAAGGGGGCCGCCAGCTAGAGCTTGTCGATCGGAAACCCCGCCCGTTGAACCCCCGGGCGGCACATACCTCCCACCCGGTCGACTTGCGAGAAGGGCCGGCACTCCAGGAGGGTGCCGGCCCTCTCTCGTTCTGAGGTGGGTCGTTGACATATGCCGATAAACGTATATATTGTTTCGGCATGGCAAGGGCCGCCACGACCACCGACGCGTTCAACGCGATCGCCGAACCGCGTCGGAGGGAGATCCTCGACGCGCTCGCCGGCAGTGAGCTGTCGGTCTCGGAGCTGGTGTCCGAGCTCACGATGGACCAGCCGGCCGTCTCGAAGCACCTGCGGGTGCTGCGCGCGGTGGGCCTGGTCCAGGTGAGGGAGGACGGCAGGCGGCGGCTCTACCGGATCGACGGACGTCCGCTCGAGCAGGTCCATACGTGGGTGGGCGCGTTCGAGCAGGCGTGGAACGAGCGATTCGACGCGCTTGACGGCGTGCTCGAGGAGCTCAAGCAACAACCAGAGGGAGGGTCGCTATGAACGCGACGCAGAACAAGGTCAGGGCGACGACCCCGGCCGACGACCAGATCCTGATCGAGCGCGAGTTCGACGCTCCGAAGGATCTCGTATGGCGCGCCTACACCGAGGCCGATCTGATCCGCAAGTGGTGGCACGGCGGACGCGGTGAGATGACCGTCTGCGAGATGGACGCGAGCGTGGGCGGCAAGTATCGCTTCGCGATGAACGCCCAGGGGCCCGAGGGCGAGATGGAGGTCGCGTTCACCGGAGTGACGACCGAGCTCGTCGAGGGCGAGAAGATCGTCGCGGTCGAGCGCTTCGAGGGTTACCCCGGACCCCAGGGACCGAACGGCGACGGCGCCGTCAACACGCTCACGTTCGAGGACCTCGGCGAGGGCCGCACCAAGCTCACGCTGCTGATGGAGGTCTCGGGCAAGGAGGAGCGCGACATGATCCTCGGCAGCGGGATGGCCGACGGCATCGAAGACTCCTTCGGTCTGCTCGAGCAGACCGCGAACGAGCTCGCCTAGGGCCCCGCATCACGACCTCGGACTCTGGTGGTCACTCGAGCCGGCCCTGACCGGCCCGAGTGACCACCAGGCGCCTTGGGTAGCCATCCCCGATGAGCGATGGTGGCCCCGGAGTTCGAGGACTGTCCACTTCGGGATCCACGTCGACGACCTCGAGCGCTCGATCGGCCTCTGGCGCGACGCGCTGGGTTTCGAGCTGACGTCCGGGCCGTTCGAGGCACCGGGCGAGATGGTCGCCCGGGTCCACGGCGTCGCGGAGGCCCAGGCGCGCGTCGCGATGCTCGAGGGTGGCGGGATCGAGATCGAGCTTGCCGAGAACTCGATCCGCGGCGAATCGGCGACGCGCAACGCACCGGCCGATCCGGGGGTCCCGCACATCGCCCTCGAGGTGGGCGACCTCGACGCGACGCTGGCGGCGGCCGAGGGACACGGCGCGACGCTGGTCGGCGAGGCGGTCGAATTCGACATCCCGCGCGGTACGGGGCGTCTGCTCTACATGCGCGACCCGGACGGTTGCGTCATCGAGCTGATCGAGATCGACTGAGCGCAATAAAACGCGCATAACTTTGTTTCTCAACGCGATATGCGCAATAATATGCGCAATATGCGAATAGAAGCGACGACGATCGACGCGGCGACGCTCGATGAGTTGGGTCAGCGCATGAAGCGGCGCCGAATCGAGCTCGGCGAAACCCAGGCGGCGCTCGCTGAGCGTGCTGGGGTGTCGCGCCGCACCCTGACGAGTGCCGAAGGTGGTGCTTCGGTCGCTACGACGAACCTCGTGAGGATTCTGCGAGCGCTGGGTGCACTCGGCGAGCTCGACGGCATCCTCGAGCCTCCCGGTCCCAGTCCGCTTGAGCAGCTCGATCGAGCAAACAGAGCGCGATCCAGGCGCAGGCGAGCGCCGAACGAGCCCGCGAGTCGGCGGGCTCCCTGGGGCGACGAGTCCGGCGGATCATGACGGTCGCCGAGGTCTCACTCTGGGGAACGCGGGTCGGTGCGGTCGCGATCGACCGTGCCGGCGATGTCGCGCGATTCGAATACGACCCGGCTTTCACGGTTCGCGAGATTGAGATCGCGCCGATCCAGATGCCGATAGGCCGTGGTGGGATCTGGAGATTCCCGGCGCTCGATCGCCAGACCTTCGAAGGCCTGCCCGGTCTTCTCAGCGATGCGCTTCCAGATCGCTATGGCCGCGCCCTGATCGACGCCTGGCTCGCTCGCGAGGGCCGCTCGCCTGTCGACTTCGATGCGGTCGAGCGACTCTGCTACGTCGGGACCAGGGCAATGGGTGCGCTCGAGTTCTTACCTGCGACCGGGCCGGATCCGTCCGAGGACGAGCGCGTCGACGTGGCGCGGCTGGCCGCGCTTGCGGCGGAGGTGCTCGACGAGCGCGAAGGTCTCGGGGTCGGGATCGGGGGCGAGGACTCTGCCGCGGCGATGCGCCAGATACTTCGGGTCGGCACCTCCGCGGGCGGTGCACGCGCCAAGGCGTTGATCGCTCTCGACCCCGGGACCGACGAGGTCCGCTCGGGTCAAATAGACCTTCCGCCGCCCTTCGAGTACTGGATCCTTAAGTTCGATGGTGTCGATGACTTTTCGCGGGAGCTTGGCGGCGCGCTCGGCTACGGCGCGATCGAGTACGTCTATTCGGAGCTGGCCGCCCGCGCGGGCATTGTGATGAGTGAATGTCGGCTGCTCGAAGAGGGCGGCAGGCGCCACTTCATGACCCGGCGCTTCGATCGCGACGCGACCGGCGACCGGCTGCACATGCAGTCGCTTGGCGCATTGGCCCACCTCGACTACCGGCTTGCGGGGGCCAACAGCTACGAGCAGGCATTCGACGTGATCCGCCGCCTCGATCTACCGCCCGACGCTGCCGAGCAACAGTTTCGCCGGATGGTCTTCAACGTCGTCGCGAGAAATCAGGACGACCACGTCAAGAACATCGCCTTCCTGATGGACCGGGATGGTCGCTGGTCGCTCTCCCCGGCCTTCGACGTCACCTACTCCTACAACCCGAACGGACCCTGGACCGCTCGGCACCAGATGTCGATCAACGGCAAGGTCGACGATCTAACGATCGAGGATCTGCTGGCTGTCGCACGTGCGGCATCGATAAAACGCGGCCGGCCGGAAACGATCCTTGCCGAGGTGACCGAGGCGGTAAAGGCGTGGCCCGAGCTCGCCGACCGGGCCGGGGTGGACTCGGGTCAGATCGAGGCGATCGCGGCGACGCACCGGCTTGAGCTGCGGCGCGGGTGAGCGCCCCTATCGTTGGCCGGGCGATGCGGGTCAAGATCTGTGGCATAACGCGGCCCGAGGACGCCGAGCTGGCGTGCGACCTCGGCGCCTGGGCGATCGGCCTCAACCTGTGGCCCGAGAGCCCCCGCCACGCGCATCCGGGCGAGGCCGCCGCGATCGCCGCCGCCTTCCGGCGCCGGACCTTGATCACCGGCGTGTTCGTCAACCCGTCGCTGCGCGAGGTGACCGACGCGGTCGAGAACCTCAACCTCGCGATGGTCCAGCTCCACGGCGACGAGGGCGCGGCGTTCTGCCGCGAGGTCTCGCGTCGCGCCGGGGTGAAGGTGATCAAGGCGCTCCGCGTCCGCTCGGGCGCCGACGTCCAGGCGGCCGAGGCCTATCGGACCGACTTCCACCTCTTCGACGCCTACTCGCCGAAGCGCGGCGGGTCGGGCGAGAGCTTCGACTGGCACCTGGCGCGGCTGCGGCGCTCGAAGGTCCCGACGATCCTGGCCGGCGGCCTGACGCCGGAGAACGTCGACGCCGCGATCGCCGAGGCGCAGCCCTACGCGGTCGACGTCGCGAGCGGCGTCGAGAACGACCGTCCCGGCGTCAAGTCGGAGGCGAAGATGCGCGAGTTCTTCGACCGCGCGAATGCGGCCGGCGCACTGTTCGACCGCCCCGACCGTGTCGAGCCCGATGAGGAGCGCGAGGTGATCACCCAGGGCCGCTCGACGACCGAGCGCGAGGACGCCCAGCGCGCACGAATCTCGCGGGCGATCGCCGAGCGCGACCGAGAGCCCGAGGCCGAGGAGGTCGCAGAGTGACCGCGGGATCCGAGGCGATCGAGGAGCGGTTCGGTCCCTACGGCGGTCGCTTCGTCCCCGAGGTGCTGATCCCGGCGCTCGATGAACTGACCCGAGTGTGGGCCGAGACGCGCGAGGACCCCGAGTACCTGGCGGAGCTCGGTCGCCTGCTCGAGACCTACGTCGGCCGCCCGACGCCGCTCTACCGCGCCGACCGGCTCTCGGAGCGAATCGGCCGCCGCGTCTACCTCAAGCGCGAGGACCTCGCCCACACTGGTGCCCACAAGATCAACAACGCCGTCGGCCAGGGACTGCTTGCCAAGCGGATGGGCAAGACGCGCGTGATCGCCGAGACCGGCGCCGGCCAGCACGGCGTCGCGACCGCGACCGCATGCGCACTGCTCGGTCTCGACTGCGTGGTCTACATGGGAACCGAGGACATGCGCCGCCAGGCCCCGAACGTCGAGCGGATGCGGCTGCTCGGGGCTGAGGTCGCGCCGGTCGAGGCGGGCGCGAAGACCCTCAAGGAGGCGACGAGCGCCGCCATCCGCGACTGGGTCACGAACTCGGTCGACACCCACTACGTGATCGGATCCGCGGTCGGCCCGGCGCCGTATCCCGTTCTGGTGCGCGATCTCCAGCGCACGATCGGCGTCGAGATCGCCGAGCAGTGCGGCAAGTCCGACGGCGGACCACCGAAGCGCGTCATCGCCTGCGTCGGCGGCGGCTCCAATGCGATCGGCGCCTTCCACGCGTTCCTCGACGAGCCCGGTGTCGAGCTGATCGGCGTCGAGGCGGCGGGGGATGGGCTCGACACCGAGCGCCACGGCGCGTCGCTGGGGCTCGGTAAACCGGGCGTCCTGCATGGCGCGATGTCATCGGTGCTCTCCGACGACGACGGCCAGATCACCGAGGCGCACTCGATCTCGGCCGGGCTCGACTATCCGGGCGTCGGCCCGCAGCACGCGCATCTGCGCGATCTCGGACGGGCTCGCTACGTCGCGGTCACCGACACGCAGGCAGCGCTGGCGTTCAAGGAGCTCTCGCGGCTCGAGGGGATCATCCCCGCGCTCGAGCCCTCGCACGCGATCGCCTGGCTGCTCGCCGACGCCGATGCGGGCGACGCGCCCGACGAGGGCTTCGACGTCCTCTGCCTGTCGGGTCGCGGCGACAAGGACCTCGCAGAGGCGACCGCTCGCCTGCACGAGATGGGTGAGCTCGAGGGCGAGCGGGAGTTCTGAGGATGTCCGATGGGGGAGCGCCGGCGCCGCAACTCGCCGGCGGGAAGCGGATCGCCGATGCGTTAGGCGCCGCGAAGGCCGAAGGCCGAGCGGCGCTGATGCCCTACCTGATGGCCGGCTATCCCGACCATGAGACGTCGCTGGCCGTCGCCGACGCCTACGTCGAGGGCGGCGCCGACCTGATCGAGCTCGGGATTCCGTTCTCCGATCCGCTCGCCGACGGCCCCGTCGTCCACGCCGCGGCGACCAAGGCGCTCCGCGGCGGCGCGACGCTGGAGTCGACGCTCGAGGTCTGCGCTTCGGTGTCCGAGCGGATCCCGGTCGTCGCGATGGGCTACGCGAACATGATCCTCGCGCGGGGGCCCGAGCGGTTCGCCTCGCTGCTCGCCGAAGCCGGGGCCGTCGGGGCGATCGTCCCCGACCTTCCGCCAGAGGAGGGCGGCGAGATCACCGCGGCGCTGCGCGAGGCCGGTCTCGCGATCATCCCGCTCGTCGCCCCGAACACTCCGCCGGAACGCCGGGCGCGCATCTGCGGCGGGGCGGAGGGCTTCGTGTACCTGGTATCGGACACACGGACGACCGGCGAGCGCAAGGTCATGCCCGAGGGCCTTGCCGATCTCGTCCGCGCGACTCAGCGCGATGCTTCGGTTCCGGTCGCGGTCGGCTTCGGGATCGGTACCCCCGAACAGGCCGCCGAGGTGGGCTCGGTGGCCGACGGGGTGATCATCGGAAGCAGGCTGGTTCGAGCAGTCGGGGAAGCCGACTCCGCGGCGAGTGCGGCGTCAGTTGTTTCCAAGTTCTTGGCCGGGTGCCGCTCGGCGTCGTAGCCCTCGGCAGTCCTTACCCAAGCGAGACGTCTGATCGATCAGGCAGCCTTCATCCAGTCAGTTCTGCTCAGGAGGTCGAAGATGTCAAGACAGGTTTATGCAAGCTTTCACTACGACGACGTATGGCGAGCCAATGTCGTGCGGAAGAGCAACACGTTGAAGCGAAACGCCGAGGAGGTCGGGTTCTATGACCACTCTTTGTGGGAGGAGGCCAAGACCAAAGGCGCCGCGGCGATACAACGTCTGATCGATGATGGAATGCGTGGTGCTGGCGTGACCGTTGTCTTGATCGGCTCCGAGACCTACGCGCGAGAATGGGTGGGCTACGAAATCCAGAAGAGTCACGCCGACTCCATGGGGATGCTCGGAATCCATATCAACGGGATACGAGGAGAGAATGGCCAGGTTAAGGGCGCTGGCCCAAATCCGTTCGACTACTTCGAAACGACCGATGGCGGTGGGTTCTTCGGTCGTCAGACGCTTTCGCGGTTCTACCGAACCTACGACTGGATTCTCGACGACGGTTACAACAATGTGGGAGCCTGGATCGAGGCAGCGGCGAGGGATGCGGGTCGATAGGGCTCTAGCGAAGGAGCCGTTTGATTCAGATTGCGAGTTCTGCAATCTGTCTCAAGGCGGCGAGCCCGAATCGGAGGTCATCGCCAGCAGGGAGGAATGGCTGGCGATCTTTCCGCTGGCGCCGGCGGCTCGGGGCCACACGCTGGTTCTGCCGCGGGGACACTTTCCCGATTTTTTTGCGGTATCGCGCCCCCTTAGTGCCAGTCTCTTTGAGGCGATCCAAGAGGTTGGTCATGCGCTCGAGCGAGTGCTCGAATGCGAGGGAATCAATCTCATTACCTCCCGGGGAAGGGCGGCCGAGCAGTCTGTCTTCCACCTGCATTTTCATCTTGTCCCGCGCTGGCAGGGTGACTCGTTTGGGCCCATTTGGCCATCACGATCGCCGGTTGTCGAAACTTCCGCTTTGGCGCACGAGATTCGCCAGGATCTAGGTTGAGTCAGGAACGGCCAGGGGATCGTTCGCCCGAGGAGCTGATGAAGCACCTCGAGTTGATCCAAGCTGTGATTACACGACTGGGCAACGATGGCTTTTACGTCAAAGGGTGGGCATTGACCTTGGCTGGTGCTGCTCTTGGTTTCGCGGTCGCTCAGTCGCGGTGGTGCCTTGCGCTTGTTGGTCTGGTTCCGGTTGTCGCTTTCTGGGGCTTGGATTCCTACTATTTGAGGGCTGAGCGGCAATTTCGAGCGCTCTACGAATGCGTCCGGCGCGGTGATCCGAAGGTGCCCCCGTTCTTCATGGCGGCGCCAGCGAGCGGTTTCCTCTCGGGTCTAAGCGACAAGGAGTCCGTTCCTCTCGCGTGGAGGAGCGTGGTGTTCAGTCCTATTCTCCGCGTCTTCTACCTGGCGCTCGTCGCATCGATCATTACCGTCGCGGTCCTGGTGGCGTCAACCTGACTCGGACGATGCAGCCGGATCTCGCTGAACTCGAAAATCGCCTCTGGGCTGCCGCCGATCAACTACGCGCCAACTCCGGCCTCAAGGCCTCGGAGTACGGCGCTCCAGTCCTTGGCCTCATTTTCCTGCGCTTCGCGGAGGTCAAGTTCGACGGCGTCCAAGAGGAACTTGAGGCGGGCGCCTCGACACGCCGCAGGATCGGCCCGTCGGACTACCACGCCCGCGGCGTCATCTACCTCGCACCGGAGTCCAGGTTCAGTGGCCTACTCAGCCGACCCGAGGGCGCTAACCTCGGCCAGGCCGTCAACGGGGCCATGCACCAGATTGAGGAGCACAACGACTCGCTCAAGGGCGCCCTGCCGCGCAACTACAGTGCGATCGAGAACTCGACGATCGCCTCGCTGCTGCGCTACATCAGCAGCTACACGCAACACCTCGAGGGTGACGCGTTCGGCCTGATCTACGAGTACTTCCTCGGCCAGTTCGCGATGGCAGAGGGGCAGAAGGCCGGCGAGTTCTTCACACCGACGTCGATCGTCAGGCTCATAGTCGAGATCCTTCAGCCCTACCACGGAAGGATCCTCGATCCGGCGTGCGGCTCAGGCGGCATGTTCGTGCAGTCGGCGCGGTTCATCGAGCGCCATAAGCGCTCGCCGGGGCGTGAGCTCTCGATCTACGGCCAGGAGAAGACAAGCGAGACGGTCCGTCTCGCGCGGATGAACCTCGCCGTCCACGGCCTCGACGGCGACATCCTCGAGGGCAACAGCTACTACGAGGATCGCCACGAGAGCTTCGGCCGCTTCGACTTCGTGATGGCCAACCCGCCATTCAACGTCGACAAGATCGACAAGGCGAAGCTCGAAGAGGATCCGCGGTTTCCGGCCCTACCGAACGCAGACAACGGCAACTACATCTGGATACAGATGTTCGCCGCGGCGCTGAACGAGGCCGGTCGCGCCGGCTTCGTGATGGCCAACTCGGCTTCCGACGCGCGCCACAGCGAGGCGGCGATCCGCCAGAGGCTCATCAGAGATGGGCTGGTCGACGTCATCGTTGCGGTAGCGTCGAACTTCTTCTACACCGTCACCCTGCCGGTGACGCTCTGGTTTTTCGATCGCGGCAAGGTCGGAAGCGAGCGCTCCGATCGAATCCTGTTCGTGGACGCGCGCCAGATCTTCAATCAGATCGACCGCGCACACCGCGACTTCACGGACGAGCAGCGCGAGCTGATCGCCAACATCGTCCGCCTCTACCGAGGCGAGGAGCCTGAGTTCGCCGACGGCCCCAACGAGCTCTTCGACGAGCGCTTCCCCGATGGGGCCTACGCCGACATCGAAGGCCTCTGCAGGGTCGCGACTCGCGCCGAGATCGAGGAGCAGGGCTGGAGCCTCAACCCGGGTCACTACGTCGGGACCGAGGTCGAGGATCTCGACGACGAGGTCTTTGACGAGCAGCTCGCGGCGGCGCACGCCGAGCTGCAAACGCTCGGCGCCAACGCGCGCGAGCTCGAGGACGGGATCGACGGAGTGCTCACCAGGCTTCTCGATAACTGACCAGGACACACTGGCCTAATCATCCGGCACCGTCCTCTACGTTTTGGCGGAGTAGGTGATGGACGAGAGTTCGATCAAGAGAAGGCAGGCGAGCCGATCCGACTGGATTGAGCTACCCCTCGGCGATGTCGTGACGCTCCAACGTGGATTCGACTTGCCGAAGCGCAAACGGCAGTCCGGCCCCTATCCGGTTGTCTCGTCGGCGGGGATCACTGGCCGTCACGCTGAGTTCAAGGCGCGGCCGCCTGGTGTCGTAATTGGACGGTACGGCTCGCTCGGGGAGGTGCATTTGATCCGCGATCCCTACTGGCCATTGAATACCTCGCTATGGGTCCGAGACTTCAAGGGGAATGACGAACGATTCATTGCCTACATGCTGCGCACAGTCGCGATCGACGGGTCTTCCGCATCAGCGGTCCCGGGAGTCAATCGCAACCACCTCCATCGGTTGCGGGTAAGGCTGCCGGCACGCTCCGTTCAACGCCGCGTAGCCGCTCTCCTTTCCGCCTTCGACGAGCTCATCGAGATCAATGTGCGGCGGATTGAGTTGCTTGAGCGGCTCGCGCGGTCGCTCTATCGGGAGTGGTTTGTGCGATTTCGGTTTCCGGGCCGAAGAAGCGATTCCACCGGGGCAGTGCCATCGCACTGGCAAAGCGTCGCCCTACGTGAGGTCGCTTCCGTCAACCCACTGAAGGTCAGCAAGGCTGACCTCCCAGAGCCCGTTCGCTACCTGGATATCTCTTCTGTTGGAGTCGGTCAGCTGGATGACCCGACTGTGATGCCAGCGGCTGACGCTCCGGGGCGGGCGCGTCGCTTGGTTTGCGATGGCGACACGATCTGGTCAACAGTTCGCCCGAACCGGCGAGCGCATGGTCTCGTCCATAACCCCGACCCAGGGACGGTGGTCTCGACAGGTCTAGCGGTCTTGTCGCCTCGCAGAGTCCCCTCGGCGTACCTGTACCTCTGCACCGACTCACCGGAGTTCGCCGGGTACTTAGTCTCGCGCGCGACCGGGGCGGCGTACCCAGCGGTCAGGCCACGCGACTTCGAGCAGGCGCAGGTCCTTCTGCCCGATGAGGAGCTGCTCGCTCGGTTCGCAGCTAGTGTCGACCCATTGCTTCGCGGTGCCAGCGCCTTACTCGCCACGAACCGCCAGCTCGCCGAAACCCGCGACCTCCTCGTCCCGCGCCTCGTAACCGGTCGCATCGACATCTCGGATATCGACCTGGGCGTGCTCGAGCCCGAAGCTGCGTGAGCCCACAGGACTACTCGGAGGATGAGCTGGTTGAGCGCCCGACCGTGGCGCTGCTGGAGTCGCTCGGCTATGAGGTCGTCAACGGTTATCGCGAGGTCGCGGCGACCGGTGAGCTGGGGCGGACCGACCAGTCGCAGGTCGTCTTACGGGGTCGGCTAGAGCCGAAGCTCGCCCAGCTGAACCCTGAAGTGGGCCCCGCGGCGATCGAGTTCGCGATCGCCGAGTTGATGCAGGACAGATCGACGCTCGACCGAACGCGCGCCAATCAGGCCGTCTTCAAGCTGATTCGCGACGGGGTCAAGTTGACGGTCGTCGGTGAGGACGGTGAGCGATCGACCGAGACGGTCCGGCTGATCGACTGGAACGACCCCTCGGCCAACGACTTCCTCGTCGTAAACCAGTTCTGGGTCACCGGACCGATGCACCGGAGGCGCTGCGACATCGTCTGCTTCGTAAACGGCATTCCGCTCGTGCTGCTTGAGCTGAAGGCGTCGCATCGCTCGGTCGAGCAGGCCTACCGCCAAAACCTGACCGACTACCGCGACGCGGTGCCGCAGCTGTTCACGCCGAACGCCTTCGTCATCCTCTCGACGGGCTCGGAGACGAAGGTCGGCTCGACCTTCGCGCCGTGGGAGCGCTTCGGAGACTGGAAGCGGGTCGACCAGGAGTCGGAGGCGGGTGTCATCTCGCTCGAAACGGCGATTCGCGGCCTCTGCGAGCCGGCGCACCTGCTCGACTCGGTCGAGAACTTCGTCGCCTACCTCGAGCGGCCCGGCGGCCTGACCAAGGTGCTGGCCCAGAACCACCAGCTCCTCGGAGTCAACGCCGCGATCCGCGCGCTTCGCGATCCAGCGACCCGCGATGGGCGGCTCGGCGTGTTCTGGCACACGCAGGGCTCCGGCAAGAGCCTCTCGATGCTCTTCTTCACCCAGAAGGTGCTGCGGCGCGAGCCCGGCAACTGGACCTTCGTGATGGTCACCGACCGCGCCGAGCTCGACGACCAGCTGTACGACGAGTTCAAAGACGCGGGTGTCGTCGAGGGCCACCTTCAAGCCGATTCATCGGCCCATCTAAGGCGGCTGCTCGGCGAGAACCACCGCTACGTCTTCACGCTGATCCACAAGTTCCGCCCGGCGAGGGGAGAAGAGATGCCGGTCTGCTCGGAGCGCGACGACGTCATCGTGATCACTGATGAAGCGCACCGCAGCCAGTACTCGCGGCTCGCGCTCAACATGCGTCAAGCGCTGCCGAACGCCGACTTCCTCGGCTTCACCGGGACGCCGCTGATCCGCGCCGAGGCCGAGCGCACGCGAGAGGTCTTCGGCGACTACATCTCGACATACAACTTCCGCGACTCGATCGCCGACGGGGCGACGGTTCCGCTGTTCTACGAGAACCGGATCCCCGAGCTTCAGATCATCAACGAGCGCTTCGACGAGGAGCTGACGGGGATCCTCGAGCAGGCAGAGCTCGACGAAACGCAGGAGCAGGCGCTCTCCCGGCGCTTCGCGACCGAGTACCAGCTAATCACCCGGCCGGAGCGGCTGCGGCGGATCGCCGCCGATCTCGTCCGCCACTTCGTCGGCCGCGGCTTCCTCGGCAAGGCGATGTTCGTCGCGATCGACAAGGCGACGGCGGTGCGAATGCACGACCTCGTTGCTGAGGAGTGGGCGAAGCACCTGGATGAGCTGCGCGAGCGCGCGGCCCGGCTACCCGAGCTCGAGCGGGTCGGGGTGGATGAGCAGATCCGGTTCATGGAGGACACCGAGACGGCGGTCGTCGTCTCGCAATCACAGAACGAGATCGCCGAGATGCGCGAGGCCGGGCTCGACATCGAACCGCACCGGCGCAAGATGCTCGACGAGGACCTCGACGAGCGATTCAAGGATGCGGCCGACCCGTTCCGGCTCGTCTTCGTCTGCGCGATGTGGATGACGGGCTTCGACGTGCCCTCGTGCTCGACGATCTACCTCGACCGCCCGATGCGAAATCACTCGCTGATGCAGACGATCGCGCGCGCCAACCGCGTCTTCCCCGAGAAGGAGAACGGGCTGATCGTCGACTACGTCGGGGTCTTCCGCCGGCTTGAGGAGGCCCTGGCGATCTATGCGGCAGCGCGCGAGGGCGATGACGCCGAGCTCGAGGTGATCCGCGACAAGGCGGCGCTAGTCGAGGAGCTCGAAGAGGAGATCGGCGAGCTGCGCGAGTTCTGCGAGCGTTGGGACGTCGATCTCGAAGCGCTGGCTCGCGCGAGCGGATTCGAGTTCATCGCACTGCGTGACGCTTCGGTCGAGGCGCTGCTGATCGACGACGTCACCCGCCGCGCCTACCTCGAGCGCTCGGCGCGGGTGCGGCGGCTGTTCGCGGCGATCCTGCCCGACCCGGCGGCGAACGCGCACGTGCGAATCGTCGGCGTCGCGAGGAACCTGGCGGAGACGATCCGCGGACTCGATCCTGCGCCCGACCTCTCGGGTGTCGCTGGCTCGGTGCAGGAGCTGCTCGATCGATCGGTGGGGGCGGAGGAGTACGTGATTCGAGCAGCCGCCGACGGTGCCGACGCGGACTCGCTGATCGACCTCAACGAGATCGACTTCGAGGCGCTCGTGGCGCGGGCTGCGGGCAAGCGGCGGACCGAGGCGCAACGGTTGAGCGGCCGGCTGCGAGCGCAGGTAGAGCGGGCGGTCGAGCGCAACCCGACGCGACACGACCTCGTCGTTCGCTTCCGGGAGCTGATCGAGGAGTACAACGCCGGCAGTCTCAACGTCGATGAGCTGCTTCGCCGCCTGCAGGAGCTGTCTCGCGGGCTCTCCGAGGAGGAGGAGCGCACGGTTCGCGAGGGGCTCTCGGAGCCCGAGCTCGCAGTCTTCGACCTGCTGACCAAGCCCGATCCTGAGTTGACCGACGATGAGCGGTCCGAGGTCAAGCGGATCGCGCGCAAGCTGATGGGGCAGATCCAGGACCGGCTGGTGCTCGATTGGCGCAAGCGCGCCGAGACCCGGGAGTCCGCGCGGGTGCTCGTCAAGGACGTGCTCGAGGACCTGCCGGAGGCCTACGACCCCGAAACCTGGGAGCGAAAGACGGGGATCGTCTTCGACCACATTTTCGCCGCGTTCTATGACGACGGCGGAAGCGTCTACGGAGACGTCGCCTCGGTGACCCCGCCGGTCGAGCGCGACACAGTGGATGCGGAGGCTGGGCCAGTCGACGTCGACGCCGTCTCGGCGACGGTCCTCGAGAAGATCCGAAGCGATCGTCATTTCGCCGAGCTCGTCGCCGAGCAGCTGCGCGGCGACGGCGCCTTCTTCGCGGCGACAACCGACGAGCTGATCGCGGGCGACGAAGGGTTCGCAGTCGAGTTCAAGTCAACCGCTCGATGGAACCTGCGCGAGGAGGCCAAGGACAAGCGCATCGAGGACGCGATCGTCAAGACGGTCGCCGGCTTTCTCAACGCGGATGGAGGCACGCTGCTGATCGGTGTTTCAGACGATCGTCAGGTCCTGGGGCTCGGTTCGGACCTACCCCTCGTGAAGCCGCAGAGCGCCGACGGGCTGGTCAACTGGCTGACGACTCACCTGATCGGCGCGATCGGGCACACCGCGGCGATGAGCACGCGGGTCCGAATTGATGCGATCGCCGGGCGCGAGGTGTGCCGAGTCGATGTCGCGCGGTCCTCGAGACCGGTGATGGCTTCGATGAGCGATCGGCGTGAGGTGTTCTGGGTGCGAATGAACAACAGCACGCGGGAGTTGCCAGAGATCGAGTGGGACGCCTACCGGCGCGACCGGTGGAGGCCTTCTTGAAGGGGCGGGCCAGCTTCTCTCGCGCCGAAGCGGACGAGATCCGCGCCCTCCTGGGACAGAAGTCGACGGCAGAACGAAACGAGCAGAAGAAGCTACGTGGGCGGATCCGACAAATCGGGTTTCGCATCCGCGATTGGTCGGGCGGGGGCGATGGTTTTACCCGTAGCGACTTCGACGAGCTGGTTCAACGCGGTCTGATCTCCGTGGAGCGGAGGACTGACCCTCTAACGAAAAGCATTCGACCCTCACGACATCGGCCGAACCTGTTGTCACCCGACAGCTCGGCGACGACGGGCACCGAGCGGTTGAGGACTGGATGGGCGTCGAGGTAGAAACGCTCGCCGATCTGCTGGCGCCGGGGCTACGGGGAGTGGTCGTCGGGATCAACCCTTCGCCGGTGAGCGTTGAGGCGGGCCACTACTACCAGGGCAGGGTTGGGCAGACCTTCTTCCGCCGCTTGGAAACGGCTAGTGTCGTTCCGACAGGATCCGGCTACGAGGACGACCGTGCGTTCGGCGCCGGCCTCGGCTTCACCGATGTCGTGAAGCGGCCGACTCCGCGGGCCGACGGCATTCCCGCCAGCGAGTTCGAGCACGGGCGTAGGCTGCTCCTGGCGAAGCTCGAGAAGCTCGAGATTCCCCGTGTGATCTTCACGTTCAAGCGCTCTGCTGAGGCGCTTCTCGGGAGGTTCGGGGGGCACGGGCTCCGTCCGGGGAGGCCTCTCGCAGGTGCCGAGGCCTTCGTGATGCCGGGTCCGATGGCGCGACGAGAGCTCGTGGCCGCCGCGCTTGAGGAGCTCAAGGAGTGGTGGCGCTGATGCCGAACGGCCTCGGTGGACCGACGGCCCATGCGATTCTGGAGCTCGCTTCGGCAACGGCTGCCGGGGCTGTGGTTCGAACCGACGGTCGCGGCGTAGAGAAGGGCATCCGTGAGAGAGAGGAGTTGGCGCCAGCTTTCGTCGATGGACTTCGACGCGCCTACGAGGAGTCGGGTCTCGCTGAGGTGCAAGTCGAGGCCGATCGAGTCCTGAGCGGCCTCGCGAATTGGAGCCGTCCTGCCAGCGAGATTGACGTTGTCGTGACGCGCGAATCAGGTGAAGTCGACCTCGCTGGCGAACTGAAGGCGTGGGACATCGACCACCAGCTGTTCGATCTGTTGAAGGTCTGCTGCCTATTGGACGGCCCGGCGCGAGCTGGGTTCCTCGGATGCGTTGCGCGGCGATCCGAAGACTTCAAACTTCGACCTGGGGGCGAGCTGTTCGCTAGGCAGGACGCCGAGACTCGGGTCCATTCGATTCCTGAGCTCCTAGCGAGACACGGGAAGGAATTCAGCCGGCATGTCGGTTGGGGTGGCCCGGAACCGACCGCCGTACCCACCGCCGTCCGCACGGTCGCAATCGGCGACCCCCAGCCCATCGACTCCTATCCGGGACACGAGTTGCGTGCCTGCGTCGTCGAACTGGTCAACGCGGACCGCGTTCCGCTGACGGAGGTGGTCCGGTGATCCGCATCGGCTCACTCAATCTGCGCGCCTATTTTGCCACGCAGGCTCAGCATCCGCGCGACCTCCTGACGCTCGCGGCTTCGAAGGACTGCGACGTGCTGCTGCTTCAGGAGTGTCGAAGGTCATGGTTCGACCTCCTCAAGGAAGCGACTGGGATGCAGGTGGTCTTCTCCCAGCATTGCGACCCAGAGGTTCCGCGCCGAGCGTTTCCCCCCGATGGTTGTGCCATCGCGGTCAAGCGCGGTTTCGAGGTCGTGTCCCGACGACGAATCCCTCCGAAGGCCTTCGGCTGGGAGGTTCTCGAGGCCGCGTACAGGGAACCGAAGCCGCTGGACTTCGGCTCTATGCCGGAGAGACTGGCCCTGCGGTATTCGGCGAGGTCAGTTCTCGCCGAGGTCCGCTCTGATCAAGGGAGCTTCACCGCAGCCTCGTTTCATGCGACGCCCGGGACTGGCACGGTCGGACGGGTGAAGGTGCACGAGCGCAAGCCGCTGTTCTACGGTGCGGTGGCGCAAGAGATGACGACGATCGCTGAGCCGTTCGTCTTCGGGATAGATGCGAACGAGCCCCTCAAAGAGAGCATCGACAGCGTTGGCTTCCACTGGGGCGAGGACAGGTCAGGCGTCAAGAAGATGCACGCGCTGCTGGGCTTGAACCCCGTTCATCGCGGGAGAGATCTGTTCCGGGATGACTTCGGCGCCGAACGGGAACCGACAAGCGATGAACTCCTAGCAGCGACCTATCGCGGAAAGAACTTTGAACGCCGCTTTGACTCAATGTGGGCTACGCCGGATTTCAAACTGCAGCGCTTCGAGACGATCCTCGATCAGGTGATCGAAGCGGGCGGCGACCACGCGATGTTGGTGGCCGACCTGACCCTGGAGCCGACCTCTTAGGGGTGGTGGCCACCCGGAGCTAGGCGAACTCGGCGCCCGAGCTTTGGAGCCAGATAGGGCGCCCCCACTGCCACTGCTCGCAGAAGGTCAACAACACCTTCTCCAGGTCTTTCGCCTCCTGTGTGGGGACTGCGAGCAAGAAGTTGGTGGTCGGCCCGCGAACCGCAAACCCTCTATGACTCGGTAGGCGCTTCTCTAACTCGTTGAGGAGGCCACGGACGTGCTGGTCCATGCCGCCCTGGGGTCTTGATGAGTGCTGGTAGACAACTGCGATTCCATCGTCCGTGATCTCCTCAATCTCTTCCCAGCGAACGTACTTGCTGGATCCCTTCCGCCCGACCCTCCGACTCGACCTCGATTCCATTGTCGGGATCGAAGAACACGATGGGCTTACTGGGACGTCGCTCGAGCATTGAGCGGAGGTTCGACGAGCGACCTTCGAAGTCGTCACGAATGATGTCCGAGTGAAATACGGTGCCGGCCGGAAGGACCGGTGAGTCCGCGATGCTCCGAACCGAACGCTGGTCCTGTCGCACCAGCCTGACCAGTTCGTCGAAGAGGACTGGATCGTTCCCCCGGAACTTCTCTGGGTCATCCAGGTAGCCAAGTTTTCGCCCGTCGGGGCCTTGGTCGTCCTCGGTCAGCATCCAACAGACGTAGAGCGTGCGTTTTGAGGGGGTGCCGCGAACGATCGCTCGGAGCAGCCCGTACTTGAGGTAGTCGTTGACGTCGCTGACGTACTGGTCCTTCATTCCGGCGGAACTCCAAGGTCGACGAGGCGGTAGGTGTAGAGCTGGCCGCCGCCGTCGGCATGGATGAACCAGCCCGGTCCGAGCGCGATGCAGCGAAAGATGATCGGACTGCCCGGCGTCGACGCGACGTAGCTGCCGTCATCGTTCCGATGGAAATCTGCGGCTAGGCATCGGGCTTCGCCCCACCAAGCCCCATTTGCGAGGAACTGATATTCGAACCAGTCCGGCATGTTCAAGGGGAGGTACGGCGGACCCGGATCCCGACTGCTGGGGGTCCGGTCTGGGTTCTGGCCGTGCGGCGTCACCTTCGCTCAATCTATTCGGGGGGCGCGGCGAAAGCGTCGCCTCGTTAGCGGATCGGGATCTCGACTCACCGATGGGATAGGCTGCGCCGCCGATGCGCCTCCTCGTCTTCGCAGTCGTCGGCATGATGCTGTTCCTGCTCGCCTACGGGTTCAACCTCGGCGGCACGCAGGCGGCGATGATCTTCCTGCTCGTCTTCTTCATCGGCGCCGTCGACAAGGTCGCGACGCCGCTTCGCCAAGCGCTGAAGCGCTAGCTGCCTGGCTAGGCGAGCCCGCGCTGGCGCGCCTCGCGCTGGCCGAGCCGGACCGCGACCCCGGCCCCTACCGAGAAGAGCGCCTTCGAGGGCGGCAGCTTGTTGCCGGCCCTCGTGTGCGGTGAGTAGGTGATGACGCCCGAGCCGTCGGAGTCGAGCCAGCCGGTGTAGACGCGCTGCTCCTGCCCGACCATCGCGCGATGGAACGCGTGGCTGGTCAGGCCCGCACGCCTGCCGCCCTTCGGGAGGATCGATGCCGGGACCACGAGCTGCGCTCCGGCCTGGGTCACGCCCTTGGCCTCGGCGGCGACCATCGTCGGCAGCCCGTCGCCGCCGCACCAGCCGAGGATCGTGTGTGGTAGGTCGCGCGCTCCCTCGATGAGCTCTTCGACGTCGACCCGCGGCCGCGTGCCGTTCCTCGGCCGGTTCTGGGGCGGGTTGCTCGCGGGCCAGGGCTCACCGTCGACCTCGGGCTCGCCCTCGCAGCGGGCGTCACGCCAGCGGCTCACGCGCTCGACATGGATCGTGATCGCGACGCGATCCCAGTAGTAGGGGCCCATCAACTTCGCGGTAAGTCCGGTCGTGCGCGGGCCGAGGAAGCGCTCCCACTGTGGGGTGATCGACTCGAGCCATTCGCGATCCGGCTCCTCCTGGACCTGGGCGCGGCCCTGGACCAAGACGAAGTCCTCGCCACTCGCATGGCCATGCTCGCGGGCGTGGTAGGCCAGCGCGGCGCCCGGGTTGGCCTTCAGTCGCTCCAGCTTCTTCCACAGGCCGCGGGCGGTCGTGACGGTGACCGTTCCCGCCTCGCGGTCGCGGATGCCGAGCGGCGCCATCGGCCACATCACAACGCCTTTGGCTGGCGTCAGGTAGGCGAACATCGCCGCGGCGTCGCCGCCCATGATCGCGTCGACCTCGTCGCTCCACCGCACCCCCATCGAGCGCAGCAACCTACCTCAAGGCGCGGCCGGCGATCAGCCGTAGAAGCGACGCGCGATGTCGAGGAGGTCGAGGTCGACCTCCTTGATGCCCTTCGTCTCCTCGAGCGGGACGGAGGTCATCTTCGAGCCCTGACTCGATGCCATACGGCCGAACTCGCCCGCCTTGACCATCTCGTAGGCCTTGACGCCGTAGCGGGTGGCGAGGATGCGGTCGGTAGAGGTCGGGGTGCCGCCGCGCTGGACGTGGCCGAGGACCGTGACGCGGCTCTCGTAGCCCGTCTGTTCCTCGAGCGCGCCAGCGAGGACGGCGCCGATCCCGCCGAGTCGCGGGTAGCCGTACTCGTCGACCTCGTCGCCCGGCTGATTGAGCTGCTCGCCGTCCTTCGTGACGTGCGCGCCCTCGGAGACGACGATGATCGAGAAATCCTTGCCGCGGTCGTGGCGCTTCATGATCCCGGCCGCGACCTCCTCGACGGTGGTCGGCTTCTCGGGGATCAGGATCGCATCGGCGCCGCCGGCGATCCCGCAGTGGGCGGCGATCCAGCCGGCGTTCCGGCCCATGACCTCGACGATCATCAGCCGATTGTGGGACTGGGCGGTCGAGTGGAGGCGGTCGATCGCCGAGGTGGCGGTCTGGACCGCGGTGTCGAAGCCGAACGTGTAGTCGGTGCCGACGACGTCGTTGTCGATCGTCTTCGGGACGCCGACGAGCGGCAGGCCGTCGTCGGCGTAGAGCTTGCGGGTGATCTCCATCGTGTGCTCGCCGCCGATCGCGACGACTGCGTCGAGCGAGTCCTTCTCGAACGCCTCGACGATCTGCGGGACGGCCTTCTCGGTGTGGGGCTCGAAGCTCGAGGTCCCGACTATCGTCCCGCCGAGGTGGAGAATGCCGCTGACGGTCTTCATGTCGAGGTCCATGTACTCGCGCTTGGCAAGGCCCTCGTAGCCACGCAGGATCCCGACCGCCTCGTTGCCCTCGAGCATCGCCGAGCGAGCGACCGCGCGGATCACCGCGTTGAGGCCGGGGCAATCCCCGCCGGCTGTCAGCACTCCGATCCGCACCGGCGGCGAATATACGTCGCGTGAAGGCGACGAGCCGTTACAAGCCTGTCGCCTTTGCGACGATGTTGTTCGCCGCGATGTCGATGCTCGCGGCGTGCTCGGCGACCGAAGGGGCCTCTGGGGCCTCCGAGGGACGTGTCTACCTGAGCGCGCCGTTGAGCGGCCCGGACGCTGTCGCAGGGCGCGACATCGCCGACGGCGCGAAGCTCGCCCTCGACCAGGCCGAGGGGGAGGCCGCCGGGGTCGAGATCTCGCTCGAGGTCATGGATTCGGCGGCGAAGTCCGAGAGTGGCTGGAATGCGGCGGTCGTCGGAGACAACGCCCGCGCGGCGATCCAGGATGCCGGCGGCCTCGCCTACATCGGCGACTTCACCTCGGGTGCGACGCGGACCTCGCTGCCGCTCACGAACAGCGCCGGGATGCTCCAGGTCTCGCCGTCGGCCTCGGCGATGGACCTGGTGATCGAGCCCGGGACCCTGTCGGACCCGAACGAGGACTACGCGGTGGGGGGCCAGCGGACGTTCGCGCGGGTTGTGCCGTCGGATGATTTCCAGGCCGAGGCGGCGGCCGAGATCGCCGAGCGCTCCGGGCTGAATCGCATAGTCGTGGTCACCGACGGCTCGGAGTACGGGGATGTCATGGCGGATGCGTTCACCGAGCGGGCGCGTGAGCTCGGGGTCGGCGTAGGTGCGGGTGGCGGGGATCCGCTCGAGCAGCGGCGGTCGGGCCAGCAGGTCGCGCCGGGAACCGACCTCGGCACCTATCTGGCGGTCGAGTCGGAGGGGTTTGAGAAGAACAGCACGGTGCCCTCCGGAGAGGAGATCTGGCCGGACGCTCTGCTCGGGCCGGGTGACGGGCGACTCGCACCGGTCGACGGTGACGAGATCGGGGCGCTCCGTGGCATCCCGAGAGCCGTCGCCGGTGCGCAGCTGCCCGAGCAGCTGCCGGTGTCGGGCGAGGCTTTCGTCGAGCGATTCGAGGACATCTACGGACGCGAGCCCGGGCGCTTTGCCGCCTATGGCTACGAGTCGATGGCGCTCGTGCTCGACGCGATCGAGCGCGGAGCGTCGGACCGTGGGGTCCGGCGCGAGGACATCGTCGACGAGGCGTTCCTGACGCAGGATCGAGACTCCGTGCTCGGGACGTACTCGATCGATGACACGGGGGAGACGACCCTCGAGGGGGTCGGGGTCGCGTTGTCGATACCGCTCGGATTCGCCGGTTCTCCGGGCCGGCCGCTCGGCGAGGTCGGTTCGCTGCGATTCCTCGAGGAGCGCCTCGGCGGCGACTGAGCCGAGGGCTCGCGGTCACAGATTCCGCCGCCGTGCATCTGATCGGGCGATGAGAGGCAAGACGAAAGCCTGGCTGGCCGAGGAGGGGCGCTTCACGGCGCTCTACCGGGAGTGCGCGGCGGACTTGCTCGTGTATCTCACGCGCCGGGTCTGGGACTCGCAGATCGCGATGGACCTGACCGCCGAGACGTTCGCCCACGCGCTCGCCAAGCGAGCGCAGTTCAAGGGCTCCGACGTCGATGCCGCGCGTGCCTGGATCTACTCGATCGCCCAGTCGAAGCTGGCGCGCTTCTACCGCGACGGTGAGATCGAGCGGCGCGCACTCGGCCGGTTCGGGTTCGAGCCGCCAGAGCTGAGCGAGGAGGAGTTCCGGCGTGTCGAGGAGCTCGCGGGCAGCGAGCGCCGACGCGAGGCGGTCCGGCGAGCGATGGACGGGCTCTCCGAGGACCACCGTTCGGTGCTCGAGCTCCGGATCGTGCGCGAGCTCGGCTATCCCGAGATCGCGGAGCGACTCGAGGTCAGCGAGCAGACGGCAAGGGCGCGGGTCTCACGTGGACTCAGCGCTCTGGCAAGGCGGATCGACGCGATCGAGTCGCGAAGCGAAGGAGCAGCATGAACCCCGAAGACCCGTATCGCGGACTGCCGAGCCTGAGCCGGCTCGAGTCCGACCTAGAGCGCTCGGAGCGCCAGCTCGCCAAGGGCTGGGCCTCGCGGCACATGCGTCTGATCGCCGGCGCCGGAGCAGTCCTCGCCGCCGGCTTCGTCGTCTCGCCGGTCGGGCCGGCGATCGGGGGCGGATCGGAGGCAGAGGTTCGCATCGTCTGCGATTCGTCCGTCAAGATCGAGCCCGGCGCCGATCCCGGCCCTGGTTTCTACGGCGGCTGCGATCCGCTGGGGCCGGCTTCACGCGAGTTCATCAAGGGCGCGCCCGTCGACGTTGTGACGCCGGAGCACGCCGAGCCGCCGGGCGCAGGCCTGCGCTGATCTCAGCGCTGGGACCCGGCCGAGTCCGGGTCCTTGTCGGGCCAGTAGGGCCACTCCTCGAAGCGGGTGCAGAGGCCCTGACCGTCGAATTCGACGATCCAGATGTCGAGGTAGTCCTGGGCGGGCTCGAGGTAGCGGACGTCGATCTTCGCGACGCCGACGGAGCCCTCGACCGCGATCACCTCGTAGGAGAACTCGAAGCGCTCCTCGTGGCTGTCGCGTTCTGCCTCCCAGAAGTCCTGGATCGCCACGAAGCCGCGGACGGTCTCGGTGTAGGGGCCCGCGGAATAGGTCGCGTCAGCGGCGAAGAGGTCGGCAAGGCCGTCCGTTCCGGGCATCCGCCAGAGGCGCTCGTAGGCCTCGATCCAGCGCTCTAGGTCGCCGCGCTCCATCCGTCGCTCAGTCGAGCAGGTCCTTCATCGCGGCGTGGACGTCCGGGTGGCGGAAGTCGAAGCCCTCGGCGACGGCCTTGTCGGGGACGGCCCTGAGGCTCGCGGTCGCGTTGTCGGCCATCTCCTTGCCGCGGAGCGCGACGACGGCGAGCTTCGGGATCGGGAAGAAGGCCGGGCGGTGGACGGCCTTGGCGAGCGCCTTCGTCCACTCGCTGTTTCGCACCGGCTCGGGCGCGGCGCCGTTGTAGACGCCGCTCGCCTCGTCGGAGCGCGCGAGCCAGGCGAGCAGCGCGACCTCGTCGTCACGATGGATCCACGGCATCCACTGCTTGCCGCCGGCCAGCGGACCACCGGCACCGAGCTTGAACGGCAACAGGAGCTGGCCGAGCAGGCCGCCGTCCGGGTCCATGACGAGGCCGGTGCGAAGGGTGGCGACGCGAACGCCGTGCTGCTCGGCTTCGCGGGCGGCGCCCTCCCAATCGATGCAGACGCGGGCGAGGAAGTCGTCGGGGTCGCTCGCGACCGCGGCCTTCTCGTCGAGGCGCTCATCGCCGCGATCGCCGTAGATGCCGACGGCCGAGCCCGAGACGAGCGCCTTCGGCTTCGTCGACGCGAGCCCGATCGCCTCGACGAGATTCTTCGTCGCGGTGACGCGGCTCTCGCGGATCCGCTCCTTCGCCGACTCGGTGAAGCGCTGATTGATCTCCTCGCCGATCAGGTTGACGACTGAGTCGATGCCCTCGAGCGCGGCGGCTGGAGCGACCTCGGAGGTCGCGTCCCAGGAATGCCACGTGACCTCGGGCTTGCTCTGCTTCGCCTTCTCGGCGTCGCGGGAGAGGCCCACGACCTCGTCGCCGCGCGACATCAGGGCGTCGGCGAGTCGTGAGCCGATCATGCCTGTTGCTCCGGTGATCAGGACTCGCATTCGTGGACGCCTTTCGGTGGGTGGTGTGGGTGGTACGACGGGCTTGGTCGGCTACCCGACGAGACCCTAGACAAGCGTGAGCACCGACTCGCACACGTCGTGCGGCGGCTGTTCTCGGCCGGCGAATCGCGGGCAATAGCCTTGGGACCAGAACGCCCCCGGGCGACACCCCTGCGACGAGAGAGGTCTCACATGTTGGACGACGACGACATCACCGAGGGCACCGGAGACGGCGGCGCGGACGGCGCGGCCGAGCCCGGTCCCGAGGGCCCCGCTGACGGCGGCGCCGGCACCGGAGACGGCGGCGCGGACGGCCCCGCGGAGCCCGGTCCCGAGGGTCCGGCCGACGGTGGCGCGGGCACAGGCGACGGTGGCGCGGACGGCCCGGCCGAGGACGGCCCCGAGGGTCCCGCCGACGGCGGCGCCTAGAGGTCACCTGCGACGTGACCGTTGACGTGGTGACGGGCGACACGGCGCTGGCGCGCTGTGTCGCCCGCTCCGCCGAGGAGTTCGGCGCCGAGCATTGGGGCCGATCGCCGCTGCTCTCGCGCGCGAGCGAGCTCCCGTCGGGGTTCGCAGACCTGTTCGACCCCGCGGCGGTCGACGAGCTCGTATCCGAGCGCGGCCTTCGGACCCCGTTCCTGCGCATGGCGAAGGACGGCTCGGTGCGGCCGGCCGGTACGTACACGCGCGGCGGAGGCGCCGGCGCGGCGATCGCCGATCAGGTCGCCGATGACAAGGTCCTTGCGGCGCTCGCGGACGGGTCGACGCTCGTCCTCCAGGGACTTCACCGCACCTGGCCGCCACTCGTCGAGTTCGCGACCCGTCTCGCCGACGAGCTCGGGCACCCGGCGCAGATCAACGCCTACATCACCCCGCCGCAGAACCAGGGGTTCGCGCCGCATCACGACGTCCACGACGTCTTCGTGCTTCAGATCGCCGGCCGCAAGCGCTGGACGGTCCATCCCCCCGTCGTCACCGACCCGCTCTCGAACCAGCCGTTCGACGCCTACAAGGCGCAGATCGCCGACCGGGTCCCCGAGGAACCCGCGATCGACACTGTCCTCGAACCCGGCGACGCGCTCTACCTGCCACGCGGGACGGTCCACTCCGCGGTCGCGCAGGGCGACGTCTCGATCCATCTCACGATCGGCGTCCACCCGCTGACGCGCTACGACCTCGTCCGCCAGCTGCTCGATGCCGTCCAGGACGACCCGCGCCTGCGCGCCTCGCTGCCGGTCGGCCAGGACCTCGACGACCCGGAGGTCCTCGAGCCTCACCTCGAGGCCACGGTCGAGGCGCTGACCGAGGCCCTCTCCGAGGTGCCGGCCGACCGGGTCGCACGGCGGATCGGATCGAATCTGATGGGGCGGACCCGCCCCGAGCCGATCGCCCCGCTCGCCCAGCTCGCCGCGGCCGACGGGCTCGAGTCGCAGACGCGGCTTCGCCGTCGCGCCGCCCTGCGCCACCGCATCACGCTCGACGAAGCCAGGGACCGCGTGCGGCTCGAGTTCATGGACCGCAGCCTCGAGTTCCCCGCCGCGACGGCCGAAGCCGTCGCGTTCATCCTCGACCGCGACGAGTTCTCGCCCGGCGAGCTGCCCGGCCTCGACGAGGCCGACGGCCTCACGCTGGCTCGCCGGCTGCTGCGAGAGGGCGTCGTCGTATCGGCGTGAGCGACCGGGGATGGCCTCCGCGCGGCGAGCGCTGCTCGATCCGCTCCGACCTGCGCGGCGACCCGATGCTCGGCACCGCGTTCCCCGCATCGCGGCTGCTGCTCGTCGAGCAGCCGTTCCCGTGGGGGCCCGAGGGCCTTCGTACATCGCGCTTCGATCGCGAGATCGCGCTCGGCGTCGAGGCACGGGCGCGCGAGCAGGGCATCCGCGTCCAGGCGATCCGCCGCCCGGGCAAGAGCCCGGACGCCACCATGCGTCGCTGGATGCTCGTCGACACCCGTGAGCGCTCACGCTCCATCGTCGGCGGTGAGTACGGCGAGGACGCCGAGCTCCTCGACCTACCGCTCGACGGCTCGAGCGGCGAACCCCACACCGACCCGCTCTACCTCGTCTGCACCCACGGCCGCCACGATCCGTGCTGCGGCGAGCGCGGTCGGCCGCTGCTCCACGGCCTCGACGCGATCCGTCCCGGCAGCGCCTGGCAGGCGGGCCACCTCGGCGGCTGCCGCTTCTCGCCGACCCTGCTCGTCCTCCCGCTCGGCCTGATGTACGGCCGGGTCCCGGCGTCGGCCGACGCGCGGCTGATCCGCGCGACCGAGAGCGGAGAGCTGATCGGCGAGTTCCTGCGCGGGCGGATCGGCGCCTCGCCGGCGGCCCAGACGGCGATCGCGCACGCCCACCAGGAACTCGGCCTGCCGCGGGTCGCCGACGTCCGCCACACCTCGGGCCAGGCGCTCGACAAGGAGACCGTCGTGATCGGCGTCGGCACGCCGAAGGGCGACTTCGAGATCACGGTCAAGCGCGCGCGGGTCGACGCCGCGGGACTGACGTGCGGAGCTCCGGGGCAGAGCTGGTTCGTCGCCCACACGGCGACGACCCTCGAGCCGCTGGCCGCCCGGGGCGGCTAGTCGATCGTCGAGAAGGTCCCGGTCTCCTCGGAGACGCGGGCGATGCCGGCCGATCGCGCCTCCTCGATGACCGCGTTCGCCACGGCCGGGGCGACGTCGCGGTCGAAGACCGAGGGGATGATGTAGTCGGGCGCGAGGTCTGCCTCGTTGACGACCTCGGCGATGCCGCGCGCGGCGGCGAGCTTCATCTGCTCTGTGATCTGCGGGGCGCCGGCGTCGAGGGCGCCGCGGAAGATGCCGGGGAAGGCGAGGACGTTGTTGATCTGGTTCGGGTAGTCCGAGCGGCCCGTCGCCATGATCGGCACGATCCCCTCGACCTCCTCGGGGGTGATCTCCGGGTTCGGGTTGGCCATCGCGAAGACGATCGGGTCGTCGGCCATCCGTTTGACGTCGTCGGTGGAGATGACGCCGGGCTGGGAGACGCCGATGAACAGGTCGCAGCCGTCGATCACTTCTGAGGGCGACCCCACCAGCTTCTCGGGGTTCGAGATCTCCGCGTACCAGCGCTTCGTCTCGGTCATCTCGCCGGACTGGTAGTCCTCGCGCTCGGTCGAGACCGCGCCGCGCGAGTCGCAGCCGATCAGGTTCGTGATCCCGGACTCGCGCATCATCTTCGTCACCGCGATCCCCGCGGCGCCGAGCCCGACGACGAGCACCTTGAGCTCCTCGATCGGCTTCTCGATGATCTTCAGCGCGTTGAAGAGGGCCGCCATCGTGACGACCGCGGTGCCGTGCTGGTCGTCGTGGAAGACGGGGATGTCGAGGGTCTCCTTGAGCCGGTCCTCGATCTCGAAGCAGCGCGGGGCCGAGATGTCCTCGAGGTTGATGCCGCCGAAGGTCGGCGCGATCAGCTCGCAGAGGCGGATGATCGACTCGGCGTCCTGGGTGTCGACGCAGATCGGGAACGCGTCGACCTGGGCGAACTCCTTGAACAGCATCGCCTTGCCCTCCATGACGGGCATCGCCGCCTCGGGGCCGATGTTGCCGAGGCCGAGCACGGCGCTGCCGTCGGAGACGACGGCGACCGTGTTCTTCTTGATCGTGTAGTCGAACGCCTTCTCGCGGTCCTTCGCGATCTCGGTGCAGACCCGCGCGACGCCCGGCGTGTAGGCCATCGAGAGGTCGTCGCGTGTCTTCAGCGCGTAGCGGTTGTGCTGCTCGATCTTGCCGCCGCGGTGCATCTGCAGCGTGCGGTCGACGTAGTCGAGGACACGGGCGCCCTTCGTCGAGCCGATCGCGCGCAGGATGACCTCCCAGTGCGCCTGGTCGCGAGCGTCGATCGTGAACTCGCGCACCCGCTTGCCCTCGCCGCCGGCACCGCGCAGGACGTCGACGCCCTGGAGCTGGCCGCCGACCTCGGCGATCTTCTGGGTCAGCTGGCCGAGCGGCTCGGATCGAGCGTCGAGCTCTACACGAACGAGGACCGAATACTGGGCTGAGACCTGCGCCATCGCGGCGGGATCATAGGTGGCCGATGGGTGGCGGCAGCTAGAGCTTCTCCCGCGCCTCGGAGTCGACCCCGAGCGGCGCTCCATGGGCGGCCGCGTAGGCGCGGATCCGCTCGGACTTCGCGTCGAACTCGCGGTCGCGGAACATCAGCCCGTCGATCGGCGCGGGGAGGGTGCGCGGGGTCGAGCCGTCGACGGTGATCCGCATCTGGCGAATGCCGAGCGCCTTGCCCGGCTCGATCGCGCCGACGCGGTCCCAGCTCGCCTGCTTTCGGCCGAACGATCCGCGCCACGTGATCCCGTCGGGATCGAGCCGCGTCTGGGTCTGGCCGTAGGTGAAGTAGATCGCGACGAACGCGAACAGGAAGACGGCGGCGAACGCGAACTGGCCGTTGATCGCCTGGGTGACCGCGAGCAGGATGCCGAGGATGAGAAACGGCAGTCGCTGGTTGTTGTTCCAGGCGTAGCGCTGGATGTCGGCGTCGGCTGCGTCGTCGGCGGGGCTCATCCCAAGGTGCTTCCCGCAGGCGCTGGTTCGCAACCTAGGATCAGCGGCCGATGCCCGAGCCCGAGCGCGAACTGTTCCTGATCGACGGCAACTCGCTCGCCTACAGAGCCTTCTTCGCGCTCCCCGAGTCGATCGCGACGGCCGACGGAAGACCGACGAACGCGATCTTCGGCTTCGCCTCGATGATGGCCAAGATCCTCGTCGACCACCAGCCGTCGACCGTCATCTGCGCCTGGGACGCGGGCCTGTCGGGCCGCGATACGACCTACAAGGAGTACAAGGGCCATCGCCCCGGTCGCCCGGACCTGCTCAAGGAGCAGTGGCCGCACCTCGCGCCGATGGCCGAGGCGTTCGGGTTCACGAACGTGAAGGTCGACGGCTACGAGGCCGACGACGTGATCGCGACCCTCACCCGGCAGGCCAGCGAGGCCGGCCACAAGGTGATGATCGTCTCCGGCGATCGCGACGTCTACCAGCTCGTCGGCGACCGGGTGCGCGTGATGACGACATCGCGCGGGGTCACCGACACGAAGACCTACGACACGAAGGGCGTCGTCGAGCGCTACGGCGTCCGCCCGGATCAGGTCCCGGACCTGATCGGCCTGCGCGGTGACACCTCCGACAACATCCCCGGCGTCCCGGGGATCGGCGACAAGACCGCCGCGCAGCTGCTCCAGAAGTACGAGACCGTCGAGGGCGTGCTCGACTCGATCGACGAGATCTCGGGCGCGAAGCGAAAGCAGAACCTGACCGAGCACGCCGACGACGCGCGTGTCTCGAAGCAGCTCGCGACGATGGTCTTCGACGTCGAGGTCCCCGACGGGTTGCTCGGCGAGCTCCGCAGCGAGCCCGACCTCTCGCGGCTCCGCGACGTCGCCGCCGAGTTCGAGCTGCGATCGGTGATCCGCCGACTCGAGGAGGAGTACTCCGGCGCGGTCCCCGAGCGCTCGGTCGACGAGACGCTCGAGGTCGAGGCCGAGGAGGGCAAGCCGACAGAGCTCGCCGACGGGCCGGTGTCGATCGCGCTGGCGGGCGGGCGGTTCGCGGCCGCCGATGCCGAGCGGATCGTCACGGGCGACGCTTCGGATCTCGGGGCGCTGGCGGGCGAGCTGCGCGACCGGCCCGTGATCGCGCACGACGTCAAGGACCTGGGGGGCACCGGCCGCCGCGGGCTGATCCAGGCCGCCGGCCCGGGCAACCTCGACCTCCACCACGACACGATGGTCGCCGCCTACCTGATCGATCCGGCGCGCCGCGACTACGGCCTCGCCGAGCTCGCGGCCGATGCCGGTCTGGCGGCCTCGTCGAGCGCGGGGGAGGGGGCGAGCGAGGCGCCGGCGGACGCGCAGCTCTCCCTCGACGCGGCGGCCGAGGCGGTCGAGCAGGCGGACCCGTCCGCCGACGCCCGGCTCGTCTTCGAGCTCGCGCGCCGCCAGCGCGAGCAGATCGACCAGTTCGGGCTGATGCGGCTGCTGACCGACATCGAGATGCCGCTGATCGAGGTCCTCGCCGACCTCGAGCGTGCCGGGATCAAGCTCGACGCCGAGCGGTTGGCGGAGATCGGCGCCGGAATGGAGCAGACGATCGACCGCCTCCAGACCGAGATCTGGGAGCTCGCCGGCGAGGAGTTCACGATCGGCTCGCCGCAGAAGCTCGGCGTGATCCTGTTCGAGAAGCTCGGGTTGACGCGTAAGCGCCGCGGCAAGACCGGCTACTCGACCGACGCCCGCGTCCTCGGCCAGATCCGAGACGAGCACGAGATCGTGCCGCGGATCGAGCAGTGGCGCGAGCTGACGAAGCTCAAGAACACCTACCTCGACTCGCTGCCGGGACTGATCGATCCCGAGACGGGCCGCATCCACACGACCTTCAACCAGGTCGCCGCGGCGACGGGGCGCCTCAGCTCGCAGAACCCGAACCTCCAGAACATCCCGATCCGCTCCGAGGTCGGGCGGCCGGTCCGCGGCTGCTTCGTCGCGGGTCCGGGCAACCTCCTGCTCTCGGCCGACTACGACCAGGTCGAGCTGCGGGTGCTCGCCCACGTCGCCGACGAGACGGTGCTGCGCGAGATCTTCGCCTCGGGCGAGGACGTCCACACGGCGACCGCCGCCGAGATGCTCGCCCAGGACGGGCGCGAGATCGGGCCCGCCGAGCGCTCGAAGGCGAAGATGATCAACTACGGAATCGCCTACGGCCTGTCGGCCTTCGGACTCGCCGACCGGCTCGCGATCCCGCGCGAGGAGGCGGCCGCCTACATCGACCGCTACTTCCAGCGCTTCCCCGCGATTCAGCGCTTCATCGACCGCACGATCGACGAGGCGACCGAGGCCGGCTACGTGACGACGCTGCTCGGGCGCCGTCGCCTGATCCCCGAGCTGCGCTCGACGAACCGCCAGCGAAAGCTGCTCGGTGAGCGGCTCGCGGTCAACACGGTGATCCAGGGCACCGCGGCGGACATCATCAAGATCGCGATGATCAACGCGACCCGCGCGCTGACCGAGGCCGGGCTCGAGACGCGGCTGATCCTCCAGATCCACGACGAGCTCCTCTTCGAGGGCCCCGAGTCCGAGATCGACCAGGCGAAGGAGATCGCCGTGCGCGAGATGGTCGAGGCATTCCCGCTCGACCCGCCGCTCTCGGTCGAGCCCGGCGTCGGCCCCGACTGGCTCGCCGCGAAGTAGCCCTCTCGCTCAGTCGAGCAGACCGCGCTTGTCGTAGACCGGCTCGCCGCCTCGCATTGTCAGCACCGAGCGCAGGTCGCCGATCTCGTTCTTCGGTACGTCCATGTAGGGCTTGTCGAGCACGGCGATGTCGGCGAACTTGCCGGGGCGCAGCGTGCCGCGGTCGTCGTTGTCGAACGCGAGCCAGGCCGAGCCCTGGGTGTAGGCGCGCAGCGCCTCCATCCGGCTGAGCCGCTGATCGGGAGGACGGACGACGGCGTTGCCCGCGGAAGCGCCCGTCACCTGGAACTCGACCGCCGGCCAGACCCGAAAGTCGCCGACTCGCGTCGCGTCGGTGCCGCCGGCGACCCGGACGCCCTGGTCGATCGCCTCGCGCACGGCGGCGCGCCTCGCGATCTCCTCGCCCCAGCCATCCTTGATCTGCGGCGCCTCGAAGTACGGGCCCATCTGGACCGAGAACGCCATCCCGAGCGCCTGCATCCGCGCGATCGTCTCGGGCGAGCCGGTGTTCAGGTGCGCCATCGCCCATCGCAGGCCGCCGATCGGATACGTCTGGTCGACCTCCTCGAAGACGTCGAGGATCTGCGATGCGGTGTCGTCGTTGTAGGCGTGGATCTCGAGCGGAATCCGCTTCTGGGCGGCGTAGGTCGCGACCTCGCGGAGTTCCTGACGGGCTTCCGGCGTCGACTGGAAGCCGGGCGAGTAGCGGACACCGTCGTTGACACCGAAGACGATCGACTCGCCGATCCCGACGAACGGGATCTCTCCGTCGGGCTGGCGCGGGGGCCGGAAGGCCATCACCTGCTCGAAGAACGCCGACTCGTTGCCCGGCGCCTGGGCCGGGATCCGGTAGCCCGCGCGGAGGTCCAGCCGGCCCTCGTCGGCGAGCGCATAGAGCGCGTCGTAGGCGCTCGACGGCCCGGCACTGTCGTCGATGAACCCGGTCACGCCGCGCTCGGTGAGCTCGCCGAAGTAGCTCTCGAGCGAGTCCTTGCGCTCCTCCGGTGTGGCGGGGAGGAGGGTCGCGACGAGCGTGTTGAAGGGACCGATACCCCCGGTCAGTCGACCGGTCGCGTCGCCGTTCTCGTCGCGCTCGACGACGATCCCGGGCGCGGGCGGCGTCTCGGACTCGTTCAGCCCGAGGGCCTCGATGCCGGCGTCGTTGACGAGCGCGTAGTCGTAGAGGTACTGCACGTAGACGGGCCGGTCGGGCGCCGCCTCGGTCAGGTCGGCGACGGTCGGCGCCTCACCCTCGGAGAACTGGTTCGGATGCCAGCCACCGATCACCGCGGTCCACTCCTCCGGCGCCTTCGCGGCGGCCTCGTCGGCGATCTTGTCGAGCGCTGAGGCGAGCGAGGTCTCATCGAGCCAGTAGGTCTCGTCGGCGTAGGTCTGGCCACCGCGGATCGCGTGGGTGTGGCCGTCGATCAGGCCGGGGACGACGGTCCGGCCTCGGAGGTTGACGACACGGGTGCGGAGGCCGGCGGTCCGCGTCACGGCGCCGTCGCGGCCGACCGCGCTGATCCGCTCGTCGGTGATCGCGATCGCCTGGGCGCGCGGGCGCTTCCCGTCCATCGTCAGGATCTCGCCGTTTCGCAGGATGACGTCGGGGGCCGAGCCCGGGGCCGCCGTCGAGGCGCCGACGCCGGTCCCGGCTATCGACGCGCCGAGCGCCGCGATGCAGGCCAAAGCGAAGCCTGCGGCGTCTCGGCGCCGCTGTGGGAAGCCGTCGAGTGACCGCCGGTCGGGTCCCATGCAAACTCTCCTCCGTTGCGCTGCAATCGTTTGCAGCATCTCCCCGCCGAAGGATAAGTGCGCGGTCAAGTCCTGCGGGTAGGGATGCCACCTGGCGGGGATGCGGGATCGACCTGGAGGAGAGCACCTGATGGCTGACGAGCGAATCGACAAGGGGATGCAAAGCCAGCTGGCGACGCGCGAGCGCGAGAGCGCCGAGCGCCCGCCGGTCGGCTGGAAGCTCGGCTTCGGGACCGCGGCCGCGATGGAGAAGCTCTCGATCTCCGAACCCCTCGTCGGCTACCTGACCGAGGCGACGCGGATCGACGGCGGGGCCGAGGTCGACCTCTCGGTCTTCTCGAACCCGAAGCTCGAACCGGAGCTCGCGATCACCATGGGCTCCGACCTGCCCCAGGACGCGACCGACGACGAGGTGCGAGCCGCGATCGCATCGGTCGGCCCCGCCTTCGAGATCGCCGACCTCGACCCCGACGAGGACAGCGTCGAGCGGATCCTCGCCGGCGACATCTTCCACCGCGGGTTCGCGCTCGGTGCGGCGGGGCCGGCCGATCTGATCGACGACCCCCAGATGCGGTTGACCGGCGCCGACGGCGAGGATCAGGAGCTCGATGTCTACGGCGCGACGGGCGAGCCGATCGGGCTGCTGCGATCGCTCGCCGGAACGCTCGCTGCGCAGGGCCAGACGCTCGGTGCGGGAGACGTCGTGATCTGCGGGTCGATCATCCCGCCGAGCGACCCGAACCCCGGCGAGAGCTACGCCCTGGCGCTCGAGGGTGCCGGCATCGCCGAGATCCGCTTCGCCTCCTAGGCGTCGCTCGCCGCACTTGCGCCGTCGGATACTCTGACCACAGCGGAGGGCAGCAATCGTTTGCAGTCGCGCGTGGTCGCGCGGCCGGCAGGGAGGAGCGGGATGGCAGGGTCGACTGCGAAGCCGGGGACCATCGGGTTCATCGGCCTCGGTTCGATGGGCAGCGCGGTCGTCCGCAGTCTGATGGGCGCGGGCTATGAGGTCGTCGGCTGGAACCGTGACCCCGCGAAGGCCGAGAGGGTCGAGGCCGACGGGATGGTCCGGGCCGCCAGCCCGCGCGAGGTCGCCGAGCGCGCCGAGATCGTCTTCTCGATGGTCACCGACGGCAAGGCCGTCGAGGCGATCGTGACCGGGGGGGACGGCGTCGCGGCCGGAATCCGTTCGGGCGGCCTGTTCGCCGACATGTCGACGATCGCGCCGGCCAAGAGCGCCGAGCTCGCGGCGCTGATCGCCGAGCGCGGCGCCGAGATGCTCGACGCCCCGGTGTCGGGGTCGGTCGAGACGCTCGAGCAGGGCAACCTCGCGGTGATGGTCGGCGGCTCGCAGGAGGCGTTCGACCGGCTCGAGCCGGTGTTGCTCGACATCGGCCCGAAGGTCACGCGGATCGGCGAACAGAGCCTCGCTCTACAGGCGAAGCTCGCGATCAACCTCGCGCTCGTCGTCCAGGTGATCGGCTTCTGCGAGGGCGTCGCGCTCGCCGAGCGCGGTGGCGTCGACCGCGAGGTAGCGGTCAACGCGATGCTGCGAAGCGTCGTCGCCTCCCCGGTGCTCGGCTACCGCGGCCCGTTCATCCTCGAGGGGCGGATGCCCGAGGACGCCTGGGCCGATGTCGACCTCCAGCAGAAGGACCTGATGCTCGCGCTCGACCTCGGCCGGACGAGCGGCGTCCCGCTGCCGGTGACCGCGGCGGCCAACGAGATGCTGAACGCGGCGCGCGGGCTCGGAATCGGCGACAAGGACTTCGTCGTCACCTTCGAGGCCTACCGAAAGCTCGCGGGGATGGCGGACTGATGGCGGGCAGTGAGGGGCTCGAGCCCTACCGCACCCGGGTCCACGAGGTCCCGCTCGTCGAGGGCCTGACCGAGGAGGAGGGCTGGGTCGAGATGCAGGTCCAGTTCCTGCTCTCCGAGGCGAACACGGGCTCCGACCAGCTCGTCTTCGGACGCACGGTGATGCCGCCCGGCGCCCGCCACGACCGCCACCTCCACACCGAATGCGACGAGTTCCTGCTCGTGATGAGCGGCAGCGGCGACATCTACACCGACGAGGGACGCGAGCCCGCGAAGGCGGGCGACGTCGTCTTCACCCCGGCCGGCCACTGGCACGGCTTCGACAACACGGGCGAGGAGGACGCGCTGCTGATCTGGGGCTGGCGCGGCTCCGGCTCGCTCGAGAGCTCGGGTTATCAGGTCCCGGAGGAGGGCTACCCGAGCGACGCGGCGTAGCCCGCGCCGAGGGCGGTGGCGACGCGCAGCGGGCTCGGCGCAGGTTGACGCTCGCGGGCCTACGACCTAGCCTGCGGCGGCCGATGACGCCGTGTCAACGAGGAGAGACATGAGCGCGGGCGGCGCCGGGGCCCTCGGCTCGCGCGTGACCCTGCGCGACGTCGCTCGCGAGGCCGACGTGCACCCGGGCACGGCCTCGCGTGCGCTCAACGAGGCGACCCGCCCGCTGGTCAACACGGAGACCGCCGACCGCGTCCTCGCGGCCGCCGAGCGACTCGGCTACTTCCCGAACCCGATGGCTCGAGGACTCAAGACGAGCCGGACGTGGACCGTCGGCGTGATGATCCCCGACCTCAACAACCCGCTCTTCCCGCCGATCGTCCGCGGCATCCAGGACCGCCTCGAGGCGGCCGGCTACACGCCGCTGATCGCGAACACCGACAACGACGCCGAGCGCGAGCGAATGAGCGTCGGGGCGCTGGTCAACCGCCAGGTCGACGGGTTCCTCTCGGCGACCGCGCGCTTCGACGCGGCGGCGCTCGGGCTGCCGGAGTCGATGCCCGTCGTGCTCGTCAACCGGCGCACCGCCGACGAGCGGATCCCGTTCGCGATCGGCGACGACCACCAGGGGATCGCGCTCGCCGTGCGGCACCTGCGCGAGCTGGGCCACGAGCGGATCGCCCACATCGCCGGCCCCGAGCAGCTCTCGACCGCGGCGATGCGCCGTGAGGCCTTCGTCGAGGCGATCGCGGCCGAGGGTCTCGAGGCCGATCCGGCGCTGATCGCCGAGACGCCGGCGCTCGTCGAGTCCGACGGCGCAGCGGCCTGCGAGCGCCTGCTCGCCGACGGCCCCGAGTTCACCGCGGTGATCGCGGTCAACGACCTCGTGGCGCTCGGCTGCTACGACGCGCTCGAGCGCCGCGGCATGAGCTGCCCCGGCGACGTCTCGGTGGTCGGCTTCAACGACATGCCGTTCATCGAGCACTTCCGCCCGCCGCTGACGTCGATCCGGATCCCGCACTACGAGCTCGGGGCCGAGGCCGCGAATCTGCTCCTCGCCAAGCTCGACGATCCCGAGGCCGTGCTCGAGTCGAAGCTGCTCGAGGCCTCGCTCGTGATCCGCGAGTCGACGGCGCCCCCGCGCGCCTGAAAACCCCCTTTTCGCGGCGCCCGACGAGGCGTAGAGTTGACGCCATCGGACCGAGGGTGTAGCTTTGCACTCGATTGCAGCAATCGTTTGCAGTCCGCCGGGGAGGCGGGGTGGGAGCGGGTTTGCATCAGTCCATGGAGAGGGCGGCGCGTCGTCGGGGAAACGACCGTTGCCGGGCAAGGGAGAGAGAGGGTCGAGATGGGGAGCAGCTTGCGATCCGGCGCGAAGCGGAGTTTCGCCGCGCTCGGACTGCTGCTTGCGGCGATCGTGTTCGCGATCGGTTGCGGCAGCGATAGCGGTGGTGGTGGAGACGACGGAGACGGCACGATCACGATCGGCGCCTCGCTGCCGCTGACCGGCGAGTTCTCGCAGCCCGGCAAGGCCGCGCAGCAGGGCTACGAGGTCTGGGTCGACATGATCAACGAGAACGGCGGCCTGCTCGATCAGGACGTCGAGCTGATCGTCAAGGACGACGCCTCCGACCAGAACACCGTGGTCGCCGACTACAACGCCCTGATCCAGCGCGATCAGGTCGATCTGCTGCTCGGGACCTTCTCGTCGCTGCTCAACCTGCCGGCCTCGGCGGCGGCCGAGCGCAACCGGATGCTCTACATCGAGCCCGCCGGTGGCGCCCCGGAGATCTTCGCCCGCGACTTCCAGTACGGGCCGTTCTTCACCCAGCAGGCGACGGCCGACAAGCAGGGCGACCTGTTCGCGGAGTACATCCTCAACCTGCCCGAGGACCAGCAGCCGAAGACCGTCGCCTACGCGACGCTCGACGACCCGTTCACGGTGCCGGTCGTCGATGCGCTGAAGGAGAAGTTCGAGGCGGCCGGCATCGAGACCGTCTACGACGAGATCTATCCGATCTCGACGTCGAACTTCGACACGATCGCGAGCGAGGCGACCCAGGACTCGCCCGACATGCTGATCAACGGCTCGCAGTTCGACGACGGGATCGGCTTCAGCCGCTCGCTCGAGAAGGTCGGATACGACCCGCCGATCTTCTTCCAGACGAACGCGCCGTCGTTCGGCGAGCAGTACTCGGACGGCATCGGCGAGGAGAACACGGAAGAGGTGTTCTTCGCGATCAGCCACGTGCCCGACGCCTCGACGCCCGGCAACGAGGAGTTCGTCCAGGCCTACAAGGACAAGTTCAACGGCGAGGAGCCGCCGGAGGACGCCGCCGACGCCTACGCCGCCGGCCAGGTCCTGCAGGCCGCCGTGGAGGGGGTCGGTTCGATCGACGATCAGCTCGCGCTCGCCGACTGGCTGCGCGAGAACGAGGTCGAGACGATCCTCGGGCCGCTCCAGTGGGAGGACTCGGGTGCTCCGATCGGCGAGTTCCTGATCGGCCAGTGGCAGGACGGCCAGGCCGAGATCGTCCTGCCGCCGGATGCCGCGACCTCGGACGAGGTGATCATCGACGGACAGGCGATGCCCAACGACGAGTAGCTCGCCGCGACACGCGCCGAGCCGGCGCGCGGACCGCGGGTCCTCCTCCTAGGGGCCCGCGGTCCGCGACCGGCGCCGGCACGGCGGGCTGAGCCGCGGCGGTTCGGCGAGCGAGGACAGCAGACCGGGAATTCATGGAAGAGTTCATCCAAGCGACTGCCTTCGGGCTCCTGATCGGTGGCGTCTACGCGCTGTTCGCATCGGGGCTGACGCTGATCTTCGGCGTCATGAAGGTGATCAACATCGCCCACGGCGCGCTGCTGATCCTCGGCGCGTTCATCGCCTTCACCCTCTGGGATCAGTTCGGGATCGACCCGCTGCTCTCGATCCTGATCGTCACCCCGCTGATGTTCGTGCTCGGCGGCGTGATCTACGTCGGCACGGTGCGCCCGCTGCGAGACGCGCCGCTCTCCTCGACGGTGCTCCTGACCTTCGGGCTCGCGCTCGTCTTCGAGGCGATCATGGGCCTCGTCTGGGGCAACAACTCGAACTCGGCCCGCCCGTCCTACTTCAACCAGTCCTACGACCTGCTCGGGATCACGCTGCCGAAGGCGCAGGTGTTCGCCTGCGCGATCGCGATCGTCGTGCTCGTCGCGCTGTGGATGTTCCTCAGCCGGACCTGGACCGGCCGCGCGATCCGCGCATCGTCGACCAACGCCCAGGGCGCCTCGCTCGTCGGTGTCAACATCGCCGGGGTCAGCGCGCTCACCTTCGCGGTCGGGGTCGCGACCGTCGGCGCCGCCGGGTCGATGGTCTCGGTGCTCTATCCGTTCCTGCCCGGCTCGCACTACATCTGGATCGCGCGGGTGCTCTCGATCATCGTCCTCGGTGGGCTCGGGAGCCTCCAGGGGGCGGTCATAGGAGCGCTGATCCTCGGCCTGGCCGAGGTCTACACGCAGACCTACATCTCGACGGCCTGGGCGACGGCGGTGCCCTACGTCGTGATCTTCCTCGTCCTGTTCTTCCGCCCGCAGGGGCTGATGGGCACCCGGCTACGTGAGGACGTGGCGGTATGAGCTCCGCGGCGAACTTCGCCCTGAAGCCGAACCTGTGGCGCGCGGTCGTGACGGTGGCGTTCGGCCTGCTGCTCGTCTTCCCGCTGCTCTCGGACGATCTCTTCTACCAGAACATGATCATCCTCTCGCTCGTCTTCGCGATCGGCGCGGTCGGGCTCAACGTGATCATGGGGTTCGGCGGCTACATCTCGCTGGGCCAGTCGGCGTTCATCGGACTCGGCGCCTACACGGTCGGGATCATGACCACCAAGATCGGCGGCGACCCGTTCATCTGGGTCCCCGTCGCCGGTGTCGTCGCGGCGCTGTTCGCCGCGCTGCTGGGGCTGATCGCGATGCGAACCCGCGGCTTCGCGTTCGTGATCATCACGATCGCCGGCCTGTTCATCCTCCAGATCGCGGCGATCAACCTGCGCGAGCTCACCGGCGGATCGAGCGGCATCACGCTGCCGCTGCCGATGTGGCCGATCGAGTTCCAGAACTGGCCGTTCTATTACACGCTCGCCGGGCTGCTGATCGCCTCCGTCGCGCTGTCGTGGTGGATCCGGCGGACGAAGATCGGGACCGGCCTGCTCGCGATCCGCGAGGACGAGGACAAGGCGGCGACGATCGGGATCAACACGCCCGTCTACAAGATCATCGCCTTCGTCGCCAGCGCCGTCTTCCTCGGCATGGCCGGCGGCGTCTACGGCTACTACCTCGCGTTCATCGACCCGCTGGGGACGTTCGACATCGTGATCAGCGTCCAGATCGTCCTCGCGGTGATCCTCGGCGGTCGCGGGACGCTGTTCGGCCCGGTGCTCGGCGCGTTCCTGATCGAGTCGCTGAACGAGTTCGCAAACCAGGAGTTCGGCGGCGGCAACTCGCGGCTGCTGATCTTCGGCGGGCTTCTCGCGCTGACGATCCTGCTGCTGCCCGACGGCATCGTCCCGTCGGTGCGCAAGCTGCTCGAGCGCGCGGCGGGGCGCAACCGCAGGGCGCTCGTCGGCGCCCGGCTCGGCGAGCGAAAGCTCGAGATCGCGCCGGTCACGAAGCGAGCGGCGAGCGGCAAGAAGCTGCTCGTCGTCGAGGGCCTGCAGAAGAGCTTCGGCGGCGTCCAGGCGGTGAACGGCTGCTCGTTCGAGGTCGAGGAGGGCACGATCACGGGATTGATCGGCCCGAACGGCTCGGGCAAGACGACGACGTTCAACCTGATCGGCGGAACGATGTCGGCCGATGCCGGCAAGGTCTGGCTCGACGGCGAGCGGATCGACGGCAAGAAGGCCTGGTCGCGCGCCTACGCCGGGCTCGGGCGGACGTTCCAGATCACGCGCGTGTTCCGCGACATGACCGTGCTCGAGAACGTCGTCGCGCCGCTTCGGAGCTTCTCGTTCGGCCAGCTCCGAGCCGGTGCGGTCTCCGGCGAGGAGTCCAGGCGCGCCGACGAGCTGCTCGAGTTCGTGGGGATGTCGGAGTACCGCGACCGGCCGGCCGAGGCGCTGTCGTTCGGGCAGCGAAAGCTCGTCGAGCTCGCGCAGGTGTTGATGCTCGACCCGAAGCTGATCCTGCTCGACGAGCCCGCGGGCGGGATCAACCCGACGCTGATCAACCGGATGGCCGACATGATCCGCGAGCTCAACGCCCAGGGCAAGACGTTCCTGATCGTCGAGCACAACATGCCGCTCGTGCTCTCGCTGTGCGAGCCGATCGTCGTGCTCGCCCAGGGCGCCTGCATCTGCGAGGGCAACTCGGATGAGATCCAGCGCGACCCGAAGGTGCTCGACGCGTATCTCGGCGACGACTTCAAGCTCGAGGAGCCGGTGGGAGTATGAGCTCGATGAACGGCAGCGGCGGTTCGGCCGACTCGGGGGCACCCGCGACGGCGGCCGGGGCATCGGCCTCGGAGGAGATGCTGCGAATCGAGGGCGTCTACGCCGGCTACGGCGCCGGCGACGTCCTCCAGGGCGTCGATCTGTCCGTCGCCGGGGGCTCGACCACGTGCATCGTCGGCCCGAACGGCGCCGGCAAGTCGACGGTGCTCCGCGCCGTCAGCGGGTTGCTCAACCCGCGCGAGGGCACGATCACCTACCGCGGCGAGCGGATCGAGGGCGAGTCGGCGGCTTCGATCCTCGGCAGGGGCATCAGCCAGGTGCCTCAGTCCGACGCGCTGTTTCCCAACCTGACCGTGCGCGACAACGTCTTGATGGGCGCCTACATCATCCGCCGCAAGAAGAAGCTCATCGAGGAGCGCTACGAGAACGTCTGCGAGCTCTTCCCGATCGTCGCCGAGCGCGCCCACGACAAGGCCGGCAACCTCTCCGGCGGCCAGCGGCGCTCGGTCGAGTTCGCGCGCTCGCTGATGCTCGACCCGGCGATGGTGATGCTCGACGAGCCTTCGGTCGGTCTCGACCCGAAGGCGCTGAAGCTCGTCGCGCAGGCGATCCAGCGGATGCAGGCCGCCGGCAAGACGCTGCTGATGATCGAGCAGAACGTCCGCTTCGGGCTGCGGATGTCGACCCACGGCGTCGTCATGGAGTCGGGGCGCGTCCTGCTCGCCGACAGGGCGGACGCCGTGCTCAGCAACCCGGAGATGACGGACCTCTTCTTCGGCGGCACGCCGACGAAGAGCCCGGAGGCCACGACGGCGGCAGCGAAGGTGTGAGCGGCGCCGCCTGGGCCGCGGTCTCGGGCGCCGGCTTCGGCCTCTTCCAGGCCTTCAACGCCCGCGCGGTCCGCAACCTCTCGAGCGTCTATCTCTCGACCTTCCTCCAGCTCGTCCTCGCGACCCTGGTTCTCGGGCTCGCGGCGGCGGTTGCAGGCGAGCTCGGCGATCTCGGCGCGGTGCCGCTCGACGCCTACGCGCTGTTCGCCGCCGCGGGGATGGTGCACTTCTTCGTCGGCTGGACGACGCTCAACTTCTCGCAGTCGCGGATCGGTGCCGCGCGGACGAGCCCGCTGATCGCGACGACGCCGCTGTTCGGGCTCGTCCTCGGGATCGTCTTCGCGGGTGAGATCCCGGCGCCGATCGCGGCGCTCGGCGTCGCGCTCGTGATCGTCGGCGCGTTCGCGGTCAGCGACCCGGGGTCCGGCGAGCGCGCCGCGTTCTCCGAGTCGGTCTGGGGCTTCGCCACCGCGGCCTGTTGGGCGACGAGCGCCGTGATCACGGCCGAGGCGCTCGAGCACTTCGACGCGCCGCTGCTCGGCGTGACGCTCGGGATGGCCGCCGCCACTCTCGGCTACGCATTCGTGCTGGCGCTGAGCAACGAGCAGCTCGGCTCGATCGGCAACGAGCGTTCGGGTCTCTACTGGAAGCTGGCGGCGGGCCTGATCGTCGGCCTCGCCACATGGGGCCGCTACGAGTCGCTCGACACGACCGCGATCGCGACCGTGCTGGCGCTGCAGCTGCTCTCGGTCCCGGTCGTCCTCGCGCTCGCGCCGATGATCTCGGGGCGCTCTGTGGAGATCGTCAACCCGCGGATCGTCGGCGGCGCCGCGCTCGTCGTCGGCGGGTCGCTGATCCTGTTGCTGGCGTAGGGAGGTCGTGGTGGAGCGAGTCGCAGACGTCGTCGTCGCGGGGGCCGGCCACAACAGCCTGATCACCGCCGCCTACCTGGCCCGGGCCGGACTCTCGGTGATCGTCGTCGACGCGCGCTCGGTCGCCGGCGGCGGCGCGGCGTCCGAGGAGCTGCTCCAACCCGGGTTCCTGCTCGACTCGTGCTCGACCGGCCACACGCTGATCCAGACGAACCCGCTGCTGACCCGCGACGAGCTCGGCCTGATCGGCGAGCAGGGGCTCGACTACCTGAGCCCGGACCCGTTCGCCCACGTCGTCTTCCCCGACGGCGAGCAGCTGACGATGTGGCTCGACCTCGAGCGCAGCTGCGAGGAGCTGGCGCGATTCTCGAGGCGCGATGCAGCGGCCTACCGGAAAGCGCTCGAGGAGTACGACCGCGTCAAGCAGGTCTTCTCGGCCGCCCGCTTCAACCCGGTCGGCTACGGCCCGTCGATGTCGGAGATGCTCGCCGAGCACCCCGACGGGCACCGCTGGGAGCGCCGGCGGATGCTGTCGGCCTGGGAGGTCATCCGCGACACGTATGAGTCGGAGCACGTCCGGGCGTTCTTCCTCTGGCAGGCGTTCCAGACCTACGTCCCCGTCGACGTCGCGGGGACGGGGCCGCTCGCCTACTCGATCGTCTTCGGGCGCCAGGGGCGAGGTTGGACGCTGCCGCGCGGTGGGTCGGGCGAGCTGGCGGCTTCGCTGGTTCGGACGATCGAGGCGAGCGGGGGAGAGGTGCTGACGGATCGCAAGGTCGAGCGGCTCGTGCTCGACGACTCGGGCGAGCGCTGTCTCGGCTTCGAGGTCGAGGGCGGCGAGCGGTTCGTCGGCGATCGCGCGGTCGTCTCGACGATCCACGTCAAGCACCTGATCGACATGGCGCCGGCCGAGGTCTGGCCCGAGGACTGGCGCTGGGGGATCGAGACCTACGACATCGGGCTGTCCGGGTTCGCCGTCCACCACGCGACGAGCGCGCCGCCGATCTACGAGACGCCGGGCGGGCCCCGGAGCTCGGTCTCCTCCGGCCTCGCCGGGTTCCCGCAGCAGGTGCTCGACTACGGCCGGCGGATGCGCGACGGGATCCACGACCCCGAGCCGGCGTGGCTGCTCGTCGCCTGCCCGACGCTCGCCGACCCCTCGCGGGCGCCGGAGGGACACCACACCGTGAAGCTGCTGACCTGCGCGACCGCGACCCCGCCGCCGGGCTCCGCGTCCTGGCAGGACGCCAAGGACGAGTTCGCCGCGCGGCAGCTCGAGCGCGTCCGCGAGTACGTGCCGGGTCTGACCGACGACGCGATCCTCGCCTCGTTGGTCCAGGCGCCGCCGGACATCGAGGCCCAGAACCCGCACATGATCGACGGCGCGATGCACGGCGGAATCCGCTCGCTGCCCCAGGCCGGCCCGCTCCAGCCGGCGCCCGGCTGGGGCCAACACAGAACGCCGCTTGCCGGGCTCTACCAGACGGGTGGAACGACGCACCCAGGCGGCTCGATCACCGGCGCGCCGGGGCGGAACGCCGCGCGGATCGTCTTCGAGGACCTCGGCCTCGACTTCGACGCGGTCGCGGGGGGCGAGGGCTGATGGGTCCGGTCGACTGCCACGCGCACGTCATCGTCCCCGAGCTGCTTCGTGGCGACGGTGGGGACGAGAGCTGGCGGGCGAGCGTGACGCGAGACGCCGACGGCGCCCAGGTCGTCGAGCTCGAGGGCAAGTCGATCCGGGCGATGATCGGCGAGGCGGTCGATGTCGATGCGATCCTCGCGGCTCAGCACGAGCGCGGGATCGAGCGCGTCGTGCTGTGTCCTTGGGTGCCGCTGCTCTACGCGTCGACCGAGCCGGAGCTCGCGCTCGAGCGCTGCCGGATCGGCAACGCGGGGCTGGCGCGGATCGTCGACCGTTACCCCGAGCGGATCGCCGGCCTCGGCGCCGTCCCGATGGGCGACCCGGAGCTCGCCGCGGCGGAACTCGGCGGGGTCCGCGCGGCTGGGCTGGCCGGGGTCGAGATCACGGCGGGGATCGGCGGCACGCCGCTCGGCGACGAGAGCCGCGAGATCTTCTGGGCCGAGGCCGAGGCGAGCGGCTCGGTCGTCTTCATCCACCCGGCGACCCGCAGTCTCCCCGACCCGGCGTTCGACGACTTCTACTCGTGGAACACGGTCGGCAACCCGCTCGAGACGACGATCGCCGCGGCCCACATGACGATGGCCGGGGTGATGGAGCGCCACCCCGAGCTCACCGTGATCCTCGCCCACGCCGGCGGCGTTCTGCCCGCGCTCCGCGGACGGCTCGACCACGCGCACGGCTTCCAGCCGCAGGCGCGATCGCGGCTCACCGAGGCGCCGTCCGAGTCGATCCGGCGCTTCCATCTCGACACGATCACGCACGACCCGGCACTGCTCGCCCAGATCGTCGAGTGGGCCGGACCCGAGCGCGTGCTGCTCGGATCGGACTGGCCTTTCGACATGGGCGACCAGGACCCGATCGCGACGGTGCGAGCGGCCGGGCTCGGCGACCTCGCGGAGGCTGCCGTGCTCGCCGGCAACGCCGAGCGGATCTTCTGGGGGATCGGCGGAGAGGAGGACTGATGCCTGACGCGAGGGTGCAGGCGGCGATCGACAACTGGGCGCCGCGCATGGTCACGAATGGCGTCGATCTCGGCGACTTCAACCGCACGACCGCGAAGGTCGAGCGCTGGGAGGAGTGGATCGACGCCTGGTGCGAGCTGGGGGAGATGCACCTCGGTCTGGCACGAGAGGCGGAGGAGGCGGGCCGTCTGCGGACCGCCGGCGAGGCGTTCATCCGCGCAGCCGTCGCGTTCCACTTCGCCAAGTACGTCTGGGTGCTCGACGGCGAGCGCAACACCGAGGTGACGCTGCGGGCGCGCGACGCACAGCGCGATGGGCACCGGTTGCTCGACCCAGCAGCGGAGCGCATCGAGGCGCCGCTCGAGGGCTCGCGGGTCGTCGCCAACCTGCGGCGACCGCGTGGCGAGGGCGCCGTCCCGCTCGTGATCCTGATCCCGGGCCTCGACTCGACCAAGGAGGAGTTCTTCTCGCTCGAGAACGTTTTCCTCGACCGCGGGCTGGCGGTCGCGTCGCTCGACGGTCCCGGCCAGGGCGAGGGCGGGTTCGAGCTTCCGCTGCGCCACGACTACGAGGTCGCGGTCGGAGCGCTGCTCGACGAGCTCGAGCGAAGCGGGGGAGAGCCGGTGCCGTCGCTGTCCGCCGGGGAGTACGAGGGCTCGCGTGCGAGCGTCGACCTCGACCGGGTCGGCGTCGCCGGCGTCAGTCTCGGCGGCTACTACGCCCCCCGCACCGCCGCGTTCGAGCCGCGCATCAAGGCAGCGGCCGGCGTCTGCGGCCCCTGGAACTTCGGTGAGATCTGGGACCACATCCCGGGCCTCACCCGCGACTCCTTCACCTACTACTCGCGCTCAGCCGACCAGGAGGCCGGTCGCGAGGCGGCGCTGGAGCTCGGCCTAGACGGGGTCGCCGACCAGATCGAGCAGCCCCTCCTCATCATCGCCGGCAAGCTCGACCGCTTGATCCCCTGGGAGCAGACCAAGCGCATCGCCGACGCCGCTCCGAACGGCGAGTTCGTTGTCTACGACGAGGGCAACCACGTGTGTAACAACGTGGCGTATCGGTACCGGCCGCTGGTGGCTGACTGGCTTGCTGAGCGGCTCTGAGTGACATGAGTCTTGTCAAGACCGGTGATCCTGTTGAGCAGATTCTCGACCTCGAGGCAACTGAGAGCTAGGACGCTTGACCGATGAGGGATTAACTCAATGCGCGTCGGCGCCCGGGCCTTCTAGATCGTTCGCTGAAAGCGGGGTCGTGCTCCGCTGAACCGTCTTCGAGGAGCGGTACGTTCAAACGATGGCTTCGCCGAGCGCCCGTTCTGCCGTGTCACTCGGTTTTGACCTTGAGCATCCGGACATCGTCGGTATCGACTTTCGCTCGAGTCACTCACTTCTCGATTACGAGCTAGTCATTTGGGACCCGAGCCACGTTCTCTCTGAGTACAGGCGTGACTACAGCGGCACGTATCGCGGGCTACCCCTCCTTCACGAGGATGACTCATCCCTTGTCTTAGAAGAGCTCAGGCGTCGGCGGGATGAGATCTTGGAGCTGCTCAGGCTCGGCGGGTGTGTGGCGATCTTCTGTAGCGCGCCCCATCGATTCTTTCGTGCGACAGGTGAGAAGGAATTCTCGGGAACCGGTCGCAACCGTCAGACGACCTCAATCGTGTCGGACGCTTCCGTCGCGGCCGCTTTCCCGCTTGAGGTCGAGCTCATCAAGGCCGAGGGTCGCCGAATGGACTTCCGAGGCGACCCGTCGTTCGGGGCGTTCTGGCGCAAGCACGAGGGGGCCCTTCGATATCGGGCGTACCTCAAAGAGCCGGTCGGGCGAACGCAGGCCGTCATCCGTCGGACAACCCGTGCGGTCGCTGCCGTCGCCCGCGTCGATCAAGGCTGGGTCGCACTACTGCCCGACATCGATTACGAGGGCCTTTCCGATGACGCCATTGTTAAGCGAAATCGTGAAGTCGGGTCGGGTGTACTAGAGATGCTTCGCACGCTGCGATCGGACGCTGAGGAGTTCCGGCTGCCGAGGTGGACGAGCGAGTATCGGCTAGCGGCAGAGAACGACGCCCGCATCACTCTCCAAAAGCGCGAGGAGAGCGTCAAGCGCGCTGTCGGCAGGCGCGACAGGGTGAGGCGCGAGCTTGCCGACCTCGAACAGAAGAAGCTTCTCTTCAGTGCAAGCGGGCCAGCGCTCGAGGTACAGGTGCGTCACGTGTTCGAGGGGCTCGGGTTCACGGTCGAGGACGCTGAAGAGAGTGGTCGGACCGATCTTGTGCTTAAGGACGAAGGCGTCACAGCTGTGGTCGAGATAAAAGGCTTAACGAAGAGCGCGAGGGAAGCAAATGCTGCCCAGCTGGAGAAATGGGTGAGCCTGGAACTTGAGAAGACGGCGATCCGGCCAAAAGCAATCCTCGTCGTGAACGGGTTCTGCGAGCAGCCTTTGCGAGACCGAGACCCGAACGTCTTCCCATCACAAATGCTCCCGTATGCGAGCGCCAGGGAGCATTGCTTGATGACCGGTATCCAGTTGCTTGGCGCATGGGTCGCAGTGAGCCGGGACGCGGGTCGAGCTGCCGACATTCGCCGGTCGATCCTCAGCTGTGTGGGACGCTACGAGGGCTTCGATGACGCGACCGCTTTCCTCGACTTTTCGATGACCGAGTCGCGGAGCCGCGAAGGTGGTGAGAGCTAAGTCTCCGGGCAGCGCGCGTCAGGCCCGCGCCGGTCACCTCGGCAAGACCGACGATCGAGAAGCGCGCTGGGGTTCGCTGCTGACTCTTCGTTCGTCGTCCGGATGTCAGCATGCTCAGACGCCACGCTTCCCGCGTTCGGGCGCTCGCACCCGTCGGGCGTCACGAGTAGGAGCTCACCGGTCTGGACCCCCGCCGTCTCATCGCGTGTCACCACGTTCGGCTGCACCACCAGCATCATCCCTGCGTCGAGCACGAACTCGGGGACCGGTTCGAGCTGCCGGCTGCGGGAGCCGAGGACGGGCGGGAGATATCCGCCCACGAAGCCGTGGACGAGGTCGTCGCGGGTGGTGAAGCCGGCGTCCTCGATCACGCCAGACGCGTCGACGAGCTCCTGCGCCTTTGCGCCGGGCCGGATCTTCGCGACGATCGCGTCGAAGGCGGCTTCGGCGACCTCGTGGAGCTCGCGGTAGAGCGGGGTCGGCTCGGCGGCGATCGTGAAGGTGCGGAGGAGCTGGGCGGCGTAGCCCCAGTACGCGGCGCTGATCTCGCAGCTGAGTGCGTCGCCGGCCTGGAGTTTCCGGGCGGATGGCCACTGGGCGGGGACCGAGACCTCGGGTGAATCCATCGGCGTGGCGCCGAAGTAGTGGATGTGGGTCGTGCCGCCGCGGCCGACGTAGGCGCGCTCGACGATGTTGCCGAGCTCGCGCTCGTCGAGCCCGGGCCTCGCCTCGGCGGCCAGCGCCTCGACCGCGGCGTCGGTCAGTTTGGCGGCGATCCGCACCCGCGCGATCTCCTCCTCGGACTTGATCAATCGGAGGCGGGTGTACGCGGGTCCGAGCGCGATCGCGCGCGATGCGAGGTCGGCGATGCGCTCGTGCGCCGGGTGGGAGAGCGGGCCAAGCACAGCGATGGGTCTGTTCGCGGCGCCGCGGCGCAGCAGCTCGTTGATTGCGGCGCCGATCGGGTCCGGGCCCACCCAGTCGACGTCGGCGTCAATCGCGAGCCTGGTCGCGAGCGGGACGTGGTTGTAGAAGCCGACGAGGAGCCGGTCGCGTTCGTCGGGCGTGTGGATCAGGATCGCCTCGCGGGTGACCGGCCACTGGCTCAGCCACTCGACCGCCGAGCCGACGCGGTTGGCGCCGTAGACCACGAGGTGCTCGGCGCCGGCTTCGTCGATCGCACGGTCGATCGCCGCGATCCGCGAGTCGATCTCCGCAGCGGAGAATCGCGGGTAGTCGTTGGCGTCCATCAGCTCGCTTTCAGCCGGGTCTCAGACATAGTTCCCGACCCGTGCGCGCCGCCCGTCTTCGACTCGCGTTCCTCGTAGGTCTCAGCGCCGCCGCCTTCTCGAGCTGCGGTCAGGACGAGGAGCTTCCGATGGGGGCCATCTTCGCGACCGAGGAGGTCACCGTCGGCGGCGAGACGACGGCGCTGCCTGAGGACGGGCTCCGGGTCAAGTTCTTCAGGTTCGAAGGCAAGGACCGAATTCGCTGGACCTACTGCAACGACAACCTGGGGCGATTCGAGGTTGACGGTGGGACGCTTCGCGTCGACGGCGGTGTGACCAGCACCCTCATGGGCTGCGGCGACATCCCGGCGGCCGACCAGAACGAGATGACCCGCTTCTTCCTCTCCGACCCGGAGTGGTCTTACGACGGAACGCAGCTCACGATCGAGTCTGGCAGCACCTCGTACGTGCTCGAGGAGACCGGTCGCGACTAGCGGTCGCCTCAGTGCCGCGGCGGCCACTTCGGCACGGGGGCCTTGCCACTCGGGAAGCGGATGTTCTTCGAGCGGACGAACTCGTGGAGGGTCTCGGCCGCGTTCTCGCGGCCGAAGCCCGAGCCCTTGACGCCGCCGAACGGGGAGCCGAGGAAGGCGCGGCGCATGTAGTTGTTGACGAAGACCATCCCGGCCTCGAGCCGCTCGGCGATCCGGTAGGCGCGGGTCTCGTCGCGGCTGATGATCGCGGCGGTCAGGCCGTAGGCGGTGCCGTTGGCGATCTCGATCGCCTCGTCCTCGGTCGAGAAGCGCATGAAGCAGGCGACGGGGCCGAAGATCTCCTCCTGGCCGAGCGTCGACTCGGGCGCGACGTCGGTGAGGATCGTCGGCGGGACCCAGTAGCCGCCGGCGAACCGCTCGTCGTCGGGCACGCTGCCCTCGAAGGACTTGCGCGCGCCCTCGGCCAGGCCGGTCTCGACGAACGCGAGGACCTTGTCGCGCTGGTTCGCGTCGACCATCGGGCCGATGTCGGTCGCGGCGTCGAGTCCGTCGCCGACCACGAGCCGCGACGTCGCCTCGGTGAAGCGCTCGAGGAACTCGTCGTAGACCGAGTCGTGGACGAGGATCCGCGCGGTCGAGGTGCAAGCCTCGCCCTGGTTGTAGAACATTCCCTCGAGCGCGACGTCCGTCGCCACCTCGAGATCGGCGTCCTCGAGCACCATCAGCGCGTTCTTGCCGCCGAGCTCCATCGTCGCGAAGGTCAGGTTCTCCGAGGCCGACTGAAGCACCCGCCGACCGGTCGCCGTCGCGCCGGTGAACGTGATCCGCTCGACTCGCGGGTGGCTCGACAGCGCGCCGCCGGCCGCGATCCCAGGCACCGCGTTGATCACTCCGGGAGGCAGGACCTCGTTCGCGAGCTCGACCAGCCGCAGCACCGTCAGCGGCGCCTGCTCGCCCGGCTTGACGATCACCGTGTTGCCGGCCGCGAGCGCCGGGGCGCACTTCTTCGTGAAGTGGATCGGCGGCCAGTTGAAGGGGAGGATCGCGGCGACGACCCCGTAGGGCTCGTAGATGACCCGCGCCTCGATCGCGCCCTGGTCGAGGATCTCGCCGTGGAGCGTGTCGGCGAGGCCGGCGAAGTAGTCGTAGCCCGCGTGGGAGAAGGAGACGTCGAAGCGCAACGCATCGCGCTTCGGCTTGCCGACCTCGAGCGCCTCGAGCGCCGCGAGCTCGTCGACGTGGTCGCGGATCTTCGCCGCGACCGCCCGCATCAGCCGGCCGCGCTCGCGCGGCGGTAGCGCGCGCCACTCGGCGAACGCGCGCCGCGAATCGGCGACGGCTCGGTCGACGAGCTGCGCGTCGCCAGCGATCACGCGCGCGATCTCGGTGCCGGTCGCCGGGTCGGTGACGCCGAACGTCTCGTCCGACGGCGTCGGCTCGACCCACTCGCCGCCGATCATCGCCCCCCAGCGCTCGCGCCCGGCCGAGCGCTCCATCGTCGCGGCGGTGTCGCCCGTGATCGCCATGGTCGCCTCCGTCTAGTAGGTCGTCGCCCCGGCGTCGCCGGTCGGCATCGGCGGCGCGTCTGACGGCGGCTTCGGCGATGCGACCTGGCCGCCCGCGTCGAGCTCCGAGTTCAGGTTCGACTGGGTCTCGCGCTCGAGCGAGAGGTTCCCGCCGACCGTGTAGTACGGCTTGCCCGCGATCAGCAGGTCCTCCGCCGGGAATCGCGTGATCACCTCGCAGCCGTCGGCGGTGACGACGAGCTGCTCCTCGATCCGCGCCGCCTGCCAGCCGTCGGACGCCGGCCAGAAGGTCTCGAGCGCGAACACCATCCCCTCCTTGATCTCCTCCGGATGCTCGAGTGAGACGAGGCGGCTGAAGATCGGCTTCTCCCAGATCGTCAGGCCGACGCCGTGGCCGAACTGGAGCGCGAACGCCGCCTCCTCGTCGGGGAAGCCGAACTCCTGCGCCTGCGGCCACAACTCGACGACGTCGCCCGTCGTCACGCCCGGCTTGATCATCGCGATCGCGGCGTCGAGGTAATAGCGACAGCGCTTGTAGGCATCGAGCAGCGAGCGCGACCCGGAGCCGATCGAGAACGTGCGGTAGTAGCACGTGCGGTAGCCGTTGAACGAGTGCAGGATGTCGAAGTAGGCGGGGTCGCCCGGCCGCAGCATCCGGTCCGTGTAGACGTGGGGGTGCGGCGAGCAGCGCTCGCCCGAGATCGCGTTGACGCCCTCGACGAACTCCGAGCCGAGGTCGTAGAGGACCTTGTTGACGAGCCCGACGCACTCGTTCTCGCGCACGCCCGGCCGCATGAAGCGGTAGAGCTCCTCGTAGGCCGCGTCGACCATCGCGCAGGCCGAGTTCAGCAGCGTGATCTCGTCCTGCGTCTTGATCATCCGCGCGCGCTGCATCAGCTGCTGGCCGTCGACGACGTTGATCCCGGCGTCCTGGAGTGCGAACAGGACGGCCGGCTCGACCGCGTCGACCCCGACAGGCTCGCCGAGCAGGCCGCGAGCTTCGAGCTCGACGCGGATCTTCTCCGCGACCGACTCGGCGCGGCCGGACTCGGGCGAGAAGGCGCCGCGCATCGTCGAGATACCTGCGTGCGAGCGCTCGTCGCCGAGCCACGGGTTGTAGAGCTTGTGGTGGCGAGCGGCCGAGCCGAAGTCCCACATGATCGGCGGGTCGCCCTGGGGGAGCAGGCAGAAGCGGTTGAGCTTGTCGGAGGCCCAGGTGCCGATGTGGGTCGCCGTGATGTAACGGATGTTCGACATGTCGAAGCACAGGACCGCTCCGAGCTCGGAGGCCGCGAGCTCTGCCTGGGCGCGGGCGAGGCGCTCCTCGCGCAACCGGTCGAAGCGCACCCGCTCCTCCCAGTCGACCCCCATGAAGCCGTAGGTAGGCAGTCCCATCTCGTCTCTCCCGTCGCTCTCCCCGCGCAGCGGCTCCAGGCCGACTGCAAACGTTTGTGGCGTGGCGATCATACATCCGGAATCGAGACTTGACGACCGCGAGCCTGTCTCGTTAGAGTGCTGCTGCAATCGTTTGCAAGTTGGCGGACGACGGCCGATCGGCCGGATGTCGCACGGAGGAGGAGAGATGGGCGGGACCAACGGCGATGGCGACTCACGCGCGCTGCGGCTCGGATGGGTCGGCACCGGCCGGATGGGCTACGCGCTCGCCAGCCGTCTGCTCGATGCGGGCCATGACGTCGCCGTCTACAACCGCACCCGCGCCAAGGCCGAGCCCTTGGCTCAGCTCGGCGCGACGATCGTCGACACACCCGCGGAGCTCGCCGACCGCGACATCGTCTTCACGATGGTCGCGGGGTCCGACGACTTCCGCGCCGTCGTCACCGGTCCCGAGGGCCTGCTCTCGAACCCCGGGCAGCAGCCGCGGATCATCGTCGACTCGACGACGATCGCACCGGCCGCGGCCGAGGAGGTCCGGGCCGTCGCCTCCGAGCGCGGTACGGCGATCCTCGCGGCACCCGTCAGCGGCAACCCGAAGGTCGTCTCATCCGGGCGACTGACGGTCGTCGTCTCCGGCCCCGCCGACGCCTGGGGGGAGGCTCGACCGCTGCTCGAGCTGTTCGGCAAGGGCGTGACCTACGTCGGTGAGGGCGAGCTCGCCCGCACGGCGAAGATCTGCCACAACCTGATGCTCGGCGTCGTCAGCCAGTGCCTGGCCGAGATCACCGTGCTGGCCGAGAAGGCAGGGATCGAGCGCGAGGATCTGCTCGAGTTCATCAATGGCAGCGTCATGGGCTCGATGTTCACGCGCTACAAGACGCCGGCCTTCGTCAACCTCGACTATTCGCCGACCTTCACGCCGATTCTGCTGCAGAAGGACTTCGACCTCGGGTTCGAGCTCGCGCACGACCTCGAGGTGCCGATGCCGGTCGCCGCGACGACGGCGCAGGCGGTCCAGGCGCTGATCGGCTCCGGGCACACGACGGAGGACTTCGCGATGCTGCTCGATCAGCAGGCCCGGCTGTCGGGCCTCGAGCTGGAGCCGCGCGAGGTCGAGGTCTCCGACGGACTCGAGCCGCTCGAGACCGAGAGCGCGCAGGCTTAGGCGGGGGACAGCGGAGGAGCGGATTCGATGAGCGTCACCACCGAAGCACCGACCGAGGGTCGGGCGCCCGAGCCGCGCGACTTCCTCGACGCTTACGCGCGGATGCTCCTGATCCGCGAGTTCGAGCAGTCGCTCCATCGGCTGTTCCTCAAGGGCGAGGTCCACGGGACGACGCATCTGTCGGCCGGCCAGGAGGCGGTGCCGGTCGGCGTCAACCTGGCGCTCGAGCCCGATGACTACTTCAGCGGCACCTACCGCGGCCACGGCCACGCGCTCGCTAAGGGCACCGACCCCGAGGCGCTGGTCGCCGAGATGCTCGGCCGCGAGACCGGGGTCTGCGGCGGGCGCTCGGGCTCGATGAACGTCGTCGACCTCGATCACGGCCTCGTCGGCTGCTTCGGGATCGTCGGCGGATCGATGGCCGCGGCGATCGGCGCCGGACTGACCGCCCGGACGAACGGCCGCGTGTCGGTCGCGTTCTTCGGCGACGGCGCGACGAACCAGGCCTACTTCCACGAGTGCCTCAACTTCGCCCGCGTCCTCGACCTGCCGGTCCTGTTCGTCTGCGAGAACAACCTCTACGGGGAGTTCACGCCGATGAAGGCGGTCACGGGCGGCGGCGAGATCGGTGTTCGCGCCGCGGCCTACGGCGTCCCGTTCGAGGTCGTCGACGGCAACGACGTCTGGATGGTCGAGGAGGCCGCGCGCCGCGCCGCCGCCCGCGCTCGCGCCGGTGAGGGCCCGACGCTGATCGAGGCGCAGACCTACCGCCACTACGGCCACTCGAAGTCCGACCCGGCGAAGTACCGGCCCGACGGCGAGCTCGACCAGTGGAAGCAGCGCGACCCGCTCGTCGGCGCCCGCGCGCGGCTGCTCGAGGAGGGCGTTTCGGAGTCCGACATCGCGGCCGTCGAGGAGCGCACGCGTGCCGAGCTCAAGCAGGCGATCGACAACGCGCTCGCCGCCGACTACCCGGACCCCGCGGCGCGCGCCGGGACGGAGTTCGCGCCATGAGCGCCACGGGCGCGTCGAACGGCTCCGGCGATCAGCTCGTCTTCCGCGACGCGATCCGCGACGCGCTCGACGAGGAGCTCGAGCGCGACGAGAAGGTCATTTTCTTCGGCGAGGACGTCGCCAAGCCCGGCGGCGTGTTCGCGGTCACGGGCGGCCTCTACGACAAGTACGGGCCCGATCGCGTCTTCGACACGCCGATCTCCGAGCTCGCGCTGGCGGGCGCCGCGTTCGGCGCCGCTGCGACCGGGCTGCGGCCGGTGTTCGAGATCATGTTCGGCGACTTCATGGCGCTGCCGATGGACTCGCTCGTAAATCAGGCGGCGAAGCTCTGGTACGTCTCTAACGAGCAGGGCTCGGCGCCGCTGGTGGTCCGCTCCGCCGTCGGCGCGGGCGGTCGCTTCGGGGCGATGCATTCGCAGAACCACGGCACCTGGTTCCAGGGGATCCCGGGGATCAAGATCGTCGCGCCGAGCTCGCCGCGCGAGGCCAAGGGGCTGCTGAAGGCCGCGATCCGCGACCCGAACCCGGTCATCTTCCTCGAGCACAAGCGGCTCTACTCGGTCAAGGGCGAGCGCCCGCCCGAGGGCGAGGTCCTGCCGATCGGCGAGGCCGCGGTGGCGCGCGAGGGCTCCGACCTGACGATCGTCTCGATCTCGAAGGGGGTCCGCGACGCGCTGCAGGCCGCCGACACGCTCGAGGGCGACGGCCTCGACCCCGAGGTCATCGACCTGCGCTCGCTGCGCCCGCTCGACGTCGAGTCCGTCCTGCGCTCGATCGAGAAGACCAATCGCGTCGTCATGTACGAGGAGGGGCCGCGAACCGGCGGCTGGGCGACCGGACTGCTCGGCGCGGTGACCGAGCACGGCCTGCACGACCTCGACGATGCCTGGGTCGTCGCGACCGACGAGACGCCGGTGCCCTACAGCCCGACGCTCGAGGACGCCTTCCTGCCGTCGGCGGAGACGCTCGTCGAGTCGGTCCGCGAGCGCCTCGGGACCGGGATCGGGACCCGAGCGTGACCGTCGCCAAGCCTGCGGCGGCCGAGCGCGAGGTCGTCGAGCGCGTCCCGAAGGGACTGCTGATCGACGGCAAGTGGCGCTCGACCAACGGCTCGAGGATCGCCGTCGAGGACCCGTCCACGGGTCGCACCCTGTGCGAGATCGCCGATGCGAGCGCCGAGGACGCGGTCGACGCGCTCGATGCCGCCTGCGCGGTTCAGGAGGAGTGGGCCGCATGGGCGCCGCGCAAGCGCGGCGAGATCCTCTCGGCCGCCTACGCGCAGATCGGCGAGCGCGCCGAGGAGCTCGCGCTGCTGATGAGCCTCGAGATGGGCAAGCCGCTCGCCGAGGCGCGCGGCGAGGTCGCCTACGGCAACGAGTACCTGCGCTGGTTCGCCGAGGAGGCGGTGCGGATCGACGGCCGCTACGGGCTCGCGCCCGATGGCGCCTCGCGGCTGCTGGTCACGAAGGCCCCGGTCGGCCCCTGCCTGCTGATCACGCCGTGGAACTTCCCGCTCGCGATGGGGACCCGCAAGGTCGGTCCGGCGATCGCGGCCGGCTGCACGATGGTCGTCAAGCCCGCGCAGCAGACGCCGCTGACGATGCTGGCGTTCGCGGAGATCCTCGAGGACTGCGGGCTTCCGCCGGGAGTGCTCAACGTGATCACGAGCTCGTCGGCGAGCCGCGTGATGGACCCGCTGATCGCCGACCCGCGGGCTCGGAAGCTCTCGTTCACGGGCTCGACCGAGGTCGGGCGAAAGCTCGTCGAGGCGGCGGCGCCGGGGCTGCTGCGCGTGTCGATGGAGCTCGGGGGCAACGCTCCGTTCGTCGTCTTCGAGGACGCCGACGTCGACAAGGCGGTCGACGGCGCGATGCTCGCGAAGATGCGAAACGGCGGCGAGGCCTGCACGGCCGCGAACCGCTTCTACGTCCACTCCTCGGTGATCGACGAGTTCTCGCGCAAGCTCGCCGAGCGGATGGCGGCGCAGTCGGTCGGTCGCGGGCCCGAGGGCTCGGACGTCGGGCCGCTGATCGACGAGACCCAGCGCCGGAAGGTCGCCGAACTCGTCGACGACGCGACGGCGGGCGGCGCGCGCGTGATGACCGGTGGCGGGCCGATCGAGGGCGAGGGCTACTTCTACGAGCCGACCGTGCTCGCCGACGTTCCGGGGAGCGCGCGGATCCTCGGCGAGGAGATCTTCGGACCCGTCGCACCGATCGTTTCGTTCGAGACCGAGGACGAGGCCGTCGCGGCCGCGAACCGGACCGAGTACGGGCTCGTCGCCTACGTCTTCACGCGCGACATCGAGCGCGGGCTGAGGCTCGTTGACCGCCTCGACACGGGGATGGTGGGCATGAACCGCGGCCTCGTCTCGAACCCGGCCGCGCCGTTCGGCGGTGTCAAGGCCTCCGGCTTCGGCCGCGAGGGCGGGCGCGAGGGGATCGAGGAGTACCTCGACACCCGCTACGTCGCGATCGACATCGGCGCGCCCTAGGTAGGCGACGCCGCTCGCCGAAGGCTTCCGGGCCGCCCGCGCGGCCGCATGGTGGAGGGCGGTCGAAGGGGCGTCCTCCGCCGCCTGCGCTCCTCGCGCGCACCGATATGAGTGCGCGTTCGACATTTCTTGAGTAAAGTGTGAGTGATGACGGAGCGGGTCTCGGGGAGGCGAGTCCGGCCCGCGACCCTGCGGGACGTCGCCGCGCGGGCGCAGGTCCACGTCTCGACCGCTTCCCGCGCGCTCAACGACGGCGCGAAGCGCAGGCTGAGCCCGGAAACGATCGAGCGCGTCAAGCGTGCCGCGGCGGAGCTGAGCTACGTCCCGGACCTCGTCGCCACCGGGCTTCGGAGCGGCCGCACGATGACCGTCGGGGTGGTGACGGCCGACCTCGAGAACCCGCTGAACGCGCCGCTGATCCGCGGGCTCTCCGAAGGGCTCGAGCGCGACGGCTTCGTGACGCTGGTCTCCGAGACGGTCGAGAGCGCCGAGCGCTGCGAGCGGATCCTGCGCCACCTCGTCCAGCGCCGGGTCGACGCGATCGTCGACCTCGCCGCGCGCCACGGCGACGCCGAGATGCTGCGGACGATCGTCGGCGACTCCGTCCCGCTCGTGCTCGGGGTTCGTGACGTGCCGGCGAGCGGTCTTGCGGCCGCGGTCCACGACGACTACGGCGGCGGCCGGATCGCCGCCGAGCATCTGCTCGAGCTCGGGCACCGGCGGGTCGCGCAGCTCCGCGGCCCGACGGACGTCGACCCGTTCGTACGCCGCGCGAACGGCTTCGCGACGACGATCCTCGCCGCCGGTGGCGAGGACGCCAGCGCGGGGGAGGAGGCCTGGAAGCTGACCGTGGGCGAGGGCGAGCGGCTGACGCGCGCGACGCTCGAGCGCGGCACCCCAACGGCGATCTTCGCCCCCAGCGACCAGATGGCGATCGGCGCCGTCCGCGCTCTGACCGAGGCCGGCCTGAGCTGCCCCGAGGACGTCTCGGTCGTTGGCTACAACGACGTCGCGATCGGCGAGTACCTGACGCCCTCGCTGACGACGGTCCGGCTGCCGAGCCTCGAGCTCGGGGAGTCGGCGGCCGTGCTCGCGGTCGAGTTGATGGAGGGCGAGCAGCCGCGGCGGATCGAGCTCCCCGCGGAGCTGGTCGTGCGCGGTTCGACGGCGCGTCCCGCGGCCTGACGGCCCTTCCCCTAGGCCCTAGGATGTAGCGGACGGCAATCGTTTGCCGTCGCAGGCGGCGTGGTCCTGGCGGCCGGCCGCGGACCGGGAGAGAGGAGGCCCGAATGGCGGGCAGGCAGAGGATCAGTTACGTCCCGCTCGAGGCGATGAGCGAGGAGATGCGGGTCGAGATGGAGCGCTGCGCTCGCGAGGGCACCCCGCGGCCGGAGAGCACAGCGGTCCGCGCGCACGTGCCCGCCGCGTTCCGGTTCTTTCGCGACGCGTGGCGCGACCTGTTTCGCGAGGGCGTCGTCGACCACCCGATCAAGGAGCTCTGCCGCGTCTTCGTCTCGCGCAGCGTCAAGTGCGAGTACTGCGGCAACCAGCGCTCAGAGCGCGGCGCCGAGCAGGGGCTGACCGAGGGCAAGTACGACGAGTTGCTCAACTTCGAGTCCTCCGACGCCTTCGACGAGCGCCAGAAGGCGGCGCTCGCCTATGCCGAGGCGATCGTCTGGGGCTTCGAGACTGACGATGCGTTCTGGGAGCGCCTGTACGCGCAGTTCTCGGAGCCCGAGCTCGTCGAGCTCGGCTGCATGATCGGGCTGACGCTCGGCCAGCAGAGCTGGCTGCGCCACCTCAACATCGACCATCACCAGGTGATGGCGGGGACCAGCGCCTCGATGGCGCCCGGATTCGAAGACGCCGAGTCGCTCGCGACGAGCAAGGCGTCGGAGGACTACTGGGCCTCGAGCGGCACTCCGGTGCGCGGCTAGCCGACCCGCCAAGATCGGGGGTCGATGAGCGACCCCCGGCCATCGGCCCCGCGGGGTCTCCAGATCGCGGCAGTCGCGCTCGCGGCGATCTCGCTGCGCCCCGCGGTGACGGCGGTCGGGCCGGTGATCTCGGAGATCCGGTCCGACCTCGGCCTCTCGGCTGCCGCCGCGGGGCTGCTGACGACGCTCCCGGTCGTCGCTTTCGGCCTCGCCGGATTCATCGTCCCGCGGCTGCTCGGCCGCTTCGGGATCGAGGGGCTGATCCTCGTGGCGATGGCCGGGATCTCGGCCGGGATCGCGCTTCGCTGGGCGGAGCCCGCGGCGGCGCTGTTCGGCGGGACGCTGGTCGCCGGGCTCGCGATCGGGGTAGCCAACGTGCTGCTGCCGGCGTTCGTCAAGCGCTCGTTCCCGGCCCGGGCCGGGCTGACGACCGGCCTCTACACCACGGCGATGGTGGTCTCGGCCGCCGCCGCGGCCGGGCTCAGCGTGCCGATCACCGAGGCGACCGGCGACTGGCGCTTCGGCCTGGGCGTCTGGCTCGTGCCGGCGATCATCGCGGTCATCGCCTGGATCGGGCCGTCCCGGGACGCGCGCCGGGTTCGGGGCCGCGGCGAGCGCGACGCCGCCGGCGCCTCACGATCGCTGCTGCGCGACCGGGTCGCCTGGACCGTGACGATCTACTTCGCCCTCCAGGCGCTCAACTTCTACGTGACGATCGCCTGGCTCGCCGAGATCCTCGTCTCGCGCGGACTGAGCTCGGCCGAGGCGGGGGCGGTGCTCGCCGCGATGCAGGTGATCGGCATCGTCGCGACGGTCGGGGCGCCGACGCTCGCCGGGAGGACGCGAAGCCAGAGCTGGAACGTCGCGCTGTGCTCGGCGAGCATCGCGGTCGGATTCCTCGGCTTGCTGGTCTTCTCCGATGCCGCGACGCTGCCGTGGGTCGCGGTCATCGGCTTCGGTCAGGGCGGCTGCTTCGGTCTCGCCCTGGTCCTCTTCGTCCTGCGGGCCGACGATCCGGCCGCCGCCGCTCGGCTGTCGGCGATGGGGCAGGGGATCGGCTACCTGCTGGCCGCCGCGGGCCCGGTCCTCGCCGGTCTCGTCTTCGATGCGAGCGGCGGCTGGGACCTGGTGATCGCGCTGCTGGTTGTGTTCGCGGCCGTCCAGACGCTGTCCGGTTACCTCGCCGGAGCCCCGGGGACCGTCGACGCGGCCGAGCGCCAGGCGCCGGGCTAGGAGGCGACGAGCTCGCGCTCGGCGGCGCGGGGCCCGCCGGCCTCGGCGAACGACGGGTGGGCGACGTTGAGGTAGTGGTTGAACGACCAGTCGACGAAGCGCTTGGACTCCATCAGGTCGATCGATCGCGCGAGCACTCGCGGCGGGACCTTCGGGACGAGCTTCTGGGTGCGCAGCATCCAACGGTACTGCCACTCGTGCGAGGCCGAGAACTCGTGGTAGTTGCGAAGCGCGGCCGAGCGGTCCTGGCGGCCCTCGACGACGCCGCGCAGCTCGCGGCCGCAGGCGATCGCGAAGTAGAAGGCCGTGCGGATGCCCTCGGCGGTCAGCGGCAGGCAGTGACCGGCCGAGTCGCCGGCGAAGAAGACCCCCTCCTCGGTCGCGTCGCGGAGCTGGTGGGGGATCCAGTTGCCCTGGTAGTTGACCGCGTCGACGCCGAGGTCCTCGGCCAGCTCGACGGTCGGCTGTTTGACGTGGTCGCGGCCGATGAACGAGCCGACGCCCACCCGGACCTCGTCGCGCGCGGGGAAGCTCCAGCCGTAGCCGGCCGGGATCACGTCGCGGTCGATCCAGATCTCGAGCTCGTCGCGCCGTGAGTCGGGATGGACCTCGAGCCCACGCGAGAGCGGTGCGTCGGGCGGCGTGTATTGGGTCCTTGAGAGGATCCGCCGCCAGCCGAGCGCGTCGACGACGAGCGGCGCGCTGACGGTGCCGCGGTCGGTGACGACCTCGATCCGGCCGTCGCTGCGGCGCTTGCCGCGCCCCTCGACCTTCGCGGTCTCGAAGCTCGCGTTCTCGTCGCTCTGGCTCCACAGGCTGCGGCAGAGCTCGGGGTAGTCGAAGGTCGAGAAGGTCCAGGGAAGGCGCATGTCGGCGCGCGTGTGCGGCGTGTGGATGACGAGCGTGTCGAACGTCTGGCGCATCGACTCGGTGAGGCCCATCGCCTCGAGCCAGCGGGTCGGCGCGGCGCAGGCGGACGTCTGGCGCTCGCCGATCTCATAGCGGTCGACTGCGAGGACGCGGGCGCCCGAGCCCGCGAGCTCGCGGGCGATCGTCAGGCCGGCGAACGATGCGCCGCAGACGAGGACGTCCGGGTCGCGCTCGTGATCTGCGAACTGCGTACGGCTCTCGCCGCGCTTGGTGGCACGCGTCGGCATCGGGCGACCGAGAGTAGCGGGACGTGGTGGTCGCCGGACCGGCGTCGGCGCGGGAAGAACTTGCGCCAAAAAGGAGCTTTGCGGCGCTTTCGCGCGCCGGTACGCTCGCCTCATGGCGACGGTGAGCGAAGTGAAGGTGTTGCGCAACTACGTCGGCGGCGCCTGGGTCGACGCCGGCTCGGAGGAGCGGCTCGACGTGCAGAGCCCCGCCAACGGCGAGGTCATCGCGCGCGTGCCGCTCTCGGGCGCCGACGACCTCGACGCCGCGGTCCGCGCCGCGCGAGCGGCGCTGCCCGAGTGGCGCGCGGTCAGCGTGATCGAACGCGGCCGGCGGCTGTTCGCGCTGCGCGCCGGTCTCGACGAGCGCCGTGAGGACCTCGCTCGGTCGGTGACGATCGAGATGGGCAAGACGCTGCCGGACGCCCGCGCGGAGGTCGCGCGGATGATCGAGATGGTCGAGGCCGCGTGCGCGATCCCGACGACGATGCAGGGCCGCGTGATCGAGGACGTCTCACGCGGGGTCGACTGCGAGACCGTGCGCCAGCCGGTCGGCGTGTGCGCCGCGATCGCGCCGTTCAACTTCCCGGCGATGGTGCCGTTCTGGTTCCTGCCTTTCGCGATCGGGTGCGGCAACGCGTTCGTGCTGAAGCCCTCCGAGCAGGTCCCGATGACGCAGCAGATCGCGTTCGAGGTCCTCGACTCGATCGGCCTCCCGCCGGGCGTCGTGAATCTGGTCAACGGTGGCCGCGAGGTCGTCGAAGGGATCCTCGACCACCCGGGGATCGACTCGGTCTCGTTCGTCGGCTCGGCTCCGGTCGCCCGGATCGTCTACGAGCGCTCGGCGAAGACCGGCAAGCGCGTCCAGGCGCTCGGCGGCGCGAAGAACCACATGGTCGTGATGCCCGACGCGGTCGTCGACAAGACGGTCGACGGGATCATCGGCTCGGCGTTCGGCGCCGCCGGCCAACGCTGCATGGCGGGCTCGGTCCTCGTCACGGTCGGGGAGGCGCGCGAGCGGCTGATGCCGGCGCTCGTCGATGCGACGAAGGAGCTCCACGTCGGCGACGGGCTCGACGAATCGGTCGAGGTCGGCCCGGTGATCTCGAGCGCGGCGTGTGAGCGGATCGATGGCGCGGTCTCCGACGCGGTCGCTGCCGGTGCGGAGCTCCTCGCCGGCGGCCCGGACGCCGAGACCCCCGACGGCGCCTACGTCGCGCCGACGATCCTCGGCGACGTCGACCCGGACTCGCCCGCCGTCCGCGAGGAGATCTTCGGACCCGTGCTCTCGCAGGTCCATGTCGACACGCTCGACGAGGCCCTCGAGGTCGTCAACTCGAGCGAGTTCGGCAACGGGGTCTCGATCTTCACCGAGTCCGCGCCGGCCGTCCGGCGCTTCCGCCACCAGGTCGAGGCGGGGATGGTCGGGGTCAACATCGGCGTCGCGGCCCCGGTCGCGTTCTTCCCGTTCTCGGGTTGGAAGGCCTCGTTCCTCGGCGACCTCCACGCCCACGGCCTCGACGCGATCGAGTTCTTCACCCGCAAGAAGACGATCACCAGCCGCTTCTTCTCCGACGGTCAGGGCTCGGGCGCGTACTTCGTCGAGCGCTAGGCGGAGCGGCGGAGGGCTGTCGCGCGTCGCGCGGCGACCTCCAGCGTGCGCACGACGTGATCGCGGTCGTTGACCACCTGCCAGTGGGTGAAGCGGACCGACTCGCGCCCGGCGAGCAGATGCGCGTGATCGCGCTCGCGATCTCGCCGCTGTTGCGTGGCGGTGCGGTGGTAGCGCAGGCCGTCGGTCTCGGCGACGAGTCCGAGCTCCGGCCAGGTGAAGTCGCAGCGATGGCCCGAGGTGAAGCGCTGGGTCTTGGGCTTCGGCAGGCCGGCTTCGAGAGCCAGGGGAACGAAGCGCTGCTCGAGGATGGATTCGGTGAGCAGGAAGGCGTCCTTGTCGAGGAGGGCACGGAGGGCGTTGAGTCCCGGCACGACAGGCAGCTCGTCGAGGGCTTTGCGCAGGGCGTCCGGCGAGATCAGGTCCTTCTGGTCGGCCTGGTTGACCGCGCGCTCGACGTGGCGGGTCGGAAGGGTGGCGGCGAGATCGACCAGGACGAGTGGGAGCGGCGTGACGGGGATGCGCTCGTGGGTGGTCTCGGGCTCGAGCAACGAGGGGAGGCGTCTGTGGACTTCTATGCCCGGTCTCCTCGCTCGGCGCGATCTAGGGATCGACACGTGAACGGGCGGCGGCTCCGGGCGCCGGATGCCGAACAGGTCGGCGGCGCTCTCATGACTCAGGCGCGCCCCTCTTCCGCACACCAGGACGGCCGCCATCAGCTGCCCCTCGCGCGACACCTCCCGACGGCCGACCGCGTAGACGCCCTCGTACAGGGGGAACAGACGCCCCGTCGCCACGCGGTGCGCCGCGCCGTGTCGCGTGATGCCTCGTGCCGCGAGCTGCCGGAACCCGATCACGTCGTGCTGATGCCGTGCAAGCGCTCTCGGGCCGAGCTCGTCGAGCTCTCGGTGGAAGTTCGAGCCGGTCATAGCCGGTCTGAGATTCCACCGGCCGGGGATTCGCCCCTGCGGTCCGCACCCGATCCCTCGACGACTCGTCTCGCCGCCAGCCGGAGACCGACTGCGAAGCTCGCCCTCTCCGGCTTACAATGAACGGTCGCGCCCGATCCGGGTCGCGAAGCCTTGACCCCTACACGTAGAGCTCTGACCACCTAAATGACTTCGACGCCGACCGAGACCTCCGAGACCGCTCCCGAGGAGACCGAACCCACCGCGACCGAGGCCCCTGCCTCGAACGGGGGTGGCCTCACGGACGTGATGATCGAGGTCGACGGTCAGCTGATCCCGAACTACGACGCGACGATCAAGCCCTTCTCCGAGGGCGATGTCGTCAACGGCTCCGTCGTGCGGATCGATCGCGACGAGGTCCTCGTCGACATCGGCTACAAGTCCGAGGGCGTCATCCCGGCCAACGAGCTGTCGATCCGCCGCTCGGTCGATCCGGCTGACGAGGTCGAGCTCGGCGAGTTCGTCGACGCGCTGGTTCTCACCAAGGAGGACCAGGAGGGTCGCCTCCTCCTCTCGAAGAAGCGCGCCCGCTTCGAGAAGGCCTGGCGCCGCATCGAGGCCGCTGCCGAGACCGGTGAGCCGGTCGAGGGCACGGTCATCGAGGTCGTCAAGGGCGGCCTGATCCTCGACCTCGGGGTCCGCGGCTTCCTGCCCGCCTCGCTCGTCGACATCCGCCGCGTCCACAACCTCGACGAGTTCAAGTCGCAGACGCTCGAGTGCAAGGTCATCGAGCTCAACCGGTCGCGAAACAACGTCGTGCTGAGCCGCCGCGCGGTCCTCGAGGAGGAGCGCAAGGAGGTTCGCGAGCAGATTCTCGAGCGCCTGCAGCCCGGCATGGTCATCGAGGGCAAGATCTCGAACATCGTCGACTTCGGCGCCTTCGTCGACCTCGAGGGGATCGACGGCCTCATCCACATCTCCGAGCTCTCCTGGAGCCACGTCAACCACCCGAGCGAGGTCCTCTCGATCGGTGAGACGGTCCAGGTCAAGGTGCTCGACATCGATCGCGACCGCCAGCGGATCTCGCTGGGTCTCAAGCAGACCCAGGAGGACCCGTGGCAGACGGTCATGAACGAGTACCGCGCCGGCGACGTCCTCGAGGGCAAGGTCACGAAGGTCGTCGCCTTCGGCGCCTTCGTCGAGATCGTCCCGGGCGTCGAGGGTCTCGTCCACATCTCCGAGCTCGCCGAGCATCACGTCGAGACGCCGGGCGAGGTCGTCGAGCCGGGCCAGGAGACCTGGGTCCGCATCCTCGAGATCGACGAGGAGCGCCGCCGGATCTCGCTGTCGGTCAAGCGCGCGCAGGCGAATCAGAACCTTCCGCTCCGCGACCTGCTGCCGCCGGAGCTCGGCGGCACCGCGGCGCCGGGTGAGGAGGCCGTCGAGGCACCATCCGCCGAGTCCTCCGAGGACGCCGGTGCCGAGGCCGCGGCTCCTGAGCTCGGGCTCTCCGAGGAGGTCTTCTCCTCCGAGCCTACGGCCGAGGAGCGCGCTGATTCCGAGGACGCCGACGCGCCGGGCGACGTGCTCGACGGCGCCGCCGACGAGAACGCTTAGCTTGGGGCGGTGACCCCGCCGCCCTCCACCGACGAAGCGCCGGAGGGCACCTCTGCGACCGCCCCCGGCCGCACGCCGGTCATCGGCCTGACCGGGGCGATGGCGAGCGGCAAATCAGCCGCGCTCGCGGCGCTCGGCGAGCTCGGCGCGCTGACGCTCTCGGCGGACGAGACCGTCCACGAGCTGCTGGGACGCGCCGACGTCGTCGAGCGCCTGGTCGAGCGCTGGGGGGAAGAGGTCGCGCCGGGCGGCGAGATCGAGCGCGCGAGGGTCGGACAGATCGTCTTCGCCGACCCTGACGAGCTCGCTTGGCTCGAGTCGGTGCTCCACCCGCTCGTCGGCGAGCGGACCGTGGAATGGATCGGCGAGCTGCCCGAGGGCGCGACCCTCGCCGTCGTCGAGACGCCGCTGCTCTATGAGGCGGGGCTCGCCGATCGCTTCGACGCGGTGCTCGTCGTCGCCTCCGACGACGAGCTGCGCGCCGAGCGTGCCGGCGCCCGCGGCACCGACGAGCTCGAGGGTCGCGAGCGCCGACAACTGAGCCAGGACGAGAAGGTCTCGCGCGCCGACTTCGTCGTCCGAAACGACTCCGGCCTCGACGACCTCGAGGCGGCGCTCGCCGAGCTCTGGCCTGAGCTTCGCGAGGCGGGGCGGAGGTCGTGAGCGTGGCGGCCCCGAGGCCGAAGGCCACACGCGCGGCGAGGCCGCCTGCCCCATCGCGGGGCAGCATCGTCCGCCGCCGGATCATCGCCGGGCTCGTCGCGATCGGGATCGGCGTGGGCGCGGCCGTCGCGATCGGTCAGATCAACGTCTCCGACGCGATCCGCGAGGTGACGTTGCCGCTCCGCCACGACGACATCATCCGCCAGCAGGCCGACGAGAAGGGTGTCGACCCGGCGCTGATCGCCGCCGTGATCGAGGCCGAGTCCGGCTTCGACTCGGCCGCCCGCTCGGACAAGGGGGCCCGGGGGCTGATGCAGGTCACGCCGGCGACGGCGCTCGACATCGCCGAGCGCTCCCAGGGGACGACCTTCCGCGTCCGCGACCTCGGCGACCCGGACATCAACATCCGCTACGGGACGTTCCACCTCGAGGAGATGATGCGGATCTTCGGCGGCAACGAGGTCGCGGCCCTCGCCGCCTACAACGCGGGTTCCGGGACCGTCGAAGGGTGGGGTGGGGCCGACCTGGAGCTCGGTGACATCGAGTTCCCCGAGACGCGCGCCTACGTCGAGCAGGTGCTCGAGAAGCGCGAGGAATACCGCGACAACTACCCCGAGGAGCTCGGCCTCTGAGCCGAGCCGCCGCCGGTCCGAGCGGACCGCGGGAGCGGCCGTGGCAGCGCCGAGGATGAGATGAGCCTGCTGCTCGCGTGGGTCGCGTTCCCGCTCGTCCTCACGGCGCTCGCGCTGGGCTGCGGGCAACTGTTCGGCCGCGGCGTCGACGCGCCGCTGAGGCTCGGTCTGGGCCTGGCCGCGCTCGTCGCCTTCGGCGGCCTGGTCTCGCTTTGGGACCCGATCGGCGAGTTGCTGGTCCCCGGGTCGATCGTCCTCGCGCTGGCCGGCTGGGCGTTCACGCTGCGCCGGAGACGGGACCGCGGTGACCGCGGGCCCCGATCGGAGATCGGCTGGGCGATCGTCGCGGGGCTCGGCGCGTTCGTCGTCTTCGGGCTGCCGGTGATCGCGAGCGGGGAGGCGACCTTCGCCGGCTACGTGAAGCTCGACGACACCGCGACCTGGCTGGCGCTGACCGACCACGTGGCCGGCGGCGCCGACGACCTGCGCGCGTTGCCGCCGTCGAGCTACGAGGCGACGCTCTCGATCAACCTCGCCAACGGCTACCCCCTCGGCACGTTCGCCCCGCTCGCGCTCGGCTCGATCCTGACCGGGCAGGACCCGGCCTGGGCCTTTCAGCCCTACATGTCGGTATGCGCGGCGGCACTCGCGCTGGCGCTGTTCTCGCTCTCGCGCTCGCTCGTCCCGTCGGCACCGCTGCGGGTCGCCGTGGCGCTGATCGGGGGCTGCTCGGCACTGCTCTTCGGCTACGTGATGTGGGGCGGGGTGAAGGAGGTCCTCGCCGCGGCGCTGATCGCGACCGCCTACGCGGCGGTCGTGCCACGCCCCGATCGCGGCGGCGGAGCAGCGGTGCTCGCCGTGCTGCTGGTCCTCGCGGCGGCGCTCGCGCTCTCGCTGAGCCCGGCGGGTGTCGCCTGGATCGCCGGCGCCGTCGCGCTCGCGCTGGTCCCGGCCGCCCGCGGCCGGATCCGGATCTCGCGAGCCGCGCTGCTCGGCGCGCTCGCCGCGGTCACGGCGCTCGGCGCGGGGCTCGCCGCGGCCGGCTTCCTGTCGCCGTTCAGGCGCTCGTTCACCGACTCGGCCGACCTCGGCAACCTGGGAGAGCCGCTCTCGCCCGTGCGGCTCGCGGGGATCTGGCCGGCCGGAGATTTCCGCTTCGACGCCGAGCTCACCATCGTGGCCTACGCCCTGATCGCGCTCGCGGTCGGCGCGGCGCTCCTCGCCACCTGGTTCTGCCTGCGCCGCCGCGCCTTCGCGCCGCTCGCCTACGGCCTCGGCACGCTCGCCACGGTCACCGCGATCGCGCTGCTCGGCTCGCCGTGGGTCGAGGCCAAGGCCTATGCCATCGCGGCGCCCGTGATCCCGTTCCTGGCGGCGCTCGGCGCGGCGGTTCTCGCATCGCGGCGTGGACTCGAGTCGGTGGGCGGCGCGGTCGCGCTGACGGCGCTGGCGGTCGGGGTCGGGTGGTCGGCCGCCCTGGCCTACGGCGGAGTCACGCTCGCACCGCGCGGGCAGCTCGCCGAGCTCGAGCGGATCGGCGAAGAGTTCGCCGGCGAGGGACCGACGCTGCTGACCGAGTACCAGCCCTACGCCGCGCGCCACTTCCTGCGCGAGGCCGAGCCCGAGGGCGCGTCCGAGCTGCGGCGCCGCAGCATCCCGCTCGACCGCGGCGGCGTCCTCGACCAGGGCGAGCCCGCCGACCTCGACGACCTCGACCTCGACGCCGTCCTCGTATACAAGACGATCGTCCTGAGGCGCTCACCGGTTCGCAGCCGCCCGCCGGCCCCCTACGAGATGGTCGACCGCGAGCGCTTCTACGAGGTCTGGCAGCGCCCGGGCGGCGCGCGGGAGGGCCCGGGAGCGCCGGTCTACCACCTCGGTCTCGGTGACACCGGGCGCCGCACCGCGAAGCCTCGTTGCGAGCAGGTCGAGCGCCTCAAGCGGGTCGCGAGACGCGACGACCTCGAGCTGGTCGGCGACCGCCAGGGGGCGGCCGTCGAACTGCCGGTGGAGCCGACGAACTACCCGGCCGAGTGGGAGCGCCCCGACCATCCGGAGTCACCGCTGCCACGGGCCCCGGGAACGCTCACGACCGGCGCCGAGGTCGAGCGCCCGGGCGAGTACGAGCTCTGGCTGCAGGGGTCGGTCGCCTCGAGCGCCGCCGGCTCGATCGACGGCGAGGAGACGGGGCGGGTACGCGGGCTCCTCAACAACTCCGACTCGTGGATCTCGCTCGGCAGTGCCGAGCTCGACCGCGGCAACCACTCGGTCGAGATCGAGATCGGCGGGCCCGACCTGCACCCGGGAAGCGGGTTCCCTCCGCTGCCGATCGGGCCGGCGGTGCTGGCGCCGACCGAGCAGCTCTCAGGCGTGCTCACGCTCGGATCGTCCTCGGCGCGGGAGATCTGCGCGCGCAACTGGGATTGGCTCGAGCTGGTCGAGCCGGCGCCGGACCGTTAGGTGCCGGCGCGACGCCTTCGCTGTCTCGGTCGCCGGGTGTAGGCTCGCGGTCCAAGGGTCGCGGCCGCTGGTCGGTCGCCTGAGCCATGGGGATTCGGATGGGGCGGAACGGCAAGCGATTGCCTCGGGCAGGGATCGTGCTCCTGTCGGCGGTAGCTGCCCTGGTCGCGATTCCGGCGGCGGCGTCGGCGAAGCTCCTGGCCAGCGAGTTCGAGGCGCTGACGGTGCCGCACGACAACGTCAATCCGGCGTTCCCGGCGATCGTCGTCGAGTCTGACGGCGCCGGCTCCTACGGCATCTCGCTGAAGATCAGCAACACCGGGCGCCAACGCGTGCCAGCGAAGCAGTTCAGGGTGCTGCTCGACGGCGACGAGGCGGCGACCTTCCGCGCCGGACCGTTCCCGCCCCGCAAGTCCCTGAGGGTGCGCCAGGTGTTCAGCGACGACTTCCCCGTGCTCGGTCTTCAGCCGGTCAGGGTCTGCCAGCGGAAGTGCACTCGTGAGCGCCGGTTCGCGGTCGTCCCGCAGACCTGGAACGTCGACAGCTTCACGTCCGGGCCCGACAACTTCACCGGCAACCCGCCGGACTACAGCGCGAGCGCCGACGACCTCATCTTCGACTTCTATGGCTCGATCAGGGCGTCCGGCGTCCCCTACTACGCGTGGCTGGCGCGAGGTGGGGTCAACGGCGAGGTCACCGGCACCAACGGCAGCGGCGAGGGCGCCTGCACCTTCAGCGGCAGCGGCTCGACGTGGAACGACCCCTGGGATGTCGTCCCACCCAAGGAGGGGTACCTGCGGGTCGGCGTGGACCTCGACGAGTACAACGCCTATGTCGAGGACGGCCTCTACAGCTTCTCCATGACCCGGGACTGCGTCCAGGATGAGCACGATGATGTCTTGGACGAGGAGATCGACCCGCTCGAAACCTGGAGCCCGAACGCCAACGTCGCGATGTCACCGGGGCAGACGACGCTCTCCGGCAGCTACGACGAGCCGTTCGGGTTCGGAGGCAGCCACAGCGGCGACTGGTCGTTCAGCGCCGCGATTCCCTAGGTCGCCGCGCTGCCCCCGCGCCGCTGGAGCCCACCCCGTAGCCCCGCCGGCCGGCCGGGCTCGGGCCGGGTCGAACGCCAGACGGCGTAGACCAGCAACGGCTGCAGCGGCAGCCGCAGCCAGAGGGCGACCTTCATCGCGTCGGTCTGCGGCAGGCCGCGGATCTCCTCCGGTGCGACGGCCATGTAGATGTTCGCCGGGAAGACCGCTATGAGCAACGCCGTCAGCCACCAGAACGCATAGGGCCGCGTGCGCTCGCTGAGCAGCGCGAGCCCGCCCGCTATCTCTGCGACACCCGAGACGAGCACCGCCTCGTGGGCGAGCGGCACGAACGGCGGGACGATCGCCTCGAACGGCTCGGGGCGGACGAAATGCAGGATCCCGGCGGCGGAGAAGAACGCGGCGAGGACGAGGCGAAGGACCTTCATCGCGCGGGAGTCTCGCAGGCGCGGGAGTCCGGAAGCCCCGTCCGGCGCGTTCCTATCCTTGGTGGTGGATGCCCGACTTCAAGCTGAACTCCGCCTACTCGCCGACCGCCGACCAGCCGAAGGCGATAGCGCAGCTGGCCGAGGGGATCGAGTCGGGCGACCGCTTCCACACGCTGCTCGGCGCGACCGGCACCGGCAAGACGTTCACGATGGCGGCGACGGTCGAGAAGCTACAGCGCCCGGCGCTCGTCATCGCCCACAACAAGACGCTCGCAGCGCAGCTCTGCAACGAGTTCCGCGAGTTCTTCCCCGACAACGTCGTCGAGTACTTCGTCTCCTACTACGACTACTACCAGCCCGAGGCCTACGTCCCGGCGCAGGACCTCTACATCGAGAAGGACTCGTCGATCAACGACGAGATCGACCGTCTGCGCCACGCCGCGACCGCTTCGCTACTGGCCCGCCGCGACGTCCTGATCGTCGCCTCGGTCTCGTGCATCTACGGCATCGGTTCGCCGCAGCTCTACGAGCGGATGATGCAGCTGTTCAAGGTCGGCGACTGGATCGATCGCGACGACCTGTTCCGCAAGCTGATCGGCATGCAGTACGGACGCAACGACACCGTGCTGACCCGCGGCACGTTCTCGGCCAAGGGCGAGGTTCTCGAGATCTGGAACGCGAGCATGGAGTCCGCCTACCGGATCAGCCTGTTCGGCGAGGAGATCGAGCGGATCCACCAGTTCGACCCGCTGACCGGCGAGATCATCGCCGACCTCGACCACGTCGCCGTCTGGCCGGCGAGCCACTACGTGACCGAGGAGGAGACGCTCGAGCGCTCGGTTCGTGAGATCAAGGCCGAGATGGAGGCGCGCTGCACCGAGCTCGAGAACGAGGGCAAGCTGCTCGAGTCCCATCGCCTTCGCCAGCGCACCGAGTACGACATGGAGATGCTCAAGGAGGTCGGCTTCACCTCCGGGATCGAGAACTACTCGCGGATCATGGACGGACGCCCCGAGGGCTCGCCACCGCACACGCTGATCGACTACTTCCCGGACGACTTCGTCACCTTCGTCGACGAGTCGCATCAGACGATCCCCCAGATCGGCGGCATGTACGAGGGCGATCGCTCGCGCAAGTCGACGCTGGTCGACTTCGGGTTCCGGCTGCCCTCGGCGATGGACAACCGCCCGCTGCGCTTCGAGGAGTTCCTCAGCCGGATCGGCCAGATGGTCATGGTCTCGGCGACGCCGGGGCAGTACGAGCGCTCGGTATCAGGGCAGGTCGTCGAGCAGATCGTGCGGCCGACCGGGATCGTCGACCCCTACGTCGACGTCCGCGAGACGAAGAACCAGATCGACGACCTGATGAACGAGGTCCGGCGCGCCGTCGAGGCGAAGGAGCGCACGCTCGTAACGACCCTGACCAAGAAGATGGCCGAGGACCTGACCGGCTACCTGATCGAGAACGGGTTCAAGGTCCGCTACCTGCACTCGGAGATCGACACCCTCGAGCGGATCCAGATCATCCGCGATCTGCGGCTCGGCGAGTACGACGTCCTCGTCGGCGTCAACCTCCTGCGCGAGGGCCTCGACCTGCCCGAGGTCGGGCTGGTCGCGATCCTCGACGCCGACAAGGAGGGGTTCCTGCGCGGCGAGACGAGCCTCGTCCAGACGATCGGTCGCGCGGCGCGCAACGTCGACGGGCGCGTCGTCATGTACGCCGACAAGGAGACCGATGCGATGCGAAAGGCGCTCGGCGAGACCGACCGGCGCCGCGCCATCCAGCTCGCCTACAACGAGGAGCACGGGATCACGCCGGCGACCGTCAAGAAGGGGATCTCCGACATCGCCGACTTCCTGGCGATGGACACGAAGACCGCGCCCTCGAAGCGCCGGCGTCGCAAGCGCGACGGCGAGGAGGTCACCTCGCCCGACGAGCTCGAGAAGATCATCGTCGAGCTCGAGGAGGAGATGCTCGCGGCCTCCGAGGAGCTGATGTTCGAGCAGGCGGCGCGGATTCGCGACGAGCTCAAGGAGCTCCGCCGCGACCTCGACGCGATGCGCACCTAGGCCCCAGCCGCTCTCGCGCAGCTCGGCGGGGTCGAACAGAGGTCCGATTGCGGGCCCCGCGCGGCTAAAGGACGGCGCGTAGCGGCCGATGAGGGACCTGACCCCCTATGTCGATCGACGACCTCACCGAGCCGGCCCCGTCCGGCCGCGAGCGGCGCACCGGCAAGCTGAAGGTCCCGGTGATCGTCGGGACCCGGCCCGAGGCGATCAAGCTCGTCCCGATCATCATCGCGCTGCGAGACAGCGAGATGTACGAGCCGATGGTCGTCTCCACCGGGCAGCACCATCGGATGGTCAGCGAGATCTTCGACCTGGCCGGGATCGAGACTCAGGCGACGCTCCATGCCGGATCGCGCCACGCCGGCCTGAACGACCGCGTCGCGACGGTGATGGGCCGGTTCGCCGACTTCATCGACGAGCAGTTCAACGGCGACCCCGGCGAGGGCCATTTCGAGCTGGCGATGAAGGGCCGCTATCCGATCGCGGTCGCTGTCCACGGCGACACGAGCTCGGCGATGGCCGCCGCGATGGCGGCGTTCCACATGCGGATCCCGGTGATCCACGTCGAGGCGGGCCTGCGGACCGGTGGGCTCAACCTGACGCCGTTCCCCGAGGAGATGAACCGGCAGGTCATCGGCTGCCTGGCGGCGATGCACCTCGCTCCGACCTCGACCAACCTCCAGAACCTGATTCGCGAGAACGTCCCGGTCGAGCAGATCTTCACGACCGGCAACACCGGCGTCGACGCCCTCCACTGGGCCTCGAGGCTCGACGTGCCGTTCTCGGACCCCGCGATCCAGTCGATCGTCGACGACGGTGCTCCGATCGTCGTCGTGACCGCGCACCGGCGCGAGAACTGGGGCGCCGGGATCGCCGGCATCTCGAAGGGGATCGCGCGGCTCGCCGACCGCTACCCCGACGTCCGCTTCATCGTCCCGATGCACCCGAACCCGGCCGTCCGCGAGACGATCCGCGCCGAGCTCGGCGACCGCGTGACCGTGCTGCTCACCGAGCCGCTCCAGTACGCCGAGTTCGCGCGCCTGCTCGGGGCCTGCCACCTCGTGATCACCGATTCGGGCGGGATCCAGGAGGAGGCGCCCTCGCTCGGCAAGCCGGTCCTCGTCGCGCGCGAGTCGACCGAGCGGGTCGAGGGCATCGCGGCCGGGACGCTGATCCTCGTCGGCTCGGATCCGAGCCGGATCGAGGCCGAGGCGAGTCGCCTGCTGAGCGACGAGGAGGCCTACGAGCGCGTCGCGCGGGCGATCAACCCCTACGGCGACGGCATGGCGGCCGAGCGGATCGTCAAGGCGCTCGAGTACCTGGTCAACGGCGATCGCACGCCGCAGCAGTTCGGGTCCGGCTTCACCCGCCGCGGCATCATCGCCGCCACGGGCTACGAGGTGCCGATGACGCCCTCGGAGGCGGCCGAGGAGCCCGACGCGGACCACGCCCACGAGCACGAGCCCTCGGGCGTCGAGCTGTGGACGGCCTGACCTGGCCCTTCGAGGGCCTGAACCCGTTTCTCCAGGTCTGGTTCGGGTTCACACTCGTCCTGATCACGGTCCTCTTCTGCTGGACCGCGACGCTGTTCGTCCGCGGCCTGCGCGCCGCGCGAAACGCCCCCGACCCCGTCGATCCGGGGATGTTCCGCTGGGTGTTCTTCATCCCGGCGCTGAACGAGGCGGTGACGATCGCCGACAGCGTCGCCCGGCTCCAGGAGCTCGACCTCCCGGAACGCGACATCGTCGTCATCGACGACGGCTCCGATGACGCGACGCCGGAGGTCCTGGCGAAGATCGACGATCCCGACCTCACCGTCCTGCGGCGCGATCCACCGCACGCCCGCGAAGGCAAGGCCGAGGCGCTCAACTACGCCTACCGCCGGCTCGGCGAATGGATCGGCGACCACGGCCGCGAACGCACGATCGTCGTCATCGTCGACGCGGACGGGCGCCTGCACGCCGACGCCCCGAAGTACGCGGGCGCCCACTTCGCCGACCCCGAGGTGGGAGGGGTCCAGGCGCTCGTTCGGATCTACAACCGCGAGCGGCCGCTCGCGTGGTTCCAGGACATCGAGTTCTCCGTGTTCGGGCGGCTCTTTCAGGCCGGCCGCAACGCCGTCGGCACCGCGGGGATGGGCGGAAACGGTCAGTTCAACCGGCTCTCCGCGCTCGATTCGATCACCGAGGATCCCGAGAACGGAGGCCCGTGGCGCGACCGCCTGACCGAGGACCAGGATCTCGGCCTGCGTCTGCTGATCGCCGGCTGGCGCTGCCACCAGGAGCTTCGCGCGGTCGTCGACCAGCAGGGCCTCGGCGACTTCCGGCCGCTGCTCCGCCAGCGCACCCGCTGGATGCAGGGCAACCTCCAGGCGATGGGCCTCGCAGGCCAGGTCTGGCACATCCCGTTCAGCCGGGCGGCGCGGATCGAGACCCTGTTCCAGCTGCTGACGCCGATCTGGCAGGCGCTGATCGGGCTCGCCCTGGTCGCGTCGGTGGTGCTCGCGATCACGGGGGTCGCCGCCTACTTCGCCGACCAGAGCGTTCTCCAGCTCGTGTTCTTCTACCTGCTGGGCTTCGGCACAGTGGTCTTCGGCTGCATCGCGGCGAAGGCCCAACAGGGGCACCTCGGCTGGCTGCTCGGCCTGTTGATCGCGCAGTTCTACGGCTTCTACTCGTGGATGCTCTGGCCGGTCCTCGCACGCGCGTCGGCGCGCCAGCTGACCGAGCGGCGCGACTGGGCCAAGACCGAGCGCGAGCCGCTGGCCGAGGCGGGCGGCGAGGCCGAGCGCCTGCCAGCCTGATCCCAGCTTCATCGGGCCTTCACCACACTCGCGATGCGGCGGGTACTCTGACCGTATGGATGCAGAGAGGATCGCGAAGGAGATCGGCGATCAGGTTCGCGACCTGCTCGTCGAAGCACGCCGCGAGGCCGACGAGATCGTCGCCTCCGCCGAGGCCGAGGCCGAGCAGATTCGGCTCGAGGCCCAAGAGGAGGTCCGGCAGCTGAAGAGCGAGGTGGACGCCGACACGCAGAAGCGGGTCGACGAGCTCCGCCGCGGTCTCGACGACCTCCAGGCCAAGCTGCGCGCCGAGCCGTCGCTCGCCGACACCGTCGCCGAGGTGATCCCGCCGCAGCCGATGCCCGAGCCCTCGCCCGCGCCGAGCCCCGCTCCAGCCCCGGAGCCCGTGCCCGAGCCGGCGCCGGAGCGTACGCCCGAGCCCGAGCCGCCGCTCATCCCCGAGCCGACGCCACCGCCCGACGAGGGCACTCCGCCGGAGGTCGACCCGACGCCGGCTGCCTCGAACGGAAGCGTGCCGTCCGGCCGCCGTCCCGACACCGCGGGCGCTCGCCTCGTGGCGATGAACATGGCGCTCAACGGCGCCGACTCGGCCGCGATCCGCGAGGCCGTCGAGCGCGACTTCGACGTCGCCGACGCCAACGCGCTGGTGTCTGAGATCCTCGACCGCGCCGGGGTCAACCGCTAGACGCCGTCCGGCTCGTCCCGGCGGCCACAAGGCCGCTCCCGAGCGGCATGAACACGCAGTTTGCGGGAGCTCCTGCTCGACCGCGCAAGAACGTCTGTTCGCATCCCTAAGCTCTTGAGAGAGCTTTGCCCAGCAGTCAGATCGTCATCTCGGGTGCCCGCGCCCACAACCTCAAGGGGATCGACCTCTCGATCCCTCGCGACTCCCTGTGCGTGATCACAGGGCTGTCGGGGTCGGGAAAGTCGAGCCTCGCCTTCGACACGATCTACGCCGAGGGCCAGCGGCGCTACGTCGAGTCGCTGAGCTCCTACGCGCGCCAGTTCCTCGGCCAGATGGAGAAGCCCGACGTCGACTCGATCGACGGCCTCTCGCCGGCGATCTCGATCGACCAGAAGACCACGTCGCGCAACCCGCGCTCGACGGTCGGCACGGTCACCGAGATCTACGACTACCTGCGCCTGCTCTGGGCGCGGATCGGCAAGCCGCACTGCCACAACTGCGGCGCGCCGATCGCCGGTCAGTCGCTCGAGCAGATCACCGACCGAGTCCTGACGTTGCCCGAGAACTCGCGGTTCATGGTCTGCGCGCCGATCGTCCGCGGGCGCAAGGGCGAGTACGGAAAGCTGCTCGAGGAGATGCGCGTGCAGGGCTACGCGCGCGCCGTCGTCGACGGTGAGCTCAAGCGCCTCGACGAGCCGATCGAGCTCGACAAGAAGTTCAAGCACGACATCTCCGTCGTCGTCGACCGGCTCGTGATGAAGGAGGGCGTTCGCAAGCGCCTCGCCGAGTCGGTCGCGGCGGCCTCGGAGCTCGCCGAGGGGATCGTCGAGATCGAGTTGCTCGAGGCCGGCGGCAAGGCCGGGGAAGCGGCAGAGCACGCCGGCGAGGAAGCCGCGAAGGCGCCTGGCGGCCGGGTGCTGAGCGGGCCGAGCGCCGGCAAGCGCATCGAGGTGCTCGTCTTCTCTGAGCGCTTCGCCTGCCTCGAGTGCGGCACCTCGATGCCCGAGCTCGAGCCGCGGATCTTCTCGTTCAACGCGCCGCACGGCGCCTGCCCGCGTTGCCACGGGCTCGGCTTCCAGCGCGTCATCGACCCGGAGCTGATCGTGCCGGATCCGACGCTCTCGATCTCCGAGGGCGCGCTCGCGCCGTGGATCAAGGCCGCCTCGCTCTACCACCGGCGCCTGCTCGAGGCCGTCGCCGAGGCGAACGGGATCGACACGGACACGCCATGGCAGGACCTGCCGGCGAGCGATCGCAAGCTGCTCCTGGCGGGGACCGGACGCGAGCGCCACACGGTCACCTACAAGAACCGCTTCGGGCGCCGGCGCACCTACACCGTCCGCTTCGAGGGGCTGATGCGAAGCCTCGAGGAGCGCTACGAGACCTACGACAACGAGAACGCCCGCGAGCGGATCGAAGAGCTGATGGCGCTCCAGCCGTGCCCGGCATGCGACGGCGCGCGCCTGCGGCCCGAGTCGCTCGCCGTCACGGTCGGCGGGATCAACATCCACGAGTACTCGGTCAAGTCCGCCCGCGCGGCGCTCGAGTGGATCAACGCTCTCGAGCTGACCGAGACCGAGCAGGCGATCGCGCGGCTGATCGTGCGGGAGATCTCCGAGCGGCTGCGTTTCCTCGACTCGGTCGGGATCGGCTACCTGTCGCTCGAGCGCTCCGCCGCGACCCTGTCGGGCGGCGAGGCGCAGCGGATCCGGCTCGCGACCCAGATCGGATCGAGCCTGGTGGGGGTGCTCTACATCCTCGACGAGCCGTCGATCGGGCTGCACCAGCGCGACAACGAGAAGCTGATCGCCACGCTCGAGCGCCTGCGCGACCTCGGCAACACCGTGATCGTCGTCGAGCACGACGAGGGCACGATCCGCGCCGCCGACCACGTCGTCGACATCGGTCCCGGCGCCGGCGAGCACGGGGGAGAGGTCGTCGCCGAGGGCACGCCGGCGAAGGTCGCGCGGACGAAGCGCTCGCTGACCGGGCAGTTCATCTCCGGCGCGCGGTCGATCCCGGTGCCGGCCGAGCGCCGCGAGCCGCGCGGCGAGCTCGTCGTCCGTGGCGCTCGCGAGCACAACCTCAAGGGCGTCGACGCGACGTTCCCGCTCGGCGTGTTGACCTGCGTCACCGGCGTGTCGGGCTCGGGCAAGTCGACCCTCGTCAACGAGATCCTCTACCGGTCGGTCGCCAACCGCCTGCACCGCGCGCGGATGCGACCCGGCAAGCACGACCGCATCGACGGGATCAAGGACGTCGACAAGATCATCAACATCGATCAGTCACCGATCGGGCGCACGCCGAGATCGAACCCCGCGACCTACACCGGGGTCTTCGACCACATCCGCCAGCTCTACTCGCAGACCCGCGAGGCGCGGGCGCGTGGCTACAAGCCCGGCCGGTTCTCGTTCAACGTCAAGGGCGGGCGCTGCGAGGTCTGCCGCGGCGACGGTCAGATCAAGATCGAGATGCACTTCCTGCCGGACGTCTACGTGCCGTGCGAGCAGTGCGACGGCAAGCGCTACAACCGCGAGACGCTCGAGATCCGCTACAAGGGCAAGTCGATCGCCGAGGTGCTCGAGATGCCCGTCTCCGAGGCGGTTCCGTTCTTCGACGCGATCCCGAAGATCGCGCGCCGCCTGCGAACGCTGAACGACGTCGGGCTCGACTACATCCGGCTCGGGCAGGCCGCGACGACGCTGTCGGGCGGCGAGGCGCAGCGGATCAAGCTCGCGACCGAGCTGTCGAAGGTCGCGACCGGGAACACGCTCTACATCCTCGACGAGCCGACGACGGGGCTGCATTTCGCCGACGTCGAGCGCCTGCTCGAGGTGCTCAATCGCCTGGTCGACCAGGGCAACAGCGTGCTCGTCATCGAGCACAACCTCGACGTGATCAAGACCGCCGACCACCTCGTCGACCTCGGCCCGGAGGGCGGCGACGCGGGCGGGGAGATCATCGCCGCGGGAACCCCCGAGCAAATCGCCGGCGTCGAGCGCTCGCACACCGGTCGCTTCCTGCGCGAGCTGCTGCCCGGCTTCGACGGCGGTGGCGAGGTCGTGGCGGGCCCGGGCTCGTCCAACGGTCGCGCGCGCCAGCCGCTCGCGGCGTAGGCCGCGAGCGGCGTCGGCGCGATTCGGTCGCCCGGCTACTTCTTCTGGAAGAAGACGATGCTGTAGCCGTCGGGGTCGCGGACGGTGAATTCCCGGTTCCCGTTCGGTTGGCGCTCGGGCTCGCTCTCGGCCTCGAGGCCCGCGGCGAGGACCTCGGCGTGGAAGTCGTCCGCGTTCTCGACCTTGACGTAGAGGTAGATCCCCTCTCCGACCGGCGCCCCGTCCTCGCCGCCTGCGACCAGGGTCACGAAGAACCAGTTGACGTAGAACGTCAGGCGGTCCTGCTCCTCCTTCCCGCGACGGAATCCGATCGTCTCGTAGAACTCGGCTGACCTCTCCAGATCCGCGACCCGGCAGGTGACGCCCGAGATGCTGCTGGGCTTCATCGTTTACCTCCTCGGAACTTCGAACAGTTCGATCGTGTACTCCGACCCCGAGCGCCACAGCGGGTGGTCGCGAACCAGCTCGACCGCGGCATCACGATCCGCGGCCTCGATGATCCCGTAGCCGTGAAGCCGGCCCGCGTCCTCGGCGACCGAGCCGTCGGCACGGACGACGCACCCGTCGCGCATCGGTGACCCGGAGTCGACGAGCGCAGCGCCGGCGCGCTCGAGCCATTCAGGCCAACCCTCGTGTGTAGCCCCGATGGGCGCCGGTCCCGCGTAGAGCAGAAGGAATCGTTTCATGGCCGCGACCCTCGTGCGGTCGTGTTCATAAGTCAAAGACAGGTCATTTATGGTGCGCAGAAGACTTCGTTATGGACCTGCGCCAGCTCTCATACTTCGTGGCGGTCGCCGAAGAGGGGCAGTTCACACGCGCGGCCGCGAGGGTCTCCGTCGCCCAGCCGGCGGTCAGCGCGCAGATCGGCCGACTCGAGGGTGAGCTGGGGGAGACGCTGTTCCATCGTGGTGCCGACGGAGTCCGGCCGACGGCGGCCGGCATGGCGCTGCTGCCGCACGCACGCGCGGCGCTGGCCGCCGCCGAGCGCGGCCGCGACACCATCGCCTCACTTCGAGGAATGCTTCACGGAACGCTTCGGATCGCGATCGCCGGACCTGTCAGCCACCACCTGGCCGAGGCGATAGCCGACTTCCACGGCGCGCATCCCGCCGTCGAGATCAAGGTCTCCCACGAGCAGAACTCGCCGCTGCTCGAGGCGGTGGCGGCGGGCGACTTCGATGCGGCCATCGTCGGTGTCGGCGCGCAACCGGTCCCGAGCGGCGTCCGGACCCAGGTGGTCGCGACCGAGCCTCTCGTCCTCGCCGTCAAGCGGAGCGACCCGCTCGGTGCTCGCCGTCAGATCCGATTCGAGGAGCTCGATGGCAGACCGGTGATCACCCTCGTCCGGGCGAGTGGTCTGCGCACACTGTTCGAGAACGCCTGCCGCGAGACCGGGATCACGCCGCGAATCGTCGCGGAGGCCGGGGACCTCGACTCGCTCGTCCTCCTCGCCGCCGGGGGGCTCGGTGTCGCGCTCGTCCCGAGCTCGGCGACCGAGGGCGCGGACGTCGCGGTCGTGAAGGTCACGCGTCCGAGCCTTGCCCGGCGCACGGCGCTCGCCTGGAACGACGCCGCGCTGTCGCCTGTGGGAGAAGCGTTCCTCGGCTTCGCGAGGCGGCGTTTCGGCGCTACGGGTGGCGCCTGAGGCCGCGGAGCACCTTGTCGGCGACGCGATGCGGGGCCCGGACGCCGATGCCGACGAGGTCGAGGTCCGCGGTCGCGACGGCGCGGACGGCGGCGCGGTTGTCCTCGTCACCGCCGGTGGCGAACAGGTCCGCGGTGTAGATCGCGATCGGTATCTCGCGTGCCGTCGCCCGCTCGCGGACCGTCGCCAGCTTGCCGGCGCTCGCCTCGAATACGAGCACGGGCTGGCGCAACATCGGCAGGTAGTCGGCTCCGTCGGCATCGACGTAGACCTCGCCAACGGTCCCGTCGCCGCCCGCCGCCGTGATCGCGCTGGTCAGGAACGCCGCCACGTTGAGGCGCTGCCACGCCGCGAGGTCGTCGCGGACGACTATCGCCGCCTTCGTGTCGAAGTCCGTCACCGCCACGCCGTCTCCGATTCTCGCTCGATCAGCCGCGAGGCGACCGCGAGCGCCTGGCCGACGACCTGGTCCATGTTGAGGTACTGATAGCGGGCGAGGCGGCCGACGAAGGTGACGTCCGGCCGTTCGGCCGCGAGCCCCTCGTAGCGGCGGTAGAGCGCCCGCGACTCGGGTGAGGGGATCGGGTAGTAAGGCTCGCCCGCGTCGCGCGGGTACTCGAGGGCGACCGTCGAGGCCGAGATCCCGGTCTGCCCGCGGAACCGGCGGAACTCGGTCGTCCGCGTGTGGGGGACGTCCTCGCTCGGCTCGTTGATCTGCGTCGCCGGCTGGACGTAGCCCCCGTCGGGTGTCGGACGCGTCTGGAACTCGAACTCGAGCGAGCGGTAGGGCAGGGCGCCGAGCCGGTGGCCGAAGAACGCGTCGATCGGACCCGTCCAGACCAGACGCGAGGGTGCGATCTCGCCATCGATGTCGGCCGCGAAGTCCGTGCGGAGAGCGACTTCGATCAGCGGATGATCGAGGATGCGCTCGAACATCCGGGTGTAGCCATCGGCGGGCATCGCCTGGAAGCGGTCGGTGAAGTAGCGGTCGTCGGTGCCGGTCCTGACCGGGATCCGAGCGCATACCGAAGCGCTCAGCTCTGCGGGGTCGCGGTTCCATTGCTTGCGCGTGTATCCGCGGAAGAGCCGTTCGTAGAGGTCGCGACCGACCTTTGCGACGACGGCGTCCTCGGAGTTGCGGATCCGCTCGACCGGCTCGGCGCGGGCGGCGAGGAACGCCTCGGCCTCGGCGTCGGTCGACAGTCCGGCGGCGTAGAGCTCGTTCAGCGTCGTCCGGTTGATCGGCATCGGTACCAGCCGCTCGCCGACCCGCGCCAGGACCCGGTGCTCGTAGGGGGTCCAGTCGGTGAATCGCGACAGGTGCTCGACGACCTTGTCGGAGTTCGTGTGGAAGATGTGCGGCCCGTAGCGGTGGATCAGGGTGCCGTGCTCGTCGGGCTGGTCGAACGCGTTGCCCGCGATGTGCTCGCGGCGGTCGATCACGAGCACCCGGTGCTCGAGGCGCTCGGCCAGCTCGCGGGCGAGGATCGAGCCGGCGAAGCCGGCACCGACGACGAGGGTGTCGTAGGCGCCCGAGGCCAAGAGGCCAAATTACGACCGCGGTCAAGCGTCCGGCCGCAGTTCGGCCACCCCGACATCGGGTAGGTCTCGCGGATGAGCGTCGGAGACGAGCTGATCGAGATCGAGCGCGAGCTGGCGACCGGCGGCGGTGAGGCCTACCGCGAGCACATGCTCGCGCACGGGATCGTCGTCGTCCCGGGGATGCGGCTCGATCGCGACTCGACGATCGAGGCGATCGACTCGGCGCGCGGCTGGGATCGCTTCGAGATCTCGGACGCCCAGGGGATCGATCTCGGCGGCGACGCGGCGCTGGTCAGCTACCGGTTCATGGGCTGGCGCGGCGACGAGCTCTACGACGCCCTCGCGAGCTCGGTCTACGAGCGCGCTGGATCCGGGGGTTGGAAGCTCGCGCTCCACCAGCAGACGCCGATCCCCGAAGGCCCCGACAGCGCCGACGCCGCGGACGCCGCCGAATCCGCTCCCGCGGGCGACGGGTAGCCTGCGCACCATGTGCCTGAACGACATCGCCGTACTGCGAGCGATGCTCGCCGAGCGGCGGCGTGAGGCGTCGCTGCGCCGGCGGCGGAAGGCGACGGGTCCGGGAGCACCCCGTACCGTCGACGCTCAGCCGTCGAGCCGTTGAGCGAGGGCTCCGAGCGGCCCACGGGCTGGGAGCTCTGGCGACTCAAGCGCGATTGGTACGAGCGCAACGCCGACCCGGCGCGGCGCGAGCGGATCGACGCGCACATGGCCGAATGCGGCGCCTTCATCCGTTATCCGGTCGAGGGCGAGGTGCTCGAGGCGCTCGACGAGGGGCGGCTTCGGATCGGCGACGGAACCCTGCTCGAGCCCGGCTGCTGGATCACGATGGCGCCTGAGGCCGAGATCGAGATCGGCCGCGGCTGTTTCCTCAACCGCGAGACGATGCTCGCCGCGCTCGAGCGGATTACGATCGGCGATCACGTCATGTTCGCCAACGGCTGCTACGTCGGCGATTCGGATCACCGCTACGACGATCCGACGCGGCCGATCACCGAGCAGGGCTTCAAGCCGGGCGGCGAGGTCACGATCGGCTCGAACGTCTGGTTCGGGGTCAACTGCGTCGTAACCCCGGGCGTGACGATCGGCGACCGGGCCGTGATCGGAGCGAACTCCGTCGTGACGAAGGACATCCCGCCGGGGGTCATCGCCGCCGGGGTGCCGGCGAAGGTGATCCGCGAGATCGAGTTCGTCGAGCCGGACGAGGGGTCCGGGGGCGGGTAGCTCTCAGCCGAGCCAGCCGGTGAACGACGCGTCCGCATCCTCGCCGGCGAGGGTCTCCTGGTCCAGATAGCGACGGAAGTCGTCGAGCTCCATCGGGTCGATCGCGTAGGAGTGCTCGGGCCCCGGGAAGCTCCGCGAGCGGACCGCGGCCGCGTAGGCCTCGACCCCGGAGCTCATCGCCGCCTGCGTGTCGGAGAAGCGGCGCACGAACTTCGGCGCGCGGCCGGCTCCGATCCCGACGAGATCGTGGAAGACGAGCACCTGGCCGTCGGTCGCGCCGCCGGCTCCGATCCCGATCACCGGGATCTCCATCTTCGCCATCAGAACCGCGCAGACGTCGGCGGGGATCGCCTCGAAGACGATCGCGAAGCAGCCTGCGGCCTGGAGTGCCAGCGCCTCCTCGGCGATCTGCGCCGCGCTCTCGGCGCTCTTGCCCTGCGCCTTGAAGCCGCCGAGAGCCGCGACGGCCTGCGGCGTGAGCCCGACGTGGCCCATCACCGGGATCCCGGCCCGGACGATCGCGCGGGCGCGGTCGACCGAGGCGCCGCCGCGCTCGAGCTTCACGGCGCCGACACCCGCCTCCTTGACGAACCGCTGGGCGTTCAGGACGGCGAGCTCGTTCGAGGCCTCGTAGGAGCCGAAGGGCATGTCCCCGACGAGCAGCGGGCCGTCGAGTCCGCGGCGCACCGCCTTCGTCAGCATGATCATCTCGTCCATCCCGATCGGGACGGTCGAGTCGTAGCCGAGGACGACGTTGGCGGCCGAGTCGCCGACGAGGACGACGTCGACGCCGGCCCCGTCGACGGTCTTGGCCGACGGGAAGTCGTAGGCCGTGACCATGACGATCGGCCGGCGGTCGGCCTTCATCGCGGCCAGCGACGGTGCCGTCACCGGGGCTCGGCGCTCGCCAGGGGTGGTGGTGGTCTCGCGGGGGTGTGCGCTCATGATCCAATCCCTCCTCGCGGGTATCGGTCGTCGGCGTCGGCTCGCGGTGCCCCCTGCGGAGGCGCGACGAGCACGTTGTCGATGAGTCTCGCGGAGCCGACACGGGCCGCGAGTGCGATCAGCACACTGCGCTCGCGCGGGTCCGGGTCCGGTTTCAGGTTCTCGGCGTCTCGCGCCTCCAGGTACTCGGGCTCGATGCCGGCGGCGTCGAGCACCTCGCGCGCGGCGGCCAGCGCGGCGGGCACCGACCGGTCGCGCTCGAGGGTCCTCTCCGCGGCGAGCAGGGCGCGGCGCAGCGCCGGGGCGCGCTCGCGGTCGGCGGGGGAGAGGTAGGCGTTTCGCGAGCTCATCGCGAGCCCGTCGGGTTCGCGGACGGTCGGCATCGTCTCGATCCGCACCGGCAGCTCGAGGTCGCGAACCATGCGCCGGATCACGATCGCCTGCTGGGCGTCCTTCTGCCCGAAGAAGGCGACGTCCGGGCCGATGCCCGCGAGCAGCTTCGCGACGACGGTCGTGACGCCGTCGAAGTGGGCGGGACCGCGGCGCGTCGGGTCGCCGCAGAGGACATCGGTCAACCCGCCGCGCACGGTCACGGAGGTGGCGAACCCGTCCGGATAGACCTCCTCGACGGCGGGCGCATAGACGAGGTCGACCCGCTCGGCGGCAGCGGCCGCGAGGTCGCCCGCCTCGTCTCGCGGGTAGGCGTCGAGGTCCTCGCTCGGCCCGAACTGCGTCGGGTTGACGAACAGGCTCATCACGACCACGTCGCAGCGCTCGCGGGCCGCCGCGAGCAGCGAGCGGTGGCCGGCGTGGAGCGAGCCCATCGTCGGGACGAGGCCGATCGTGCGCCCATCGCGGCGGGCCGGCTCGAGCGCCGCGCGCAGCTCGGCGCGTGTGCGGATGACCCGCGGCCCCGCCGTGCGCTTCGAATCGTTGCCCGCTAGCCGCCGGGCGCGGTCGGAGAGCGCGTCGTAGAGCGGCAGGAGCTCTGGAGCGAGGCCCGCGATCGCCTCGCGGTGGGCGCCGACGACGGCCTCGTCGCCGCGGGCGATCGGCCCGGTGAGCGCCGCCGCGCCGCGGTCGGCCCAGTTCGCCGCCGCGCGAAGGACGAGCGGGGTCAGAGCCGCCCGGGCCTCCTCGACGCCGGCGCGCCCCATCAGCTCGACCGCCGACTCCTCGAGCGCGACGAGCAGGTTCGAGCCGATCGCGGCAGCGGCGTGGTAGGCGCTGCGAGCGGACGCGGGGACCATGAAGGGACGCATCCCGAGCTCTGAGGCGAGTCGCCTCGCCTCGGCCCGAGCCTCGTCGTCGGAGCCGTCGATCGCCGCCCATGCGCCCGCGAGCTCGGCACCGTCGTCCGGGAGGGTCTGAAGCGGATGCAGCGAGAAGGTCGCGGCCCCGGCCCGCGCGGCGGCAGCCAGCGCGTCGAGACCGCGGGCGCCGCTGAGGTGCCCAACCCGAGCGTCCTCGGCGAGTGACGGCGCGATCGCCTCGCACGCCTGCTCGATCGCGGCGTCCGGGACCGCGATCAGGACGAGGGGCACGCGCGCGGCGACCTCGGCCGCGTCGTCGCGACCCGCCGCGTGAACATCGAGCCCGGCCGAGCGGGCGGCCCGGGCAACGGCGCCCCCGGCACGGCCCATGCCGACGATCGCGATGCTCGTCGCGCGCGGGGGTGCGGACTCTCGTGGTCCGCGGGGGGCGGGAGTGTCCCGTTCCAGTTCTCGCATCGAGATACCAGACGGCTGTCTGTGTCTTTGCGTCTCTACGACTTTTCGGATGAGTGTCCACGCCACCTGGGGTCGCGGCAAAGCCGATTATAGATCGCACTCCGGCGCGGCGTCTACGATCGCCGCTGTGCCGATCTACGAGTTCAGGTGCCCGGCCTGCGGCGCGCAGTCGGAGTCGCTCGAGCCGACGGGCACGGAGGCGATCCGCTGCCCCGCCTGCGGCGAGGCTGACGCCGGGCGCGTGCTCTCCTCGTTCTCGCCGAGCCCGAAGCTCGCGCTGTCGGGCGGCAACAAACGCCGCCAGGAGGCGGCGAACCGGCGGCTGCACGCGAAGACGAAGGCCGACTTCAAGGCCGCGCGCCGACGCAAGCGCGACCGCGGCCCGGGCGGCACGGCGTGAGCGCCCCGGCCGCCGAGCGCCGCGAGGAGCTCGTCAGCGTCTTTCACGAGGCGTCCGTCTGCACGCGCTGCGAGCTCTCCGAGACGCGGACCAAGGTGGTCTTCGGGTCGGGCAATGCGGACGCTGACCTGATGTTCGTGGGCGAGGGACCGGGCAAGAGCGAGGACGAGCAGGGGCTCCCTTTCGTCGGCCGTGCCGGCCAGCTGCTCGGCCAGCTGCTCGGCGAGATCGGGCTGAGCCGCGACGAGGTCTTCATCGCGAACGTCGTGAAATGCCGGCCACCAGGCAATCGCGACCCGATGCCCGGTGAGATCGAGGCCTGCCGTCCCTATCTCCTCGAGCAGGTGCGACTGATCGAGCCGAAGGTGATCGCCACCCTCGGCAACTTCTCGACGAAGCTGCTGACGGGCTCGCCGACCGGGATCACGAAGGTCCGCGGCCGGCCGCAGGCGAAGCGGATCGGAGTCCGCGACGTCTACCTGTTCCCGATCCTGCACCCGGCGGCTGCGCTTCGAAGCCAGTCGCTGATGCCGGCGATGCGCGAGGACTTCGCCAAGCTCCCCGGCCTGATCGCGGGACCTCCCGCCGATACCGGCGCGACGGAGGACCAGTCGGGCATCCCGGGGCCATGAGGACCGAGACGGAGTCGGCCGCGGCGACCGAGGCGCTCGGAGCCGAGCTCGCCGCCGGGCTCGCGCCCGGTGACGTCGTCCTGCTGAGCGGCGATCTCGGCAGCGGCAAGACGACCTTCGTGCGCGGTGCCTGCCGCAGCCTCGGCGTCGCCGATCCCGTCACCTCGCCGACCTACACGGTCGGGCAGTCCTATGCCGGCAGGGACCTCTGCGTCTCGCACCTCGACCTCTACCGCCTCGGATCGCTCGCCGACGAGGATCCGGGTCTGCTCGACGACTACCTGACGTCCGAGCGGATCGCCTTCGTCGAGTGGCCCGGCGAGGGTGCCGGCGCGGAGTTCCCCGACGGTGTCCGGGTGGCAGCCCGAGTCGAGCTCGAGCACGTGGCCGCGGACCGCCGCGCGGTCACGATCGAGCGCGGCGAGCGCCCGGCCTAGTTGCCGAGCGACTCCTGGGCGTCGTCGATCGCGTCGTTGGCCGAGTCCTCGGCCTGCTCACCGGCGTCCTGGAGGCCGTCCTGCGCGTCCTGGAGCGCGTCCTGGGCCTCTTGGCTGGCGCCGTCGGCGGCGTCCTGGGCCTGGTCGAGTGCCTCCTGACCCTGATCGATCGCGTCCTGACCCTGCTGCTGGGCGTCGTCGATCGCGTCGCTGGCATCGTCGGTGCCGCAGCCCGTCCAGGCGACGCCGCCGAGCGCGATCAGGCCGGTGGCCGCGAGCGTCGCGACCTTCCGGCGGCGGTTCGGTGCGCGCGTGACTTCCGTTTGGATCCCCATGCCGGACAGGATAGGTCTCCCGGGGCCGTCCGCAACCGTAGGCTGGCCGGATGGCGACCTTCGTCCTCGGCATCGACACGGCGACCGACGACGCCGCCGTGGCGGTCGCCGGACCGGGGGGCGAGACGCTCGAGCGCCGAGTCGAGCCACGCGACGGCGGGCGGCCGCGACACGCCGAGGGTCTGCTCGCGGCGGTCGAGGAGCTCGTCGCGGAGGCCGGCGGGTGGGACGCCATCGGAACGGTCGCCGTCGGGGTCGGACCGGGGTCGTTCACCGGCCTGCGGATCGGCGTCGCGACGGCGCGGGCGCTGGCGCAAGCGCGAGACCTGCCGATCGTGCCGGTCTCGTCGCTCGCCGCGCTGGCCGAGCGTGCGTCCGAGCGTCCCGACGCCGCCGGCCGGCCGATCGCGGCGATGATCGACGCGCGCCGCGGCGAGACGTTCTTCGCGCTCAGGGACGCGGCCGGGATCACGGGCGAGCCTGTCGTGACTCCGCCCGAGGAGCTCGGCGCGTTGCTCGCGCGGGCAGCCGGGGGGCCGTTGGCGGTGGGGTCGGGGGCGCTACGATTTCGCGAGTGGACCGAGGCTGCGGGAGCCGATGTCCCTGCGGATTCCGAGCCCGAGCACAGGGCATCCGGAGCGGCGATCATCCGGCTGGCGGCCGGCGCTCCGGGGGTCGATGTGACGGCGGTCGAACCGCTCTACCTGCGACGACCCGACGCGGAGCTGTGGCGTGAGCGAGACCGAGACAGGCGCACCGAGCGAGCGCGTCGCTGAGCCCGGCGACGCGGCCGGCCTGGAGATCCGGCGGCTCGCCTACGCGGACCTGCCCCAGGTCGTCTCGATCGAGCGCCGTGCCTTCACGACCCCGTGGTCGCTGGCGATGTTCGTCCTCGAGCTGTCGAAGCCGTCCGGGGTGATGCTCGCGGCGATCCGCGAGGAACGGATCGTCGGCTACCTCGTCTGCTCGCGCTACGTCGACGTCTGGCACCTGATGAACATCGCGGTCGACCCGAGGTTGCGCAGGCTCGGGATCGCATCGAGGTTGATGGACTCGATGCTCGAGCGCGGCGGCCGCGAGGAGAGCTACACGCTCGAGGTTCGCCCGTCGAACCTCGCCGCGATCGCGCTCTATCGCGACAAGGGCTTTCGCGCCGCCGGGCACCGTCGTCGCTACTACCACGACAACGGCGAGGACGCCCTGATCATGTGGCGCGGCGAAGTCCCGTTCGGCGCCTGAGAACGGCCGTGCTGACGCTCGCGATCGAGACCTCCTGCGACGACACCTGCGCGGCCGTCGTCGACGGCGAGCGCCTGCTCTCGAACGTGATCTCCTCGCAGGCCGCCGCGCACGCCCGCTACGGCGGCATCGTGCCCGAGGTCGCCTCGCGACACCACGTCGAGCTCATCAACCCGGTCGTCGAAGCCGCCCTCGCGGAGGCCGGTGCCGCGCTCGACGACATCGACGTCGTAGCGGTCACGCGTGAGCCGGGGCTGATCGGCCCGCTGCTCGTCGGTGTCAGCACGGCGAAGGCGATCGCGGCGGCGCGCCGGCTGCCGCTGATCGGGGTCGACCACCTCCACGGCCACGTCGCCGCGAACTTCCTCGAGCCCGATCCGCTCGCACCGCCGTTCCTGTGCTTGGTCGCGAGCGGCGGCCACACCATGCTCGCGGGCGTCCGGAGCCACGACGGCTACGAGGTTCTCGGCCGGACGCTCGATGACGCCGCCGGCGAGGCGCTCGACAAGGGGGCGCGGCTGCTCGGCCTTGGGTTCCCGGGCGGCCCGGCGATCCAGCGCGAGGCGGAGTCCGGGGACCCGGCGGCCTTCGCGTTCCCGCGCGCGGACTCCGGTCCGCTCGGGTCAGGGCTCGACTTCAGCTTCTCGGGCCTGAAGACGGCGTTGCTCTACGCGGTGCGCGACCTCGGCGACGAGGCCGAGGCGCGGAGGGCGGACCTCGCCGCCTCCTACCAGGAAGCCGTCGTCGCGCAGCTCGCCGGCCGGCTCGAGCACGCCCTCGACGGCGGCGAGTGGCCCGCCGTCGCGCTCGGCGGCGGGGTCGCAGCCAACGGCCCGCTTCGCGAGCGCGTCGGCGCGATCTGCGAGCGCCGCGGACTGCGGCTGAAGCTCGTCCCGCTGCCGCTGTGCACGGACAACGCCGCGATGATCGGCGCCGCATCGGCCCACGTCGCGCCGACGCCCTACCCGGCCTACCTCGGCTGGGACGCCCGCGCGTGAACGCATCAGGGGGCGACGGGGTCGCCGTGATCGAGCTCGAGCTGCTCGGACGTGAGGGCTGCCACCTGTGCGAGCAGGCGCGCGCCGCGCTCGCCGAGGTGGCGGCTGATCCGGGCGTCGAGCTGCGCTGGAGCGAGACCGACATCGACTCCGACGACGCGCTCCTGCGCCGCTACCTCGAGCGGATCCCGGTCGTCCGCCGTGATGGCCGCGAGCTCTGTGAGCTGGTCGTCGAAGCCGATGACGTCCGGGGCGCGATCGGCTTGGCGAAGCCGGGTAGTGGTGGTGCGAGCGGCGGATACTAGGGTCCGGGCGCTGAGCCCCCACGGTCCTCGGACGCGGCTCGCGAAACGATGGAAGAAGCGACTCCGAACGGATACTCGGCCCCCGGGCCCTTCGACGGCGAGCGACTCTCGCTCGGCGTCGCCGCGCGCCTGTCGCGCTACCTCCAGGTCCTGATCCAGGCCCGCAAGATGGGCCGCGAGACGATCTCCTCGCAGGAGCTCGCCGCCTGGACCCACATCAACTCGACTCAGATCCGGCGCGACCTGTCGGGCTTCGGGAAGTTCGGCAAGCGCGGCGTCGGCTACCGGATCGACTCGCTCGTCGACGAGATCCGCAAGATCCTCCACACCTCCGATCAGCACAACATCGCGCTGTTCGGCGCCGGCCACCTCGGCCAGGCGATCGCGTCGTCGGACATCTTCGCCGATCACGGCTTCAGGATCGTCGCGATCTTCGAGACCGATCCGGAGCTGATCGGCGGCGACACCGGCGGCGTCCCGATCCGCCGCTCCGACGAGCTCGCCGAGGTCGTGCGCTCCGAGCAGGTGGTCGCCGCGGTCCTGGCCGTCCCGGCGGCGGCTGCCCAGGAGGTCGCCGACGAGCTCGTCGCGGCCGGCGTGAAGATCATCTTCAACTACTCCGAGCAGCTGCTCTCCGTGCCGCCGGAGGTGACCGTCCACACGTCGTCGCCCGCAGTCGACCTGCTCTACGCGCTCTACTTCTACCTGGCCTAGCGGCCGCGCCCATGGACCTCGAAGCAGCCCGCGAGGCATTCGAATCCTCGACCGACTTCACGGTCGGCCTCGAGGAGGAATTTGCGATCGTCGATCCCGGGACGCTCGACCTCGCGCATCGCTTCCTCGACCTCCAGCGCGGGGCCGAGGCCGACGAGGTGCTGGCGGAGTCGGTCGCGGGCGAGCTGATCGACACGGAGATCGAGATCCGCTCGGGTCGCGGCGAGACCTTCGCCGACGCGCTCGGGCTGCAGCGCGAGCGCCGGCGCCGGCTGTTCGCGCTCGCCTCCGACGAGGGGCTCGACCTCGCGGCGATGGGGACGCATCCGTGGGCGAGCTACCTCGACCAGCAGATCATCGACACGCCGCACTACAGGCGCCTGCGCGACGAGCTGCGCTGGGTCGCGCAGCGCAACAACACCTGGTCCGTGCACGTCCACGTGGGGGTCCGGGGCGCCGACCGGGCGATCGCCGTCTGCGACCACCTGCGCGGTGTGCTGCCGGCACTGCTCGCCGCCTCGGCGAATTCCCCCTTCCTCGACGGACTCGACACCGGGCTGCACTCCGTGCGCAGCCAGATCTTCACGCGGAGCTTCCCGCGCTGCGGCGTCCCGGACGCATTCGGCGACTGGGGCTCCTATGCCGGCTTCGTCGACCTCCTCGAGCGCACCCGAAGCGCCGTCGAGGCGACGCAGCTGTGGTGGAGCGTCCGCCCGCACCACGCGTTCGGCACGGTCGAGCTGCGGATCTGCGAGGCGCAGTCGAGCGCGGCGGAGTCCGACGCGATCGCCGCGCTGATCGCCGCCTGCATCGGTCAGGCCGCGCTCGACTACGACGACGGGCGCCTGCCCGAGCCGCTGGCCGGCCGCGAGATCGAGGAGAACCTCTGGCGGGCGATCCGCTACGGGCTCGACGGCGAGCAGATCGACTTCACCACGGGGAAGACGGTCCCCGCCGCGGCCGCGGTCGAAGCGCTCGCCGAGTGGGCTCGCCCGGCGGCCGAGGCGATGGGCATCACGCTCGACCCGCCGGCCTCGAACGGCGCCCAGCGCGCCCGGGCCACCGTAGACGCGGGCGCCACGCTCGCCGAGGCCTATCGCGAGTCGATCGAGATCAGCCGCGCGAGCTACGCGGGCTGAGGGCGCCGACGCTCACGGCGGTCTCTCAGCGGCGCTTCTGGACGCTCCAGCTCGCCTTCGCCGCGGCGGTGCGCTCGCCGAGGCCGTTGACCGCGAACACGGAGAAGGTATGGCGCTTGGCCCGGCGCCCCGGCTTCGCCACCGTGTAGCGGACCGGGCTCGAGCATGGCTTGGCGCGCTTGCCGTCGAGCGAGCAGCGGAAGCCCGCCGCCCGCGTGGAGCGGAACGCGAAGACGGCGCGGTTCGAGCTCGTCCGGGGCTTCGGTCGCTTCGTGATCACCGGCTTGGCCGCCGGCGCGACGCTCGCGCTGACGGCCTCGAAGGCGTCGAGGAGGCCGGCGCCCGAGGCGGCCTGCGGTGAGAGCGGGACCGCGCGCGCCGTCGATTCCTGGTTCGCGATCATCAGCTCGCGAGTGATGTCCGGATCGGCGCTCACCTGGAGAGCCGCTACGGCTCCGGCGTGGGGCGCCGCCGCCGAGGTGCCGAAGAAGCGGAAGACATCCGGCTCGTCCTCGTAGAAGAAGCTCGTCAGTCCGCCGTTCGTCGCCACAACGTCGGGCTTGGCCTCGGTCTCCGGGCTGGGCAGCGGCGCCGCCGGCGTCGTGCCGTCGACCGGCGCGAAGAACTGCGTCTGCTGACCCCGGATCGAGAACGCCTCGACCCGGTCCGGGTTGTTGTAGCGGACCGCCCCGACCGCCTGCGCGGCCTCGCTTCCGTAGTGGGCGACGACGCTGCCGGCGAACCGGTCGCCCTCGCCGTAGTGCTCGGGGAGAGCGGTCTGCCGGCCGTATGGCACGTAGAGGAGCTGCGGGGTTCCGGTCCCGGCCGAGCGCCGGATGACCAGCCTGACCTCGCGGTTCTGCGACAGGGCGATCGCGAAGTTCGCCGCCGGACGCTTGGACTGGTTGATCTCGTCGGCGTCGGCCGAGGCGAGGACGTTCCCGGACTCGTCCACCAGGTAGAAGTCGAGGTTCGTCGTGACGCCGTACTGCGGCTCGGCCCAGTGGAACGAGAACCGCTGCGAACCGCTCTGAAGCGCGAGGTTCTGCGCCGTATCGACGCCCGCTCCCGGATCGAAGTCCATGCAGTCGGCGCCCGTCAGCGGCTCGCCGAACGTCGGCGTGATCTCCGGACAGGGAGCGGGCCGGTAGGCGTCGGCCTCCCACGCCCCGACGCCCTGGCCATCGATCTCCTGGCGCTGATTGCCCACTGACGTGAAGTGGGCGACCCCCTGGTCGGCGGCGTCGGCGATCGCGTTGGCGACGACCCCGTCCTGGTAGACCGGCTCACCGAAGTAGTTGACGTCGTCGACCATGACATCGGGATCCTCGGCGGCCAGCGTCGCGATGTTCTCGGCGAACTGCGTCTCGGTGAAGTTGGCGGTCGCGAAGCTGAGCCGGGCGCCCGGCGCGAGGTCGTGGACGATCTGGAGCATCGCCCGCCCCTCGTCGACCTGACCGAGGTCGGCGACCGTACCGGCGTTGTTTGGGGCCGGCCACTCCCGGATGACGTCGACGGGGGTGGTGCGCCCGCACGGGTTGCCCGCTCCGGGCAGGTCGCCGTCGGCGACGTCCTGCGACGCGGTCGTCTCGGGAGGCTCGTCTGTGTAGCGGGCGGTGTCGAAGGAGTCCGAGAGGATCCCGATGGACGCGCCCGTCCCGTCGACCCCGAGCACGTCGCGGACCTCGTCGGCTCGAAGCTGCGCGTCGCCCTCGCCGATCGTCCGATCGCCACATGACCCGGCGCCGCGGCTCGCCACAGCGGCGGATTCGCCGAACACCCCGGCACGGCCGACCTTCGGGCGCTGGGCCTCCTCGACGTACTCGATGCCGGGGATCGATCCGACTGCCTCGAGCGCGCCGGGCTCGGCGACAGCGGTGACGGTCAGGTACTCGCGGCTGGCCGAGATCGTCGTCGCGCCCGCGCGCTCGAGCGAGTCGGTCGCCGTCGCGAACGCCCGCTCCGTGAACCGAGCCTCGAAGACGAGGCCGTCGCCGAGCCGGACCAGGCTGCCCGGGCCGCCGGTCGTCAGCGACACCGCCCTGGCCTGCTCGGCGGGCGAGGCATCGGCGAGGCGGGGCTTGGCCAGCTCGTCGAGTCGCGGCGAGAGCTCATCGGCGGCGACCGCGGTGCCGGGAAGGGCGAGCGCGCAGGCGATGGCCGCGAGCACAGGGAACTGACGTCGCACGAGAGACCCCCCTATAGGGCATTCGGATCGGGACCGGGCATTCCGCGCCGCCCAGGGACGCGAAAGGGTTGCACACGGCGCCGACGGCGGCGCCAGGAGCGGCCGATAGGCTCGATGGGCGAGATGACTGGATTTTCGCCGCAGGGCCCGCCGCCGGGCCAGCCGCCGCAGGGACAGCCCGGAGCCGGGGGAGAGCAGCCCTCCGAGGAGGAGATCCGTGCCGCGATGGAGGAACAGCTGCGGCAGATCCGCGTCCAGGACCTGATCCTCGAGAGCGTCGTCCAGATCATCAACCTGACGGCTCGACGGCTGCTCAAGGAGGACGAGCGCGACCTCGAGCAGGCGCGCGTGGGTATCGACTCCGTCCGCGCCCTCGTCGGCCAGCTCGAGGGCGAGCAGGCCGAGAGCGTCAAGCGAGCCCTCTCGGAGCTCCAGATGCAGTTCGTCCAGCTCTCGGGGGGCGATCCCGAGGATGTCTCCGCGCCGGGCGGCGACGTGCCGCCACCCGCCGGCGGCCAGGCGCCTCCCGCGGCCGGGCAGCAGCAGCCGCCGCGCCGCCCCGGAGGCGAGCCGCCGCCGCGCCTCTGGACCCCCGGACGCGACTGAACCGACGCTCGCGGAGGCCGGACGCGGCGGGATGTCGCGTTTCCGTCCCGGCTCTCGGTATGCTGCCCGCCGCCCCCGGGTCCGCTTCAAGCTGCCTTTAGGTGAGCCGCCATCCGGCGGAGCGCCTACGTGCCGGCCGGACCCGGTGCCCGGGCAACTGACTTGCAAGGAGTGACACTTGACGGACTTCCTCACTGACTACGGCATCGTCGTCGCGCTCGTATGCGCCGCCGCGGCCATCCTCTATGGGGCGGTGGTTACCCAGCGGCTGCTCGCCGAGCCGGCGGGCAACGACCGCATGCGCGAGATCTCGGGTGCCGTCCAGGAGGGCGCCCGCGCCTACCTGAACCGCCAGTACACGATCATCGCCGCGGTCGCCGTACCGCTCGCGATCGTGCTGCTCGTGCTGCAGAGCTGGGAGGTGGCGGTCGGATTCGTTCTCGGCGGCATCCTCTCCGGCGCGGCCGGCTACATCGGGATGAACCTCTCGGTTCGCGCCAACTCGCGCGTCGCCGAGGCGGCTCGCGCCGGCGTGCCGAAGGCCCTCGACGTCGCCTTCAAGGGCGGCTCGGTGACCGGCATGCTCGTCGTCGGACTGGCGCTGCTCGGCGTCGCCGCGTTCTACGGCCTGCTGCTCGTCCTCGGCGAGGGCGACAAGGAGGCGATCGACGCTCTGATCGGCCTCGGGTTCGGCGGTTCGCTGATCTCGGTCTTCGCCCGACTGGGCGGCGGCATCTTCACCAAGGCCGCTGACGTCGGCGCCGACCTCGTCGGCAAGGTCGAGGCCGGAATCCCGGAGGACGACCCCCGCAACCCGGCGGTCATCGCCGACAACGTCGGCGACAACGTCGGCGACTGCGCCGGCATGGCGGCCGACCTGTTCGAGACCTACGCGGTCACGACCGTCGCGGTCATGCTGCTCGGCGTCCTGACGTTCCCGGAGTTCGCCCGTGAGGTCGCGATCTTCCCGCTCGTCATGGGCGGCGTCGCGATCATCGCGTCGATCATCGGCGCGCTGTCGGTCGGCACGAAGACCGACAAGGTCGAGGGTGCGCTCTACCGCGGCCTGATCGTGTCGGGCGTCCTCTCGGCGATCGCGTTCCTGCCGATCACCAACTGGCTGATGGACGACGCCACCGGCGGCGAGGCGACTCGCCTCTGGCTCTGTGGCCTGATCGGAATCGCCGTCACAGGCGCGTTCTTCGTGATCACCGACTTCTATACGTCGACCCGCTTCCGCCCGGTCAAGGCGATCGCGGCGGCGTCGGAGACCGGTCACGCGACGAACATCATCCAGGGGCTCGCCCAGGGCTTCCAGGCGACCGCCGCTCCGGCGATCCTGATCGCGCTCGCGATCCTCGGCGCCAACGAGCTCGGTGGCATCTACGGCATCGGTATCGCTGTGATGGCCCAGCTCTCGCTGACCGGCCTGATCGTCGCGCTCGACGCCTTCGGCCCGATCACCGACAACGCGGGCGGCATCGCCGAGATGGCGGAGCTGCCCGAGGACGTCCGCAACGTCACCGATCCGCTCGACGCGGTCGGCAACACGACGAAGGCGGTCACCAAGGGCTACGCGATCGGGTCGGCCGCACTCGCGGCGCTCGTGCTGTTCGCGGCGTTCGAGATCGAGCTCGCTGACGAGCCCGGGGGCGAGGGGCTGGTCTTCTCGATCTCCGATCCGGCCGTCCTGATCGGTCTGTTGATCGGCGGGATGATGGTCTACCTGTTCTCGGCGCTCGCGATCGAGGCCGTCGGCCGTGCCGGTGGCGAGGTCGTCGAGCAGGTCCGCAAGCAGTTCAAGGCCAAGCCCGGGATCATGGACGGCTCCGAGACGCCGGACTACGCGGACACGGTCTCGATCGTGACCGCCTCGGCGCAGCGCGAGATGGTCCTGCCCTCGCTGATCCCGATCATCATCCCGGTGATCGTCGGTGTCATCAGCGTCCAGGCGCTCGGCGGACTGCTGATCGGCGTCATCGTCGTCGGCCTGTTCATGGCGCTCGCGATGACCGCCGGCGGCGGCGCGTGGGACAACGCCAAGAAGCTGATCGAGGACGGTGCGCACGGCGGCAAGGGCTCCGAGGCCCACGCCGCCTCGGTCACCGGTGACACGGTCGGCGATCCCTACAAGGACACCGCCGGCCCGGCGATCAACCCGATGATCAAGGTCGCGAACATCGTCGCGATCCTCATCATCCCGATCGTCCACTTCTAGGCCGAACGGACCTCAGGCCGGGTATCGCCCGGCCGAGCAAGACACAGGCGAAGGGGCCGCGGCGAGAGTCGCGGCCCCTCGTCGTTGCGGGCTAAACGGCCCGTGCCACGTACCGGGCCCAGATCCCGTCGCCGGAGTGCTCCGCGACCTCGATCTCGAACCCGGCGCGCTCGATCAGCGGTTCGAGTAGCCAGGTGAAGGTCGAGTGCTCGTCGCGGACGTGCTCGTCTACGTCGGCTCGGGTCCACTGGCCCTCCGCGGTCACCTCGGGGAAGCTCTCGCGCCAGACGGCGATCCCGTCCTCGGCTTCGCTCGGGCCGAAGTCGTAGACGACGTCCCAGAGTCGCAGCACGGCTCGAGGCCTCATCAGGCGCCGGATCCGCGCCAGCGCGATGCCCTTCCAGAAGTCCGGCAGGTGGTGGAGCGCCAGCCGCGAGTAGACGAAGTCGGCCGGCGGGCCGGAGTGCTCGTAGCCGACGAAGCCGGCCTCGACGAGCTCGAGGTTCTCAAGCCGGGCGGCTTCAGCCTTCGTCGCGAGACGCGCCAGCATCGGCGCCGAGATGTCGACTGCGACGTAGCGCCCGCAATGCGGGGACGCCCGCACCGCGAGCTGCCCCGTTCCCGCCCCGAACTCGACGACGGTCGAAGCGCTACCGAGCCCCAGCGAGCGAATGAGCTCGAGTTCGGCTTCGGCGGCGGAGTCTTCCTTCTCGTCGTACTGCGAGACGTGGGCCGGGTCGAGATTCTCGCGACCCGCGAAGGCGCGTTCGTCGAGGATCCACCGGGACGGTGCTCGGTCGCGGCGCATCGACCGACTGTACCGCCGGTCCCGGACCGCGACGCTCGGCCCGATTGGTTAACGGGGCCCCGCTGCGGGCACCTGACGGATGGGAGATTCGTGCGCGGCGGCCGACCGCAGGAAGCCTGGGCCGCTCAGGGGAGGCGCACATCTGAGGAGAAGGAGATCCGATGGCCACCGACCGTCCCGGGGGCTGGCTCGCGCGACACGCGAAGGCCGGTCTCAAAGACATGCCCGCGAACGCGAGCTGGGTCGCGTCGAAGTTGACTCCGAGCCCTGAGGGCACCGGGTCCAAGGTGAAGGACGCCGCGTCCGGTGCGCGTCGGAAGGCCCGCGAAGCCAAGGACTCGGTCGCGGACGCCTCGCCGTTCGGCGACGACTCGGTCGAGGCGAAGATGAAGCGCGCGCGCGAGCAGTCCGAGCGTGCCGAGGAGGCTGAGCAGGAGGCTCTGGAGCTCGCCGAGTCGGCCCAGGAGCGGGCTTCGAACGCATCGACCGTCGAGGAGGAGGCGCGCTCCGAGGTCGAGTCCGAGGAGCGCGCAGCGATGGAAGAGGTCGACCGCCGTGTCGCCGAGGCTCAGATGTCCGCCGACGAGGAGCTCGAGCGCGTCCGGAAGGAGGGAGCGGAGGCAGTCGAGCAGGCGAAGAGCGAGGCCACCGAGGAGGCCGACGAGCATCTCGCAGAGGTCCGTGAGCAGGCCGATTCGCGCGTCGGGGATGCTCAGGCGGAGGCCGACGAAGCCGCCGCGGCGGCCACCGAGGCTGCGGAGCAGGCGAAGGCGGAGCTCGAGGAAGCGCGACGGCTGGCGAACGAGGCCAAGCAGGCGGCCCAGGAGCGGGCCGAGGAGGCCCGAGAGGAAGCCGAGCGGATGGCGGCCGAGGCCGCCGAGCAGGCGGAGGAGGCCGAGCGTCGCGCCGCCTCAGTCGATGAGGCACGCGAGAAGGTCGAGGCTTGATGATGAAGGTCCTGGATCGCGCCGAATCGCTCGCCCACATGCTCGACTCCGAAGCGGGACAGATGTTCAGCTCGATGGCTCGATCGATGCTCGAGGGCGCGAGTGAAACCAAGGAGGCCGCGGAGTCGGCGGCCGATGGAGTCGGGTCCGCCGCTCAGACCGTCGGCGAAGGGGCGAAGACGGTCGCGAAGAAGGTGAACGGCGCCGGAAAGCCGATGCTGATCGCCGCCGGCGGGCTCGTCGGTCTCACCGCGGCGAGCGCCGCCGTCTCCGCGCTGCGCCGCCGCCACGAGGACGACGATCAGGAAGCGGACGGCCAGGACCAGGCCGAAGAGGAGTAAGCCGGGCGCCCGCCGCCGACCGCGCGCCGCGGTGCACCGGACTCGCTGAGCGGACCGCGCCCATTCCGTGCGTCCAGAGCTCTTGCGCTCTGCCGCGGTCGGGTCGATAGCGCGAACACATGGCCCGCAGCCACTCTCGATCGAGTCTCGGTTCAGGCGCGCCCGCGTTCCCGTCCGCGATCCTCGATGCCGACCTCGACCGCAACGCCGTGATTCGCGTGGCCGCCGCCACGGCGGCCGCGAACACGGTCGAAGAGGTCCTCGAGCTCGCCGCCGAGGAGGCGTTGGACGTTCTGGGGGCGGCCTCGCTCTCGATCAGCAGCTTCGCGACGGATGCGCGCGAGGTCCACACCCTGATCAACGTCGGCGATCTCGCGCCGGGGGAGGAGCGATATCCGGCCGATGAGACGTACTCGTTCGACGAGTTTCCGCTGGTCGAGCGTCTGATCCGCGACCGAGAGCCGTACTTCAACACACTCGAAGATCCCGACTGCCTCCCCGGGCCAGCGCGAGTTCTGCGCGAGCTCGGGAAGAACTCGGACCTCGGCGTCCCGATCGAGGTAGAGGGCGAGGTCTGGGGAGAGGCCTGGGCCGCTCGTGCGAGCGGCGTCCCGCCGTTCGGTGACCGTGAGGCGGCGTTCCTCAGCCTGATCGCAGAACAGGTGTCGATCGTCGTCAAGCGGGCGCTCGAGCTGTCGCGCGTCGCCACGCTGGCCTACGAGGACGACCTGACGGGTCTGGCGAACCGGCGCTCGTTCCGCCGCGACCTCGACGAGCTTCACGACCGTGCCGATCGCGGCCTCGGCGGGTTCTCCGTCCTGCTGTGCGACGTCGACGGGCTCAAGCGTGTGAACGACGTCGACGGTCACGAGGCGGGCGACCAGGCGCTGGAACTCGTGGGCCGCACGCTCAAGACTGCCTGCGCGCGGGTCGGCGGACGACCTGCGCGGCTGGCCGGTGATGAGTTCGGGGTGCTGCTCGCCGACGCCGACCTCGATGCGGCCGTCGAACTCGGGGGCAAGGTGATCGAAGCGCTCGGCGAGCAGACCGGTTCGGTCTCGTTGTCGTGCGGGGCCGCGGCCCATCATCCAGGAGTGCCGGCCAGCGACATCCTCGCGACCGCCGATGCGGCCGTCTACTGCGCGAAGCAGGAGGGCGGTCGCCGCGTCTCGAGCTTCCCGGCGGAGGCGACCGCGCTCGCGGACCGCCGTCGCCGAACTTTTCGCGGACGACCCGCCGACCGGGTGCGCGCAGCCAGCACCGAGCTCGCCGATGCGCTCGACTCGGACCTGGCGACGGCCCCCGTTCTCGAGCGTCTCGAAGCCGTCGCCCGAGCCCTCTCGCAGGCCGGCGATTTCGCGTCCTGGGCGATCTCGAGGTCGCCTTCGGGGTCCGACCGGCTCATCGACCTCTCGGTCGGCGAGAACGCAAGCCGGCGCTACGTCTCGGTGCAGCCGGGTCCCGATACCGGCGAGTACGCGCTCGAAGACTTCCCGACCACGGCGGCAGCCGTGGCTGCCGGATCGGGCCTCTTCGTCAACGAGCGCGACGATCCGGAGTGCGAGCCCGCCGAGCGCGAGCTACTCGAGCGCTATGGGGTCCGTGCGGTCGTCGGCGCCGTCGCCTCGAGCGCCGGCGACGCGTACCTGCTCGAGCTCTACGCCGATGAGTTCACGCCGGCGCCGGGCGAGATCGGCACCGCCCTGCGCCTGCTCTGCCGCGCGGCGATGCCCGTCGAACGCTGAGCCGGGCCGGGGGCGTCGTACTCGAGGGCGGCGCGGCGGGTTGCGTCGAGGCGTTCCGGCTCGACATCGGACGCCGTCGGCGCTTAGATGTCGCTGGAGTCGAGACGGGATGGGTGCAGGATGAGAGAACGACGACCGCGCCGGTTTCGGCCCACGGCCTCGGGAGTGATTGCGACCATCGCCCTCTGCGTAGCCGTGGGCGGCGGCACCGCGGTCGCGCTCAAGGGCACGAACACCGTCGACGCCGGCGACATAAAGGACGCCAAGCTCGTCAAGGTCAAGCCGAACCCGGTTGGGGAGACGAGTCCTTGCAACGAAGGGCGGACCGGTGTTTTCTGCGGCGCTGACTCGATCAGTGGGTACCGCGGCTGGAGCAACCTCGGAGGAGAGACCGCGCCCGCCGGCTTCTGGAAGAACGGTTTCGGCGAGGTCCACCTCAGCGGGGCCGTAAAGACCTCGATCGCCTCCGGCGGCAGCCGGATCTTCATCCTGCCGCCCGCCTATCGGCCGCCGAAGCAGCTCCAGTTCGTAACGATCAGCGAGCCCAACCCGTCGTGCGAGGAGGACTGCGATCGGCAGGCGGAGGTGACGATCGAGCCGAACGGCGACGTCAACATGCCCCAGCAGGATTACGCCTACTACGGGATGTCCCTCGACGGCATCACCTTTTTGGCGAAGTAGCCCCAGACAGCGGCGCCGTCGCGGGGTTGCCCGCAACCGATCGGCGTAACATCGAATCTCGTGGCAGAACGGCATCCGCGTGAGCAGGCGCTGCGCCGGGTGCACGGCACCGGAGCGCTCTTCTCGGCCGCCTACGGAAACGTCGGCTCGTCGATCTATTACGCCCTCGGACTGGTCGCCCTCTACGCGCTCGGGCTGACCCCGGTCACATTCATCATCTCGGGGATCATCTTCGCCTTCACGGCGGCGAGCTACGTCGAGGCGACGGTCCTCTACCCCGAGGCGGGCGGCTCGTCGAGCTTCGCCCGCCACGCGTTCAACGAGGCCGCGTCGTTCTTCGCCGCCTGGGCGCAGATGCTGACCTACATCGTCACGGTCGCGATCTCGGCCTTCTTCGTCCCGCACTACCTCGCGGTGTTCTGGGAGCCGCTCGGCTACGGACCGGGCGACGTCATCTTCGGGATCGGCCTGATCGTCGCTCTGGCCGCGCTCAATGTGAAGGGCACAGAAGAGTCGGCGAAGCTCAACTTCGTCCTCGCGATCGCCGACCTGCTGACCCAGATCGTGCTCGTCGCGATCGGCCTGTTCATCGTCTTCAACCCCGACCTGCTCGTCTCGCAGGTCGACTTCGGCTCCGTTCCGACCTGGGGCGACTTCGCGCTCGGCATCGCCGTCGGGATGGTCGCCTACACCGGCATCGAGACGATCTCGAACATGTCCGAGGAGGCGAAGACCTCCTGGAAGACGATCCCGCGCGGAACCGGAGCGGTCGTGATCGCCGTCGTCGGGCTCTACGCGCTGCTGCCGATGATCGCGCTGTCGGCGATGCCGGTCTCCCAGGGCCCGAACGGTGAGTTCACGACCGAGCTCGGCACGACGTTCGCCGACGACCCGGTGCTCGGGATCGTCGAGAACCTCGGCCTCAGCGCCGGGCTGACGAGCGTGCTCGAGGTCTACGTCGGGATCCTCGCCGCGGTCATCCTGCTGATCGCGACGAACGCGGCGCTGATCGGGCTCTCGCGGCTCACGTTCTCGATGGGCCAGCACCGCCAGCTGCCCGAGATCCTGCGACAGGTCCATCCGCGCTTCAAGACGCCCTACGTCGCGATCATCGTCTTCTCGGTCGTCGCGATGGTCGTGATGCTTCCCGGCGAGACGACTTTCCTGGGCGCGATCTACGCCTTCGGCGCGACGCTCTCGTTCACCGTTGCGCACGTCTCGGTGATCCGGCTCAGAAAGCTCCAGCCGCTCGCCGGGCGGCGGCGAGACCCGGACGGCAACCAGCTCTGGCACTCGCCCTTCAACGTCAGGATCCGCGGTGTCCACGTACCCCTGCTCGCCGTGATCGGAGGGCTCGCCACGTTCGGGGCGTTCGTCGTCGCGATGGCGCTCGACCCGGTGATCCTCGTGACCGGCGGCGGCTGGATGCTCGCCGGCACCGCGTTCTACGTCCTCTATCGCCGCAACCAGGGACTGCCGCTGACCGAGACCGTCAAGGTCGCCTCGCTCACGCCGCTCGGGGTCGAGGAGGTCGAGTACAAGTCCGTGCTGGTCGCCTTCGAGCCCGGCCAGCCGTTCTCCGACGAGCACATCGCGACCGCCAAGGCGCTCGCGGCGCCGGGGCGGCGGGCGATCCACGTCATCTCGTTGATCGAGGTCCCGACATACATGGCGCTCGACGAGCCGATGGACGATCAGGTCCGGATCGCGCGCCGCAAGATCGAGCGCGCGAAGCTCGCCGCGGGCGTCCGCGTCACAGGGCAGATCCAGCGCGTCCGGCCCGGCGGTGAGGCGAAGGCGATCATCGTCAAGGCGAAGAAGCTGAAGGCGGCGGCGATCGTCATGCAGCTCCGCCACCGCGACGGCCAGCCGCTCTACAACAAGACCCTGCAGACGGTGCTCGCCAAGCGCCCGTGCTGGGTGATCGTCTCGACCTCGCCGAACGAGCGCTCCGAGACGCCGCACCCGGTCAAGGGCTCGACCCCGGCGATCGAGTCCCCGGTGGAGCCGGTGACGCCATGAGCCCCGCCAAGCGACCGCCGCCCGACGAGGTCTACCGCGGCGTGACCAAGCTGTTCAGCGGCCTGATCTGCCTGTTCGGGATCACGATCGTGATCGTCACGCTCGCCAACGGCGGCGGTGTCTCCTCGGCCGGCTTCCTGATCGGCGTCGTCTTCACGTTGCTCGGCGCCGGGCGGCTCTATCTCGCGATACGGATAAGCGACGCGAACCCGTGAAGCGGCTCGGTGGCGTCTCGCTGATCGCCGGCATCGTCCTCTCGACCGTCGGCTTCTCGATCTACTTCGCGCTCGGCGTCGTGGCCGAGCGCGGGCTCGGCCTGACGCCGTTGGTCTTCCTCGGCGCCGGCCTGCTGTTCATCCTCGCGACGCTCTCGTACTCGGAGGCGGCGTCGATGTTCCCCGAGCGCGGCGGCTCCTCGACGTTCGCGCGCTATGCGTTCAACGAGCTCGTCTCGTTCGTCGCCGGGTGGGCGCTGCTGATCGACTACATCATCGTGATCGCGATCGCCGCGATCACCGTCCCGCACTACCTCGAGCCGATCTGGTCCGGGCTCGACGGGGAGGTCGGGGGTCTCGTCGTCGCGCTCCTCGTCATCGGCGCCGTCGCGGCCGTGGGGATATCCGGGGCCGCCGGGCGCCGCCGCCCCCGGCTCGTCCTCGCCTTCGGCTTCGCCGATCTGCTCGTCCAGCTCACGATCGTGATCGTCGGCGCGTTCGTCGTCTTCGACACGAGCGCGCTGACCGCCCAGTTCGATCCGTTCGACTCGTTCGGATCGCCGACTCTGCCCGACCTAGCGTTCGCGCTCACCGTCGCGATGGTCGCCTTCGCGGGGATCGAGGTCGCCGCCGATCTCGCACCCGACTTCCGCTGGAAGGGGCTCGGCCTCCGCCGCACGCTGACGGCCGGCTCGGCGCTCGTACCGCTGCTCTACGCAAGCGTCTCGGTGATCGCGCTGATGGCGGTGCCGGTCGTGATGACCGGGTCGGGGCCGCAGACCGAGCTCGGGAGCACCTACATCGACGCGCCCGTGCTCGGCGTGGTCATGAACTTCACTCCCGAGTGGTTGTCGACGGTGATGCAGGCGCTGGTCGTGGTCACGGCGCCGATCGTGCTCTGCGGCGCCGCGGCGACGGCGATGCTGGGGCTCTCCCGCCACGTCTACACCCTCGCCACCCATCGCCAGATACCGAGCTGGCTCGGCAAGCTGAACCAGGCGCGCTCGACCCCGCACATCGCGATCCTGATCGCGACGGTCATGGCGATCGCGCTGGCGCTGCCACGCGACCTCGATTTCCTCGCCGGCGCCTACGCGTTCGGGGTGACGCTCGCGTTCGCGATCGCGCACCTCTCGGTGCTCCAGCTCCGCCGAACCCGGCCCAGGGCGCGGCGGGTGTTCCGAATTCCGGGCGACGTGCGGATCCGCGGCGTCGAGCTGCCGCTGCCGGCGTTGATCGGGGCCGTCCTGATGTTGCTCGCGTTCGCCAGCGTCCTCGTCTTCCACGAGGGCGCGCGCTATCTCGGCGGCGGCTGGATGATCTTCGGCCTCGTCGGCTACGTGGTCTATCGCCGGGTCTTCGAGGGCGTCAGTGTCTTCGAGCGCCTCGACGTGCCCGAGGAGGCTCTCCACAAGCGCGAGATCGAGGCCGAGTACGGCGACATCCTCGTCCCGATCTTCGGCACCACGCTCGACGATCAGATCGTCTCGACGGCCGGCCGCGTCGCGGCCGCCAGCGACCGGTCCCGCGGCGGCCCACCGCCGCGGCTCGAGGTCGTCTACGTGATGGAGCTGCCGCTCACGGTGCCGCTCGAGTCGCGGCCCCCGGAAGCGCGGATGGCGCGCGCGAACGCGGCGATGGAGCGTGCGCAGGAGGTCGGCGACGAGTACGAGGGGGTCGAGGTCGCGACCTCGTTCGTCCGTGCCCGCGCGGTCGGGCAGGGAATCGTCGAGACGGCACGCCAGCGCGACGTCGAGGTGATCGTGATGGGCGCCGAGCCGCCGTCGAAGATCCGTGGCGGGGCGATCCTGGGCGGGATCGGCGGCTCGCGCCCGGACGAGATCGGGCCGGTCACCGAGTACGTGCTGCGCCGCGCGCCGTGCCGCGTGATCCTGACCGCGCCGCCGGATCCGGGCGAGGCGGTGGCGCTCGGAGCCGACGGCGCCGGCGCGGATCCGAACGGCGGTCCGGCGCAGGCCCGGCCGGGCGGCGGGGCGGGGGAGGCCCCGGCGCGCTCCGCGGGGTAGCATCGCCGCCGTGTTCATCCTGATCGTCGGAGCTGGGCGCGTCGGCTCGTCGCTGGCGCGGACAATGATCCGCGAAGGCCACGACGTGTCATGCCTCGACGAGGACCCCGAGTCCCACGCGCGGCTCGAGATCGGCATGGACGACTCGTGGGAGGACTCGGGCGGTCGCTTCACGGTCGGAACCGGCCTCGAGGTCGAGGCGCTCAAGGCCGCCGGGATCGAGGGCGCCGACGTCTTCTTCGCCGCGACCGACGGCGACAACACGAACATCGTCATCGCCCAGATAGCCAAACGCCGGTTCGACGTCCCGACCGTGATCGCCCGTGTTCTCGACCCCTACCGGGCCGAGTGGTACGAGCGCCAGGGGATGCAGACGATCTGCCCGACCAAGGTCGCGATCGAGATGGCCGAATCGCACATCCGCGCCGCGATCGAGAACGCCGCGTCGCGGAACGGCGGCGGAGGGGAGTAGCCGGTGTACGTCCTGATCATCGGCGCCGGCAAGGTCGGCTGGAACCTGGCTCGCGAGCTGCTCGACAAGGGCAACGAGGTGACGCTGATCGAGGCCGATCGCGATCGCTACCTGACCGTCGAGCAGGAGCTCGAGCACAACGTCCAGTACGGCGATGCGACCGAGCTCTGGGTGCTCGAGCGCGCCGGGATCTCGCGCGCCGATCTCGTGATCGCCGTGACCGGCGACGACGAGGACAACATGCTGATCTGCCAGGTCGCGAAGGAGAAGTACCTCGTCGACAGGATCATCGCCCGCGCGAACAACCCACGTAACCGTGAGCACTTCGAGCTGCTCGGGGTCAAGCCGACGGTGTCGGCGACCGACCTGATCCTGCGGCTGATCGAGCACGAGGTGCCCGAGTACGGCCTCGTCCACCTGCTCGATCTGCCTGAGCAGCGGCTCGAGATCATCGAGCTGCTCCTGCCCGAGGACTCCCGCGCCGCGGGCAAGCGCGTCGCCGATCTCGAGATGCCCGAGGGCAGCCTCCTGATCTCGGTCCTGCGCGAGGATTCGGGCTTCGTGCCGGGCCCCGACACCGTCCTCGAGCCCGGCGACGAGATCCTCGCGGTCCTCGACCCGAACCTCGAGGAGGACCTGACCGCGTACTTCGCGGCGGATCGCGGCGCCGACGATCAGGGCTAGTCGAGGGCCGGGTTTACCCGGGCGGCTCGGCGGGGCACTTTTCCGCACATGCCAGAACGCAAGGTCCAGCATCTCCTGATCGGCGGTGGCCAGGCCTCCGCGCAGTGCGCCGCCGAGCTCCGCAAGAAGGGCGCCGACGGTTCGATCCTGCTCGCCGGGCGCGAGCCGGACCCGCCCTATGAGCGCCCGCCGCTCTCGAAGGAGTACCTGCGCGGCGAGGCCACACGCGAGGACGCGTTCGTCAACGAGCGCGACTGGTACGCCGACAACGACGTCGAGCTGCTGACGAAGACGAACGTCATGTCGCTCGACCCCGAGGCGAAGGTCGCCAAGCTCCAGGGCGGGGTGGAGGTCGCCTACGAGCAGGCGCTGATCGCCACCGGCGCGAACGTCAACCTGCTGCGCCTCGACGGCGCCGCTCTCGACGGGATCCACTACCTACGCGCGTTCGGCAACTCCGACGCGATCCGCGAGGCGGCGGCGGCGGCCGAGCGCGTAGTGCTCGTCGGCGGCAGCTACATCGCGACCGAGGTCGCGGCGTCGCTGACCGAGATGGGCAAGCAGTGCGCTCTCGTCATGACCGAGGAGATCGCGCTCTCGAACTCGTTCGGCGACGAGGCCGGCTCGTGGTTCCACGAGTTGCTGGCATCGAAGGGCATCGAGCTCCACGGCGGCGAGACCGTCAGCGCCTTCGAGGGCGACTCGGCGGCGACCGCGGTCGTGACCGAGTCCGGCAAGACGGTCGAGGGCGACATGGTCGTCGTCGGCTCGGGAGTGGTACCCGACGTGATGCTCGCCCAGCGAGCGGGCCTCGAGGTCGATGACGGGATCGTCTGCGACGCGAACCTCCGCACCTCGGCCGCCGACGTCTGGGCCGCCGGCGACGTGTGCTCGTGGCACTCGGAGCTCCACGGGCGGCGGCTGCGGGTCGAGCACTGGGACGTCGCCTTCCAACAGGGGATGCACGTCGCCAGGGCGATGCTCGGCGAGACCGGCGCCTATCGCGAGATCCCCTACTTCTTCTCCGACCTCGCCGACTGGGCCGGGATCGAGTACGTGGGGCCCGCCGAGAGCTGGGACGAGGTGATCTTCCGCGGCGACCGCGACGCCGGCGAGTGGAGCGCGTTCTACGTCGGTTCGGGTCGGCTGCAGGGCGCGCTGACCGTCGGGCGCTCGGAGGACATGGTCCACGCCAGACGGCTGATGGAGGACGCCGTCGAGCTCGCCGATCAGCGCGAGGTGCTCGCCGACGCGGACACGGAGCTCGACTCGGTCTCCTAGGGTTCACGAGACGCAGCGCTCGCGGGTCGCGGGCTATCCTCACGGCCCTGCTCTGCGCCCTGGTGTAATGGCAGCACGCCTCGCTCTGGACGAGGTAGTCGGGGTTCGAGTCCCTGGGGCGCAGCTCTCGGATCACGGTGGTACGCAGGCACTTGACCGCCGCGACCACTACCGTGGCGTCTGAAGATGGACCCGTTCATGCGCAGAAGGCTGATCGCGCTCGGCGCGCTCGCGATCGCGATCCTCGGGATCGGCATCGCGGTCGCCGCGAGCGGCGGTTCGTCAGACGACGGTGGCGGCCCGGAGACGGCCGGAACGACCGGACCGACCGGCGGCACCGGCGGCACCGGGGCGACGGGCGAGCTCGGTCAGTTCATCGACGAGGCGGACGCGATCTGCTCGGACACGCAGGTCGAGATCGCCGGGCTCGCTGCCGGGTCGGATTCGGATGACCCGAGCGCCGAGGACGTCGCGACGGAGGCCGGACTGATCGACGCTCAGCTCAGCCAGATCGACCGCCTCGACCAGCCACGCGAGAACCGCGACACGCTCCAGGATTACCTCGACGCGCTCGATGCTCAGGGCCAGGCGCTCGGCGACCTCGAGCTCGGGCTCGGCAACGGCGACGACGCGACGATCGAGACCGCGCAGGCCGACGTCGAGGCGGCCCAGGCCGACGCTCAGCGCGCCGCCGAGGAGTACGGCTTCGGCGACTGCGCCGAGGGCGACGCGGCGATCGGTGCCTCCGACGTCGGCGCCGACGCGGCAGCGGTCGTGCCGGCCGAGCCGACGACCGAGCCGACGGACCTCGGCGAAGCGGTCGAGCAGGCCACCACCCCGGAGGCTCCGGTCGCGCCGGTGCCCGAGGAGGTCGCACCCGTCGAGCCGACCGAGCCGACCGATCCCGAGACCGACACCGGCGGGGGTACCGGCGGAGGCGGCATCGGCACCGGCGGCGAGGGCGGCACGAGCGGCGGCGGTTCGGGCACGGGTTCGGGCGGAATCAGCCCCTAGAGCGGGCGCCCGAGCGCCCGGCGACGGCCTACGCGGCGGCTCCGCTGGCGCGCCAACTGCCGTAGAGCTCCGCGTAGCGACCGCCGAGCTCGACCAACTCGTCGTGCGTACCGGACTCGTGGACGTGGCCGTTCTCGAGCACCACGATCTTGCCGGCGCGGCGGATCGTCGAGAGGCGATGCGCGATGACGATCGCCGTGCGGCCATGGAGCAGGCGCTCGAGGCCGCGCTCGATCGTGCGCTCGGTGCGCACGTCGACGTTCGACGTGGCCTCGTCGAGGATCAGGATCCGCGGCTCGGCGATCAGCGCCCGGGCGAAGGCGATCAGCTGGCGCTGCCCGGCCGAGAGCTGGATGCCGCGCTCGCCGATCTCGGTGTCGAAGCCCCTGTCGAGCCGGTCGACGAAGACGTCGGCGCCGACCGTCTCGGCGGCGGCGCGAATCTGCTCCGGCGAGGCGTCGGGCCGGCCGAAGGCGATGTTCTCGGCGATCGTGCCGGAGAACAGGAAGCTCTCCTGCGGGACGATCCCGAGCTGGCTTCGCAGGCACGACGAGCGCAGGTCGCGCAGGTCGATCCCATCGACCGAGACCGTGCCGCTCTGCGGGTCGTAGAAGCGGGCGACGAGCTTCGCCAGGGTCGACTTGCCGGCGCCCGTCTCGCCGACGAGCGCGACGGTCTGCCCCGCGGGGATCTCGAGGTCGACCCCCTCGAGCGCCCAGCCGGGTTCGGTGTCGAGCTCCGCGAACTCGGCCTCGGGGTCGCCGACGCCCGTGTCGCCCGCGGCAGCGAGCCCGACGTCCTCGTCGATCGACTCGCGCCTGCCGGACTCGCCACCCGGCGGGGCGTAGGAGAACCAGACGCCGCGCAGCTCGATCTCGCCACGGAGCTCGCCGGGGTCGATCGCGCCGGGCTTGTCGACCATGTCCGGTTCGGTGTCGAGCAGGTCGAAGATCTTGTCGAGCGCGGCCATCCCCTGCTGGTAGGTCGTGTAGAGCTGCGAGATCTGCTGGATCGGGTCGAAGAATTGCTGCAGATATCCGATGAAGGCGACGAGGACGCCGATCTCGATGTTCCCCTGGGTGACCTCATAGCCGCCGAACAGCAGGATCGCCCCGGTGCCGATCGCCGACAGCAGCTCGACCGCGGGGAAGTAGGCGGCGTTGAGGTAGACGGTCGTCATGTTGGCCTGCTGGTTGAGCGCGTTGAGCTCATCCATCCGCGCGACGTGGCGCGACTCGGACCCGAACGAGCGGATCACCCGCACCCCGGACAGCGACTCCTGCAGATAGGCCGTGATGTCCGCGATTCGCTCACGGGTCAGCCGATAGGCGCCGGTCGAGGCGATCCTGAAGATCACGCTCCCGATCGCGAGGACCGGGAAGGTCACGAACGTGATCGCGGCCAGCAGCGGATCGAGGACCAGCAGGATCACGACGACGCCGAGCAGCGTCAGGACGCCAGAGAACAGGGTCACGATCCCGTCGGTGACGAGGCTGTCGAGCGCCTGGACGTCGTTGGTCATGCGAGAGATCAGGACCCCCGGCTTGCGGCGCGTGAAGAAGCCGATCGACTGCGCCTGCAGGTGGGCGTAGATCCGCTCGCGAAGCGTCGCCAGCGCGCGCTGGCCGATCCAGCCGACGAGGTAGGTCTGGACGTAGGTCGCGCCCCAGAGGATCGTCACCGACGCCAGATAGACCCCGACGATGATCAGCAGCGCGGTCTCGTCGCCGGCGACGATCCCGTCGTCGATGGCGCGGCCGGCCAGGTATGGCGGAGCGAGCGCCGCCGCGGTCGCGATCAGCAGTGCGACGACCGTCAGTGCGACACGGCCCTTGTAGGGCGCGAGCAGGCCGATCAGCCAGCGCAGCTTGCGGCCGCGCTGGTCGGTCCCGCGGATGATCCGCAGCACCGCGACGAACCTCCGCCAGGCGCCGGTCACAGCCGCGCGTAGGCCTCGTCGGGGGAGCAGGCCTGCTTCGGAGCGACGGTCTCGACCCCGAACTCGGCGATCTCGCCGTAGAGCTCCGAGCTCTCGAGCAGCTCCTCGTGCGTGCCGCGATCGACGATCCGGCCCGCGTCCATGACGACGATCTCATCGGCGAGCGAGATCGTCGACAGGCGGTGGGCGACGATGAACGTCGTCCGTCCCGCCATCACCTCCTCGAGTCCCCGCTTGATCAGCGCCTCCGTCGTCGCGTCGACCGACGAGGTGGCGTCGTCGAGGATCAGGATCCGCGGTTCGGCGATCAGGGCGCGAGCGATCGCGACCCGCTGGCGCTGGCCGCCCGAGAGCGTCAGGCCGCGCTCGCCGACCAGCGTGTCGTAGCCCTCGGGCAGCTCGGCGACGAACCCGTGCGCCTGGGCGCGCCGCGCCGCCGCCCCGATCTCGGCCTGTGTGGCGCCGGGCTTTCCGTAGGCGATGTTCTCGGCGATCGTCGCGCTGAACAGGAAGCTCTCGTCGGCGACGATCGCGACCTCGGCCCGGAGCGCCTCGAGGTCGACGTCGCGTACGTCGGCGCCGTCGATCGCGACCACCCCGCGGTCGGGGTCGTAGAGCCGGGCGAGCAGCGCGACGAGACTCGTCTTGCCCGATCCGGTCGGTCCGACCAGCGCGATCGTGCTTCCGCCCTCGACGCGCAGGTCGACGTCGGCGAGCGCGGGGTCGGTGCCGCCCGTGTAGGTCAGCTCGACGTCGCGCAGCTCGACCACCCCCGGGCCGTCGGGGAGCGGTCCGGCCCCCGGTTTCGACTCGATCGTCGGTTCGCGGTCGAGGATCTCGAACATCCGGTCGCCGGATGCGACCGCGCGCTGAGCCATCGCGAGGGACACGCCGATCATCCGCATCGGCCCGACCAGCATCACGAGGTAGGTGTAGAAGGCGGTGAAATCGCCGAGCGAGAGTCGGCCCTCGACGACCTCGCGGCCGCCGACGAACAGGACGACGGCGAGCCCGAGGCTCGGCAGGAACCCGAGCAGCGGCGAGTAGAACGCGCGCAGACGAGTCGAGAAGAGGGCCTGGTCGAACAGCCAGCCGACCTTGGAGCGGAAGCGTCCGAGCATGTGGTCCTCGCGCGCGAAGGCCTTGACGATCCGGATCCCCGAAACGGACTCCTCGGCCTCGGCCGATACATCGGCCATCCGCTGCTGGACCTCGCGCAGCGCCGGGCGCGATACGCGGTTGAACCGGGTCGCGGCGTAGATCACGAACGGCACCGGGATCAGCGCGAGAAACGCGAGCCACGGTGAGATCACGATCATCACGGCGGCCGCGAGGACGAGCGTGAGGATGTTCTGCGTGAGGAAGATCAGCCCGTAGCCGAGGAAGAAGCGCACGGACTGGAGATCGACGGTCGCACGACTCATCAGCTGGCCAGTCTGCTGGCTGTCGAAGAACCCGAGCTCGAGCTTCTGGAGGTGCGCGTACATGTCGCCGCGCAGGTCGCGCTCGACGTCGACGGAGACCTTGCCCGCGATCAGCCGCCGGACGACGGTCAGGCCGAGGCGCAGGATTCCGGCGCCGACGATCGCGAGGGCGAGCGGCCAGACGACGACGGCCTCGTCGGCGGCGTCGGCACCCTGGATCCGGTCGACCGTCTGACCGACGAGGAACGGGATCAGAACGGTCATCCCCATCGCGCCCCAGGCGAACACGAGCGACCAGATGACCGTGCGCCGATACGGGCGCAGGTAGCTCATGAGACGTCGAAGGGTCGCCATGCGACCCGTGACTATATGAAGTGAAGTAATGCGGCTGAGCGGGGAGTGCGGCCGGATCACAGGCGATAATCGCCCTATGGCGTCAGTCCCCGAAGGCCTCTGCGCGAGTTGCGCCCACCGGCGCGTCGTGCGCAACACGCGCGGGTCGAGCTTCTCGCTCTGCGAGCTCTCGAAGACCGACGCCCGGTACAGGAAGTATCCGCCGCTCCCGGTCCTTCGCTGTGCCGGTTGGAAGCCGGTCCGTGAGAGCCGGGGGGATGCCGGGTCCTGAGATCGAGCGGCTTCAGGCCTCGATGACCGGAGGCGCGCGTGACCCGGCGGTCGACAGTGCCCCGACGCTCGCCGCGACGACGGCGGCGATCGCCATCACCTCGCTCAGGGCGAGGTCCTGACCGAGGATCACGAGGCCCGCGAGCGCCGCGACTCCCGGCTCGAGGCTCATCAGGACCCCGAAGGTGCCGCGCGGTATCCGCCGCAGGGCCTCGATCTCGAGCGAGTAGGGGATCGCCGAGCTGAGGATCGCCACCGCGATCCCGCCGGCGAGCAGGTGCGGCTCGAGCAGTGCGGTCCCGGCGTCGGCGATGCCGAACGGGAGCGCGATCAGGGAGGCGATCACCATCGCGAGGGCGAGCCCGTCGCCTCCGGGGAGGATGGCGCCGACGCGCTGCGAGGTGACGATGTAGCCACCCCAGAAGACGCCGGCCGCGAGCGCGAAGGCGACGCCGACGGGATCGAGGGACCCACCGATTCCGGGCGCCAGCAGCAGGATCCCGGTGATCGCGAGGCCGACCCAGACGAGGTCGAGGATGCGGCGCGAGCCGATGATCGCGACGGTCAGCGGCCCGATGAATTCGAGCGTCACGCCGATCCCGAGCGGGATCCGGTCGAACGCCGCGTAGATGCACAGGTTCATCGACGCGAGGCAGACGCCGAAGGCCGTCAGCTCCCGCCAGGTCGCGCGGCTGATCCCGCGCAGCGCCGGGCGCCAGAGGACGACGAGCAGGATCGCCGCGAACAGCACGCGCGCCAGGACGACGCCGCTCGTCCCGAGCTCGTCGAAGAGACCGACCGCCACCGCCGATCCGACCTGCACCGAGACGACGCCGGCGACGACCATCGCACCGGCCGTCGCCGGGCTGACGCGAGGCGCACCGGGCTCGGCGCGTGCTTCCGGAGCGGCGGGCGCGCCGGACTCGGTTTCAGGGCCGGCGCTCACGCCGGCCGAGGATATGAGCCGCTACCGACCCGGCGGTGGCAGCTCGGCAGAGGGTCCTACCGAACCGAGGACGCCCGCCGATCGGCACATTCCGCGCGCCACCCGCGCGCCGCCCGCGACGACCATCGTCGGCCATGGATCGAGCGACGATCAACGGCCAGCAGGTGGCGACCGATCGTCGCTCGACGCGACGCGCGGAGATCGACGCGCTGCTCGCCGAGGTCGCGGGCTCGGCCCACGGGGTGCTCTGCCTCGCCGAGATGGCCGCGCTCGGCGTTCCGCAGCGGTCGATGAGCCGGCGGGCGGGCGATGGGCGGCTGCATCGCGTCTACCCGGGGGTCTTCGTCGTCGGAAGCCGTGACCTCTCGCGTTCCGGGCGCCGGATGGCCGCCGTGAAGGCGTGCGGGCCAAATGCATGCCTCTTCGGCCGGACCGCGGCCAGCCAGCACGGGTTCCGCCAGACGAACCGCTCCGTGATCGAGGTCGCCACGCCGTCGCGACGCGGGGGACGGCTCGCCGGGATCGAGTCGCACCGGATGACCGACGCCGACCTGCTCGACATCGAGCCCGTGGACTCGGTCCCGTGCGCCTCGGTGGAGCGAACGCTGATCGACCTCGCCGGGATCCTCAGTGAAGACGACGTGCGCTCGGCGTTCTCGCGCGCGAACCGCGCCGAGCTCATCGACTTCGCGCGACTGAGGCGGCTGGCGCCTGTGGGCGAAAGCGCGGGATCGCGACGCTGCGACGCATCATCGCGGTCGCCGAGCCCGGCGAGTTCCTGCGCTCGGAGCTCGAACGACGGTTGTTGGACCTGGTCGTCGCCGCCGGCCTGCCGCGTCCGGCCGTCAACGCCGCGCTGGCGATCGGTGGCCGGGTTCTCGAGATCGATTTTCTCTGGCGCGAGCAGCGCGTCTACGTCGAGACGGACGGATGCCAGCACACCGAGGCGCTCCAGCGTCGCCGTGACCTCGACCGCGACGCCGCCCTCGCCGTCGCGGGCTATCGCGGCGTGCGGCGCACCTGGGACGACGTCACCCGCCGACCCTCCGAGACCGTCGCGATCATCCGCTCGCTCCTCGAACTCCGCTGAGGCGTCGGCGCTCGCGTCGAGCGACGATCGACGGCAGCAGGTGGCGACCGATCGTCGCTCGAGCGCTCGAGAGCGTCAGGTGCTCGCGGTCGCGCCCTCGCCGGCGGTGCGTGGGGGGTTCGGCCCCTCGTCGTCGGGGCTTGCGTTCGAGTTCTCGTCGCGCGCTTCGCCCTTCGAGCCGCCCGGATCGCTCGAATCGTCGCCCTCGTCGCCCTCGTCGCCTGAGCTCGAGCCACCCCCGCGTGAGACCCACAGCGAGGCGCCGATCGACACTGCGAGCACGACTGCGATCGACGCCAGCGTGAGCCAGGTCGGGACCTTCTCGCCGGTCAGCTCGGTGTAGACGAGCTTGGCGGCGATCGCGATCAGCAGGACGCCGAGGCCGGCCTGGAGGTAGCGGAACCGCTGCACGAGACCCTCGACGAGGAAATAGAGCGCGCGCAGACCGAGCAGCGCGAAGGCATTGGCCGAGAAGACGATGAACGTGTCGGTCGTGATCGCGAGGACGGCGGGGACGGAGTCGATCGCGAACAGGACGTCGGCGAACGCGATCGCGCCCAGGGCGATCGCCCCCTCGGATGCGTTCGGGAGCCGCTTCTTGACGCGCTCGGCGATCTTCTCGCCCTGGTCGTCGGCGTCACCGTGGCTCAGGATCCGGTAGCCGGTGTAGGCCAGCAGCGCCGCGAACGGCCACGCGATCCAAGAGAAGTTCTCGAGCGCGCTCGCGCCGGCGAAGATGAAGATCGTCCGCAGGACGAGGGCGATCAGGATGCCGTAGAGGAGCAGTCGCGGCTGCTTGTCGCGCGGCACCGCGAGGGCCGCGAAGATCAGGGTGAAGACGAAGACGTTGTCGAGCGACAACGCCTTCTCCATCACATAGCCGGCGAAGAAGGTCTCGCCCGCCTCGCCGCCGGCGAAGACGAAGAGCCCGATCCCGAATACGACGGAGAGGGCGATCCAGATGACGCTCCAGACCGCGGCGCGGCGCAGCGAGAGGCCGGCGCGCCCGGCGCCGACCTTGAGGTCGACGAGGATCATCGCGATCAGGAACGCGACGAGCCCGCCCCAGACGAGTGCGGTTGCTTCGATGGGATCAGACAACGGGAGCCTCCAGGCTGGTTCGGTACGGAATCAGTCGGAGGTTTGACCGCCCATCCGTAGTCGGTGGGCTCCGGTCCCGGGCGCTGCGCGCCGTGCTGACGGGTGCCGGATTGGGGCTACTTCCCTCTGCGTTCGCCGCACTCTACCCCGGCCGCCCGCGATCCATTCATCGGCTCGACGCGTCGGCACGCTCCGGGTTGGAGGCCGGTGGCGCGCGGCCCGCTACGTCGAACCGTTTCGCGTATGCGCCGACGGCTCGGTCCCGGAGACCTCGGCATCGCCCGCATCGCCCGCATCGCCCTTGCTGCGGTCGGCGATCTCGACCCTGTTGCGGCCGCCGCGCTTGGCGGCGTAGAGGGCGCGGTCGGCGTGTCGCACGAGGGTGTCGCCCTCGCTCGCGTGGTCCGGGATCGCGGCGACGCCGAAGCTCGCGCTCAGCGAGGGTCCGAGCGCCGGGATGTCGAGGCGGGTGATCGCGAGGCGCAGCTTCTCGGCGACGCCCGCCGCGACCGACGGGTCGGTGTCCGGCAGCAGGATCAGGAACTCCTCGCCTCCGTAGCGGCCGACGAAATCGCTCGCTCGGACCCCGGCCTCGAGCGTCTGGGCCACAGCCGAGAGCGCCTCGTCTCCGACGTCGTGACCGAAGCGATCGTTGACCTGCTTGAAGTGATCGATGTCGGCGATGATCGCGCTGAGCGGCGTGACCGTCCGTCCGGCCTGAGCGACCATCCGGCGAAGAGCCTCGATGCAGCTTCGCTTGTTGGCGAGACCCGTCAGCCCGTCGGTCGCCGCGCGCGTCTCGGCGACCGCGAGCGTGCGCAGGTTCGCGAGGACGGGTGCGGACTGTTCGACGCTCTGGCGCAGGCGCCGGCGGGCGGGCTCATCGAGCTCTGAGTCCGAAACGGCGAGGACCGATCCGATGACGCGCCCGCCGACGAGCGAGGGTGCGCAGACGGAGTTCGCAGCCTTCCCACAGAGCTCGCAGCTCAACAGCGAGTTGCGCTCGCTCGCGGACACCTCCTGGCCCAGCCGGACGGCGAGGCAGGACTCGGGCTTGGCGTCCTGCAGCGGCCCGGGACGACCGGAGCGCTCGGGTAGGGGTGTCACCGACTCGAGCCGGTTCTCGCTCGCGTTGCGGTTGAGGACCACGATGTCCGTATCGGGCAGGTTGGTCTCGAGATGTCGGCGGACGAGATCCTGGACCTCGCGCTCGTCGCGCATCACCTGAAGTGCGCTCGAGAGGTCCTCCTGGGAGCGCAGGTAGGCGCGCTCGCGGGCCGCGGACGCCGCCCGCCGGCCGGCCGGCCTGATCAGGGTCAGGTAGCCGAACGCTGCGAACAGGGCCCCGATGACGACCACGAGCCCCGTCGAGATCGCCGTCGCCTGAGCTGCGGCGGCGGCTCGTCGCTCGCCGACGATGTCCCGCATCTCGGCGTTGGCCGCCCTGAACCGATCCATGATCGACTTGCGCCGCAGCGCACCCGAGATCGTCGCCGAGCCGGCGCCGTCCTCACGGGTCTGCGTGATCGCCTCCGAAGCGAGGGTCTGCCAGCGCTCGGAGAGCCGGCGCTGGCGGTCGATGCTCGCCTCGAGGCGCTCGCTGTCCGAGGCGAGGACCGAGATCGTCGCGAGCTCCTCGTTGAAGCGCCCACGGCCGTCGAGGAACGGGCGCAGGAACCCCTCGCGACCGAACTGGAGATAACCGCGCAGCCCTGTCTCCATGTCGAGATGCGCGACGAGGATCTCCTCGGCGGTCTCGGCTTCGTCGAGCGACCGTTCCGCCGCGTTGCGCTGGGCGAGCGAGGCACCGAAGATCGCCACCGCGAGGACGACGATCGCGACGGCGAGCTGAGCCGCGGCACGTACGGTCGTCGAGCGGCGGCTTGGTCCTCGCCGGTCCATCATCTCGTCTATCGACCGCTCCGGGCGAGGCTTGACCGTCCCAACCGCGATACTCAGGCTTGGCGCAGGCGCCTGCGCCCTCGTTCAGATGACGTCGTCCACGCCAGACATCGACCGGGAGAGCGCGCAGATGCGTCTCTGGCGCGAGGCGTACGAGCGCACCCCGGAGCGCGACGCGCCTTTCAAGACCCTGTCGGGCGAGCCGATCGAGCCGCTCTACACGGAGGCCGACCTGCCGGATCCCGCCGAGATCGGGGTCCCGGGCGAGTTCCCATATACGCGCGGGGTCTACCCATCGATGTACCGGGGGCGGACGTGGACGATGCGCCAGTTCGCCGGCTTCGGCACCGCCGAGGAGACGAACAAGCGCTTCCGCTACCTGATCGACCACGGCCAGACCGGGCTGTCGACGGCGTTCGACATGCCCTCGCTGATGGGCCACGACTCCGACAACGTCCTCTCGCTCGGCGAGGTCGGCCGCGAGGGCGTCGCGGTCGACACCGTCGACGACATGGAGACTCTGTTCGACGGGATCGACCTCTCCGAGGTCACCGTCTCGATGACGATCAACGCCCCGGCCGCGATCATGCTCGCCTTCTACGTCGTCGCGGCGGAGCGCAAGGGGGTCCGGCCCGAGCAGCTTGGCGGGACGATCCAGACCGACATCCTCAAGGAGTACATCGCCCAGAAGGAGTGGTGCTTCCCGATCGACCCGGCGATGCGCCTCGTCGGCGACATGGTCGAGTGGTGCACGGAGACGATGCCGCGCTGGCATCCGATCTCGATCTCCGGCTACCACATCCGCGAGGCGGGATCGACCGCTCAGCAGGAGCTCGCGTTCACGCTCAAGGACGGCTTCACCTACGTCGAGCAGGCGATCGAGCGCGGCCTCGACATCGACGCGTTCGCTCCCCGCCTGTCGTTCTTCTTCAACGCCCAGATCGACTTCTTCGAGGAGATCGCGAAGTACCGCGCCGCGCGCCGGATCTGGGCGCGTGAGCTACGCGACACCTACGGCGCGAAGTCCGAGCGCTCGCTGCTGATGCGCTTCCACACGCAGACGGCAGGCGTCTCGCTGACCGCCCAGCAGCCGCTCAACAACATCATTCGCACGACGATCGAGGCGCTCGCCGGCGTGCTCGGCGGCACGCAGTCGCTGCACACGAACTCCTACGACGAGGCGCTCGCGCTGCCGACCGAGGAAGCGGTGCGGATCGCGCTTCGAACCCAGCAGGTGATCGCGCACGAGACGGGCGTCGCCGACACGATCGACCCGCTCGGCGGCTCCTACGCCGTCGAGGCGATGACCGATCGGATGGAGGCCGCGGCGTACGAGTACTTCCGCCGCATCGACGACCTCGGCGGCATGGTCGCGGCGGTCAAGGAGGGCTTCCCGCAGCGCGAGATCGCCGACGCCGCCTACGAGCTCCAGGTCGCGATCGACTCCGGCGAGCGCGTCGTCGTCGGCCTCAATCGCTTCACCGAGGGCGGGGGAGACGAGACCCCGATCCTCAAGATCGATCCGACGCTCGAGGGCAAGCAGATCAACCGCGTCGAGGCCTCACGCGCCAACCGCGACAACGAGTCCTACGAGCGCTCGATCGCCGAGCTGAAGCGCGCCGCCGAGGACGGGCGCAACCTGATGGAGCCGCTGCTCGCGTGCGCACGCGCCGCGGCGACCGAGGGCGAGATCGTCCAGGCGCTCCAGGAGGTCTGGGGCGCCTACCGCGAGACGCCGTTCTACTAGGCCCTCGTGCGGCGCCAGGCCTCCCGGGCCGGGCGCCGCAATCGCTGTCAGTCGTCGCTCGGATCCTCCGAGTCAGCGGTGTCCTCGGAGTCGCCCTCGACCACGACCTTGTTCATGTTCTCGTCGAGCCTGACGTCGACGGTCTGTCCGTCCTCACGAGTGACCTCCACCTCCCAGGTCGCGCCGTTCTCGTCATCGCGCTCGACCGAGTTGGCGGTCCCGCCGCCGGTGATCGAGAGCGCCGCCTCGGTCGCCCTATTCGCTGCCGGTCCCGTCACGGTCTCGTCGCCCTCGCCGGACTCACCGGTGGCGAGCGCGACTCCCACGCCGCCGGCCGCAAGGACCACGAGGGTCGCGCCGGCGGCGATCAGCTTCTTGGTTTTGCTCATCGATGCCTCCCTGGTCGGTTGCGAGAGGTTCTACGCGGACGCGATGAAAAGACCGTGAAGCCCGGGGCCGCCGGTCACGAGGGAATCGCGATCCACGTCTCCGCGCCACCCCCGGGTCGGTTGTCGGCCCCCGCCGAACCTCCGTGCGCGCGCGCGATCGCGCTGACGATCGCGAGGCCGAGGCCCGTTCCAGAATCGCCTCGGGCTTCGTCGGCCTGGCTGAAGCGCTCGAAGGCACGATCGCGGAAGCCATGCGGAAACCCCTCGCCGCGATCACGAACTCTGATCACGACGCGTGATGCTCCGTCGGTCATCTCACGATCCGCACTGAGCTCCACCTCGCCCGAGCCGTGGCGCAGCGCGTTGTCGACGAGATTCGACAGCGCTTGACCGAGTCTCACGGGATCAGCCAGCACGCCGAGGTCGTTGGGGGCGACTACGGTCAGTCGGCGCCGCTCATCGACTGCTCGCGCGGCGAAGCGCAGCCGGATTCGCTCGAGCAGCTCGGCCAGATCGACGGGCTCGCTCTCGACGCTGAGCTCTCCGCCTCGCGTCCTCGCCGCGACGAGCATGTCCTCGGCCAGCCGGCTGAGCCTGTCGACCTCGGCGATGGCCGAGCGGATCGCGCGCCGCAGGTCCTCGGGCTCGCGCGCGTAGCGCAACGCCAGTTCCAGCTCGGTCTTTTGCAATGCGAGCGGCGTCCGGAGCTCGTGGCTCGCATCGTCGACGAATGAGCGCTCGCGCTCGATTCCCGCGGCCAGGCGATCGAGCATCGTGTTGAGCGTCCGGCCCAGGTCTCGGATCTCGTCTTCGGCCGCCGGAAGGGGCAGGCGTTCGTCGAGCTCTTCCGCTGAGATCGATTCGGCGCGGCGCCGGATGTCCTCGACGGGCTTGAGCGCCGCTCCCGCGGCGAGATATCCAGCCAGCGACGCGAGCGCCAGCGCCGCCAAGCCTCCGATCGCGAGGGTGTAGGCGAGCGCCGAGGCCGCCTCGTCGCGGTCGCCGAGGGAGACACCGACCACGAGCGCCCTCTCCCGACCCTCGACATCGACGCGACGCGCCAGACCCCTCGACGGACCTTCGATCCCGGGCAGCGACTGACGCTCGAAGCCGGTCACCTCCGCGGAGCCATCGAGTACCTCGTCGACCTGCGCGGGAGAGAGGATGGCCTGCTCGCCGAGCTGTGCGGTCGAGTCGACGATCTCGCCGCGGCGGTTCAGCAGCTGCGCGTAGCCGTCCTCCGGTTCGGCGAGGGCGCTACCCGATGTCTCTCGCAGACGGGATGGGTCGGTCCGGACCGCATTCGCCAGGTCGACAAGACGGGTGCCGAGCGCCTCGTCGATCGACTCGTCGAAGCGATCGCTGAATCGGACCAGGACGAACGCCCCGAGCGCCCCGAGCAGGAGTGCCATCGCGACCGCGAAGCCGAGCGTCACTCGCAGGCGCAGCGGGAGGCGACTCAACCGCCGTCCTCGCGCAGCCTGTAACCCGCGCCACGGACCGTCTCGATCGCATTGCGCCCGAACGGCTTGTCGATCTTGGCGCGTAGGAAGCGGATGTAGGAGTCGACGACGTTCGAGCGGTTCTCGTAGGCCATGTCCCAGGCGCTGTCGAGGAGGTCCTGCCGGCTCAGCACCCGGCCCCGGTGCCGGATCAGAGCCTCGAGGACCGTGAACTCTCGCGCCGAGAGCTCGATCTCCTCGCCGCCGCGAAGCACGCGTCTGGAGGCTGGATCGAGCGTGAGGTCGCCGGCGGTGAGGCGCACTGCCCGGGTGACGGGACCGCGTCGCGCGAGAGCTCGGACCCGAGCGAGAAGCTCCTCGTAGGCGAATGGCTTCGTCAGGTAGTCGTCCGCGCCCTCGTCGAGCCCGGCCACGCGATCGCGAACGGCGTCACGTGCGGTCAGGATCAGGATCGGGGTACGAACCCCATCCGCTCGCAGACGGCGACAGGTCTCGAGGCCGTCTATGCCCGGCAGCATGAGGTCGAGGACGATCGCTTCGTAGCCGACCGAGGAAGCCATCCACAGCGCGTCCTCGCCGCTCGCGGCGACATCGACGACGATCGCCTCCTCGCGCATGCCGCCGCGGAGCAGCTCGGCCAGCTTCGAGTCGTCCTCGACCAGCAGGACCCGCATCGGGACATCATCTCGCGGCCGGATGAAAGCCCGATGTAGCCGGCGCCTCAGCCCATCTCGAGGACGATCTTCCCCAGCTTGCCGCCCCCGGTGAAGCGCTCGTAGGCGTCCGCGGCCTCGGCGAGCGGGAAGGTCGAGTCGATCGGCACGCCGACCTGACCCGACTCGACGAGCGGCAACACCTGGCGCTCGACGAGCCGCGCCGTCATCGCCTTCTCCTCGAGCGGTCGGGCGCGCAGCGTCGAGGCGCGGATCGTCGCGCGCTTGCCCATCAGCGCGAGCAGGTTGATCTCTCCCTTCGCGCCGCCGCCGACGCCGATCACGCAGATCCGCCCGCCGGTCTCGAGCGCCTTGAGGTTCGCGCCGAGGTTCGGGGCGCCGACGAGCTCGAGGATGACGTCGAACGGACCAGCGTCCTCGAACTCCTCGGGCGCCAGGACCTCGGCGCCGAACCCGGCCACGGCCTCGCGACGCGATTCGTCTCGAACGGTCGCCGTCACCGAAGCGCCGGCTGCTCGGCCGAGCTGGATCGCGGCGAGGCCGACGCCACCGGCGGCGCCGTGGACGCAGAGGCGCTCGCCGGGCTTCAGGCCACCCTGGGTGAAGACGGCGTCGTGGGCCGTCGTGAAGACCTCCGGGAAGGCTCCCGCCGCCGGCCCCTCGAGCGCGGCGGGGACCGGCATCAGCTGGCGCTCGTGGACGGCCGCGAGCTCGGCCTGACCGCCGCCGCCGACGATCCCCATCACGCGATCGCCGACCTCGAAGCGCCGCTGCTCGGGCCCGGATTCGACGACCTCACCCGCCAGCTCGAGGCCGGGGATGTCGGCCGGTGACCCCGGGGGCGCCGGGTAGCGCCCGGCGCGCTGCATGATGTCGGCGCCGTTGAGGCCCGCCGAGTCGACGCGGATCAGAACCTCGCCGGTGCCGGGCTCCGGGTCCGGGTGCTCGCTGACGACGATCTGTTCGTTCTCGACTGTGACTGCGCGCATGAGGCGATTAGATCATGCGCCGTGCGCGCTCCCGGGGCTCTCGCAAATCGTGACTTCCGCTGGCTGTGGGCCGGCCAGACGATCAGCGCGGTCGGGGACGGTCTGTTCACGGTCGCGATCGCGGCGCTGATCGTCGAGGCGGGGGGCGGAGCGGCCGAGCTCGGGCTCGTCCTCGCCGGCAAGGCGCTCTCGCTTGTCCTGTTCGTCCTCGTCGGCGGGATCCTCGCCGACCGGCTGCCGCGAACCCGGGTCATGATCGGCGCCGACGCGGTTCGGGCGATCGCCACGCTCGGGGTGGCGGTCGCAGGGAGCGAGGCGCCGATCGCGCTGATCGCCGCGCTCACCTTCGCGATCGGTGGCGGCGAGGCCTTCTTCCGGCCGGCCTACCTCTCCCTGGTACCTCGGATCCTGCCGGCCGAGCTGATCCAGTCGGGCAACTCGATCGGCGCGCTCTCGGTCCAGGCCGCCGCGCTCGGCGGCCCCGCGCTCGCCGGAGTGGTGATCGTCGCCGCCAGCCCGTCCGTCGCTCTGTACCTCGACGCGCTGACGTTCCTGCTCAGCCTGCTGACGCTGTTGTTCGTCCGCGAGCGTCGAGTCGCCGAGGAGCGCGCGCCCGACGGTCCGGCGGAGCGCACCGGCGCCATCACCGAGGCACTGGCCGGCCTGCGCGCGATTCGCGAGCGCTTCTGGATCGGAGCGGTGATCCTGCTCGCGATGAGTCACCTGTTGATCCTGATCGGACCGCTCGACGTGCTGCTGCCGGTGATCAGCGAGCAGGAGCTCGGCGGGATCGAGCGCTTCGGGGTGCTGCTCGCCATCTTCGGGGCGGGCGCGATCGTCGGTGCGGCGCTGTGCGCGCGGATCCGCCCGTCGTCGCCTGGGGTCTGGGCGCTGATCGGGATCATGCCGCTGGGCGTGCTGATGTTCTTCCTCGTCGGTCCGGCGCCGCTGTGGGCGATCGCGGCGGTGTTCTTCATCGCGGGGATCGGCGAGCAGGTGTTCACGGTGCTGTGGACCACCGGGGTCCAGCGTGATGTGCCCGACGAGCTGCTCGGTCGCGTCTTCTCGCTCGACTACCTCGGTTCGCTCGGACTGCTGCCGCTCGGACTCGCGCTCGCCGGACCCGTCACCGATCTGATCGGGCGCGATGCGCTGCTCATCGCCTCCGGCACGTTCACACTCGTGAGCAGCGCGTTGGTTCTTCTCTCGCCGCAGATCCGGGCGTTCTCGTCGCGACCGCAGGAGGCCTCGGCGTGAGCGGATCGGCGAGCGGTCCGCGCGCGGCGAGCATCGGGCCCCTACTGGGTCTCTGGGCCGGCTGCGTCGTCATGCTCGCCGCCCTTTACGGGCTGCTGGTTCGCACCGAGGCCGGTCAGCGGCTCGACGGCGCGGCGATCGACGGTCGCCGTCTCGCGGGCGCCCGCGGCGAGCAGGCCGCCGACGCGTTGCTCGGCACGATCGACATCACCTCGATCGCGCTCGCCCTGATCGCGATCGCGACCGTCGCGACGCTCCGGCGCCGCCCCGCCGCCGGCGCGGTCGCCGCGGCCGCTCTCATCGGCGCGCTCGTCACGACCGAGGCGCTGAAGAGCTACGTCCTGCCACGGCCCGACCTGCTCGGGGCCGCCTTCTACGACAACAGCTTCCCGAGCGGCCACGCGACGATCGCGATGGCGGTGGGCGTCGCCGCGTTGCTCGTCGCCGCACCGGGGACCCGGCGGCCGCTCGCGATCGCCGCGGCGCTGTTCGCCGGTGGCGTCGGCGCCGCCACGGTCGCGCTCGGATGGCATCGCCCGAGTGACGTCGCCGGCGCCTATCTGGTGGCCACGGGCTGGGGGGCGTTCTGCGCCGCGGTCGCGACGGGTGCGGGCCTTTCCTGGTCCGACGGCGCGGTCGCTCCGACCGGGTGGCGCTTCGAGCGCCGGGTCGCGCTCGGCGCGCTCGCGGTCCTCGGACTGGCGTTCGCGATCACGGTCGTGCTCGCCGTCACGAGCCGGATCGACGCGCTCGAGCTACGGCTGATCGACGCGGCGTTCGCCGGCGCGGCGATCGGCCTGCTGGCCGTCGCGGGGCTGCTGATCGCCGTTTTGCTCTGGGCGCTCGACCGAGCGCTCGGCGGAACGGCAGATCGCTAGGAGCCGGTCGGGGCCGAGCCGCCGCTCGGCGAGGCGGAGACCGGCTCGCGCTCGCGCGACGTCGTCGCCGCGTCGCGGCTGGGCGAGGGCTCGCGCGCGTCGCGCTCCTCCGCGTCGTTGTCGTCATCGTCGTCGCGGACGATCGCCTCGCGCAGCTCGCGAACCGAGCGGCCGGCGCTCGAAGCGCCGGAATCGCTGTCCGAGGTCCCCGACACCGAGTCCTTGAACTCGCGCAGGCCCTTGCCGGCGGAGCGGCCGAAGCTCGGGAGCTTCTTCGGGCCGATGACGATCAGCGCGATGATCAGGACGATTGCGATCTCGAGCGGTCCGATGTTCGGCATCCCGTGATTCCTCTCGGTGGTGGCTGCGGTCTTCCTACGCGGGCCGAGCCGTCTCAGGTCACTCTAGGCGACGAATCGCCGGAGCTCCCCGGAAGGCTCGGCCCTCGGTCCCGGCTAGGCGCGCCGGCGGGCCGGCGGGATCGACCGCTCACCCTCGCCGCGCGGATCCTTCGTGATCACGACCGTCGAGGGGTGCGGGAGCGAGGGGTTCTCCTCGGCCGTGCGATTGCCCTCGGGCCACCACGAGGTGTAGGTGCGCTCGATCCCGAACACCGAGTCCTCCTCGCCCGCGGTCAGCTCGCCGGGGTGCTGGATGTTGACGAAAAGCGAGCGCTCGTCCGGGGAGAAGTAGGGCCCGGTGCACTCTGCCTCGACCGGGCCGTTGGCGAACCGGAACGCCACGCCGCGATTCTCGCCCCGCGTCGGGACCATGAAGATCGCGTTGTTGGCGTGGTAGCCGTACTCGTTGTCGGAGTTGAGCGCCGACGATGAGATGTCGGTGACGACCCAGACGTTGTTCTCCGAGTCGAAGACCAGGTTGTCCGGGCTCGAGAACCCGGCGCCGCCCTGATCCTGAGGGCCGCCCGCGGCGAAGTCCGACCAGCGAAAGCTCGTCGCCTCGGGGTCGTTGCCCGCCTCGCGCAGTCGGCGGACCGATCCGTGCGAGTCGTTGACCGTCGAGTTGTTGGTCAGCGCGATGTAGACGGAGCCGTCGGGCCCGACCTCGACGTCCTCGGGCCGGTTCGTCGCGAAGTGCGTGTTGTACTCCTCGGTCCCGACCGCCGCGCGAATCAGGGCTGCGGTGTCTCGCAGCTGTTCGTCGGTGACCTCGACCCAGGTGCCGGTGCCCTCCGTATCGGTGATCGGCTCGACGTCGCCCTTCGTCGCGAAGCGCCGCCGGCCCTCGGGCTCCCAGCGCGCGATGTAGAGCTGGCCCTCGGTCAGGATGCGGCGGTTGTTGGCACGGTCGCCACGCTTGAACCGGCGCGAGGAGACGAACTTGTAGACGCCCTCGTTCGTCTTGTCGTCACCCATGTAGAGCACGAACTTCTTGCCGGGTTCGTGGCGGAAGGCCGTGTTCTCATGGCGGAAGCGCCCGAGCGCGGTGTGCTTTCGGCCCGTCGAGTCCGGGTCGAACGGATCGTGCTCGCAGACCCAGCCGTACTTGGCATGGGTGACCGGGTCGTACTCCTCGTCGCCGGGCTGGCCGCCGTACTGGTCCCAGCCGTAGCCGCCCGCGCTCGTGTCCTGGCCGTAGCCCTCGTAGTTCTCCTCGCACGACAGCGCCGTGCCCCACGGGGTGATGCCGCCGGAGCAGTTGCCGAGCGAACCACGGGCGCTGTCGCCGACGCCGGTCGTGCCGGCGAGCGGGCCGGTGAACGTGAGCCCGGGCCGGTCGCCGTAGACGCGGCGGTTGTAGTCGGAGCCCTGGACGATCCGGTAGACGCCGTTGGGCCGCCGCTTGACGTGCAGGATCGCGTTGCCTACCGAGTCCTTCTCCTCCTGTACCTGGGCCTCGGTCTTGGCGCCCGACCCCTTGTAGCCGTGGAGGAAGAACGGGTCGGGGTATTCGTGGTTGACGAAGATCAGCCCCTCCTTCGACCCGTCGATCGGGAAGTAGGCGAGGAAGTCGTTGTTGAAGCCGTAGCGCAGGGCCTGTCCGTTCCCGTCGCGGAACGTGTCGTTCCAGGAGATCAGGATGTCGGCGCGGTAGCCCTTCGGGACGTTGAACCTGTCGTCCGGCGACGGAGCGATCGCCTCGAAGCTCGCGAAGCCGTTCCGGCCGCCCCCGGCGGCGAGCGCGTTCTCACCGAACAGGCTGTTGCCGCGATTGGCGACGGCCGTGGCCGCGGTGCTGACGCCGGCGGCGGCGATCCCGGCGATGAAGTTGCGGCGGGTGTGGCCGGAGAGCTTGCCGCGCTGCGGGGCCTCCGAGTCGAGTTCGGCCTCGAGGCCGACGGAGGCGCTCGCGTTCGGTTCCATCTGTGCTCTCACGTCCTTTGCATCGCAGATCCCCAACCGGGTCGCGACGCTAGGAACGCCTCGCGATCCCCTTGTGAACGAATTGGGGCGAGCGTGTGAAAGCTCGGTGACCGGCGGCCGGCCGGATCAGCGCTCAGGCGTCGGCGGGCGGACCGTCGGCGGATTCGATCAGCAGCGCGTTCCCGGAGGGGTCGCGGACGAGTCGGCCGCGGACGTCGTCTTCGACCTCGATGCCGGCGTCGGCGATCCGCGCCTCGAGAGCCTCGAGCTCACCGGCGTTCGGCAGCTCGAGCGTGAAGTGGTGCATCCCGACCGCGTCATCGGGGGCGGGGGGGACGCCCTCGCCGCGCCAGACGTTGAACGCGACGTGGTGGTGGTAGCCGCCGAAGGCGACGAATCCAGCCTGACCGAGGTCGGCGGTCTCCTCGAACCCGATCACGTCGCGGTAGAAGCGCATCGCCTCGGCGACGTCGGCGACGTGGAGGTGGACGTGGCCGACGAGGACGCCTTCGGCGCGCGCCGGGACAGTCTCGCCACGGGTCATCGCGAGCAGGCCGCGCGTGTCGAGCGGGGCGGGACCGGCGCTGAAGAACGGGTCCGGCCACTCCGAGCGCGGGCGGTCGGCGGCGAGCTCGAGCCCGATCCCGTCGGGATCGCTCAGGTAGATCGCCTCGTGGGTGCCGTGGTCGGAGAGGCCCGAGACCGGCGTCTCGGACTCCGCGATACGGGTCGCGACGCGGGCGAGCTCGAGCCTCGAGGGGTAGAGCAGGGCGACATGGAAGAGACCGGCGTGGGCGCCCTGCGGCTTAGCCTCGGGGAGCTCGCGGAGGATCAGGACGTCGTCCTCGCCGCTGCCCAGGGCGGCGACGTCGCCGGCGCGCCCGTGGACGTCGAGCCCCAGGACCCTGGTGTAAAAGTCGACCGTCCGCCCGAGGTCGGAGACGAGCAGTTCGACCGGGCCGAGCGCGCTCGCTGCGGGGAGCGTCGACGCGGTCGTCTGCGTGGTGCTGTCGGCTCGATCTGGCATCTCGTACCTGTCCGGTGTTAAGTCGGCGTTGAGGGAAGTAGTTGCTAGCGCAAGTATAGCTTCGCCGGCAAGCCTTGGGGTAGGCGCCCTAGGCAAGGACGCAAGTCACGAGATCGAGGGAGGCCGGTATGCCGGTAGGTAGAGCCAGTGGACTGGTGGGGAAGGCGACGTCGATGCTGCGCGGAGGCGCGACCGCTTCGCGGGGCACCCGTCCGCGGCAGGGCAGGCCGACCACCCGGCGCCAGCCGGCGACGAAGGCGGGCATGGCCAGCAAGGCGATCGGAGCCGTCCGCGGCGCCATGCGCCGCTAGGTCGATCGGAGGGCGCCCCGGGCGCCGAGTGCTTTGAAAGCGGCGCCGTTGCCCTCCGGGTGGCGGCGCCGCTTCCACGTTGTCAGGGGCAATGCCCACGAGGGCGTCGCTCCGAGATACTCCGGCGGCACGCGGAGCCAGGGGTTTCGCGACCCACGACGGCTCAGGAGGACGGCTTGCTCGACAAGACGCGCGACGGCGACGTGACCGTGGCGACGATGCGAGGCGGGGAGAACCGCTTCAACCCGGACACGCTCGACGAGTTGGAGGCTCTGCTCGACGAGCTCGAGGCCGCCGAGGGGGCGGCCGCCCTCGTGCTCACCGGCGAGGGGAAGTTCTTCTCGAACGGCCTCGACCTCGAATGGATGGGCTCCGCGCCCGAGGGCGGCGCGCAGGAGCTCGCCGAGCGCGTGTGCCGGATGCTCGCCCGCGTCCTGATCTTCCCGCGGCCGGTCGTCGCGGCGATCAACGGACACTGCTTCGCCGCGGGCGCGATGCTCTCGCTGGCCTGCGACGCGCGCGTGATGCGCGCCGACCGCGGCTTCTGGTGCCTGCCCGAGGCCGACATCAACATTCCGTTCACGAGCGGCATGTCCCGCCTCATCACTGCGCGCCTCACCAATCGCACCGCCCACGAGGCGATGCTCACCGCGAAGCGCTACGGCGGGACCGACGCGGCCGAGGCGGGGATCGTCGAGCGCGCGACCGATGAGGACCGCGTCCTCGCCGAAGCCGTCGCGATCGCCGCGGCGAGCGCCGGTCGCAGCCCCGGAACACTCGCGGCGATCAAGCGCGGTATGTATTCCGACGTGGTCGGGCTGTTGGAGCTGCCGCTCGCGGAGCAGGCGACGTGAGGGCGGTCCAGATCGTCAACACCGACGGGCCCGAGGAGGCGCTCGAGCTCGCGACGGATCTCGCCGAGCCCGAGGCCTCGCACATGCTGACGCCGGGCGAGGGCGTCGTCGTCGAAGTCGAGGCCGCGGGCGTCTCGTTTCCGGAGCTTCTGCAGACGCGCGGGGAGTATCAGCTCAAGCCGCCGACACCCTTCGTGCCGGGCAGCGAGGTGTCAGGGGTCGTGCGCTCGGCTCCCGACGGGGCGCCGGTCTCGGCCGGCGACCGGGTCGCGGCGTTCTGCGCCCTCGGCGGGTTCGCGGAGGTCGCGGTCGCCCCGGCGTTCGCGTGCTTCGCGCTCCCCGAAGCGCTCGACGCCGCGCACGGCGCGGGACTGGTCCTCAACTACCACACCGCCTACTTCTCACTGCTGACGCGCGGCGGGCTGAGCGAGGGCGAGACCGTGCTCGTCCACGGCGCGGCCGGCGGCGTCGGCACCGCGACGATCCAGGTGGCGAAGGGCCTCGGCGCGCGCGTGATCGGGGTCGTCTCGAGCGACGAGAAGGAGCGCGTCGCCCGAGAGGCCGGCGCCGACGAGGTCGTGCGCTCCGACGGCGCCTGGAAGGACGAGGCGAAGGAGCTCTCGGGCGGCGGCGTCGACGTCGTCATCGATCCGGTCGGCGGCGATCGGTTCACCGACAGCTTGCGCTCGCTCGGCGAGGGTGGGCGTCTGGTCGTGGTCGGCTTCACCGCGGGCTCGATCCCTGAGGTCAAGGTCAACCGCCTGTTGCTCAACAACACGTCGGTCGTCGGCGCGGGCTGGGGCGCCTACGCGCTCGCGAAGCCGGGGTTCTGGCGCGAGGCCGGCGACGCGATCGACCGGATGATCGCGGACGGGCACGTGCGTCCGGTCGTCGGCGCGCGGTTCGGCCTCGACTCGGCCCGCGACGCCCTGCTCACGCTCGACCGCCGTGAGGCGCTCGGCAAGATCGTGCTCGAGGTTCGCTGATGTCCGAGGGGTCGCTGGACGGCCGCGTCGCTCTGATCACGGGCGGGTCGGGTGGGCTCGGCGCCGCGAGCGCACGCGCGCTTCGCGAGCGCGGCGCGCGGATCGCGCTGGTCGACATCGACGACGAGGCCGGCGAGCGGATCGCCGCGGAGCTCGGCGGCGAGTATTTCCACGCCGACGTCTCGGACCCCGAGGCCAACGAGGCCATGTTCGACTGGGCCGAGGAGCGGCTCGGCGGCGCCGACCTCGTGATGCTGAACGCCGGGGTCGCGAGCGGGATGGGCATCGGCCCCGAGTTCGACGTCGAGCGCTATCGCCGCGTGATGGGCATCAACCTCGACGGGGTCGTGTTCGGTGTCCACTCCGCGCTCCCGCGACTGCGCGAGCGCGGGGGAGGGGCGATCGTCGCGACCGCCTCGCTCGCGGGCCTGACGGCTGTCCCCTACGACCCGCTCTACGCGGCGAACAAGCACGCGGTCGTCGGGCTCGTGCGCTCGCTCGGTCCGGCGCTCGCCGCCGAGGGGATCCGCGTCAACGCGGTCTGCCCGGGGTTCGCCGAGACCGCGATCCTCAGCGGCTTCCGCGAGTCGCTCGTCGAGCAGGGTGTGCCGATCATCGACCCGGCCGACGTTGCGGCGGCCGTGGTGCGCCTGTTCGAGGGCGAGATGAGCGGCGAGTGCTGGTTCGTCCAGGCCGGTCGCGAGTCCGAGGCGTTCGGGTTCCGCGGCATCCCGGGTCCGCGGCGCGCCGACGGCGAGCGCGCCCCGGCCGCCGACGCCGGCGCGTAGCGCGCGGCGGGGGCAGCCCTCGAGGTTGACGCTTCGGCCAAGCGTCAACCTCGATCTGAACCCTCGATGGTTCCCCACCGCAACCGATCGGGCGCGGCCGGAGGCCCGCCGCGCGACCCCGCCCCGGGGGCTCGGCCGCCTAGCTCCCGTCCGGCTTCTCGCGCCGCTTGCGGTGCCCGTAGAGCTCGATCACGCGGTCGCCCGGTTGCAGCTTGCGACAGCGGTCGTCGTGGAAGTCGATCACCTCGCCGTCGCGGACCACCGCGAGCGCGATCGCCCGCTGGGTCGGAAGCGGCGCCGCGGTCTCCGAGCTCTCGGTCACCTCGCGGTCGGTGATGTCGAGGCCGCCGCCGACGGTGAGCATGTCTTCGACGACCTTGACGATCTCCGGGGTCTTCATCGACATCCCGAGCATCCGGCCGGTCGCGCCCGAGGACGTTACGACCGCGTCGGCGCCCGACTGGTGGAGCAGATGGACGTTCTCGTCCTCGCGGACCGACGCCACGATCTTCGCCTTCGGGTTGAGCTCCCGCGCTGTCAGGGTGGTCAGCACGGCGGTGTCGTCGCGATCGACGGCGATGGTGACTCCCTTCGCGCGCTCGATGCCGGCCGCCCGCAGTGCCTCCTGCGTCTCCGAGTTGCCCTCGACGATCGTCAGGTCGTCGGCGCCCGCGCGCGCTCGCGCGCCCGGGTCTGGATCGATGACGACGATCTTCGACTTCTCGACGCCCTTGTCGATCAGCGTCTTGACGGCGCTTCGGCCCTTCGTGCCGTAGCCGCAGACGATGGTGTGGTCCTGCAAGTTCTTCCTCCAGCGGGAAAGGCGGTACGCCTGGCGCCCGCGTTCGGCAAGTATCTCCAAGGTCGTCCCGACGAGGATGATCAGGAACAGGATCCGCGCCGGAGTCACGATCAGCGTCGTCACGAGACGCGCCGTGTCGGTGACCGGCCTGATGTCGCCGTAACCGGTCGTGGTGATCGAGACCGTCGAGTAGTAGAAGGCGTCGAGCAGGCTGACCGTGCCGTCGCCCTCCGGGTCCACGTAGCCGTCGCGGCCGAACCAGGTGACCATCGCGACGAGGACCACGAGCCCCAGGGCGACTCCGAGGCGCACCGCGATCTTCGACAGCGGCCCACCGTCGTCGGCGGGCAGGACGATCGAATCGTCGGTCAGAGTTCCCGCCGGCCGGGTGCCGGACGGACGGTCGGCGAGCGGGTGGCGGAGCGAGCGATGCGGCCCGTCGCCGTTGCGCAGCGGATCGCGGTCGTCCTCGATCCCGCGCGCGGCCGCCCACTCGCGCTCGGCGGCGTCGGCGGTCCCTGCGCGACGATCCTCGCGGCCGGTCACGCGTCGAAGCGTAGGTGGCGCAGCGGCCGGGCCGCGGCTCGACGGCGCCAGCCGGGATAATCGCCGAGGCACAAGGCGGAGGAGAGGGACCCGAGATGGATTTCGCACCGAGCGAGAGAGCGCAGGCGCTGAGCGATCAGCTCGAGTCGTTCATGACCGAGCGCGTAGCGCCGGCCGAGGCCGTCTACGTCGAGCAGATGCGCGAGTCGGGTGACCCGCACCACCACGCGCCGGTGCTCGAGGAGCTCAAGGCGGAGGCCCGCAGCCGCGGCCTCTGGAACCTGTTCCTGCCCGACGAGGAGTACGGAGCCGGGCTGACCAACGTCGATTACGCGCCGCTCGCCGAGATCATGGGGCGGTCGCTGATCGCCTCTCAGGCCTGCAACTGCTCGGCCCCCGACACCGGCAACATGGAGGTGCTGTTCCAGTTCGGCACCGACGAGCAGAAGCGCGACTGGCTCGAGCCGCTGCTCGAGGGCGAGATCCGCTCCGCCTTCGCGATGACCGAACCCGACGTCGCCTCCTCCGACGCGACGCAGATCGGGATGCGGATCGAGCGCGACGGCGACGAGTACGTCCTCAACGGCCGCAAGTGGTGGACCTCCAACGCCCTCCATCCGAATTGCCGGATCCTGATCGTCATGGGCAAGACCGACCCCGACGCCGACGTCTACGCACAGCAGTCGATGATCCTCTGCCCGCTCGACACGCCCGGCGTCGAGATCGTCCGCGGATTGCCGGTGTTCGGCTACCAGGACCCCGAGGGTCACGCCGAGCTGCGCTTCACCGACGCCCGGGTTCCGGCGTCGAACATCATCGCCGGCGAGGGTCAGGGGTTCATGATCGCCCAGGCCCGGCTCGGGCCGGGGCGGATCCACCACTGCATGCGCGCGATCGGGGCGGCCGAGCGGGCGCTCGAGCTGATGTGCGAGCGCGCCGACGCGCGGACCACCTTCGGCAAGCCAGTGTCGACGCGATCGAACATCCGCGACTGGATCGCCGAGTCGCGGATCGAGATCGAGATGGCCCGGCTGCTCGTCCTCAAGGCCGCCTGGCTGATGGACACCGTCGGCAACCAGCGGGCGCGGATCGAGATCTCGGGGATCAAGTTCGCGGTGCCCGAGATCGCGCTGCGGGTCGTCGACCGAGCGATCCAGGTGCACGGCGGCGGCGGAGTGTCCGATGACTTCCCGCTGGCGCTGATGTACGCGCACCTGCGGACCCTGCGCCTGGCCGACGGACCCGACGAGGTCCACAAGCTGTCGGTCGCCCGGCGCGAGCTCGGCCGGCAGCGCGAGCGGACCGGCCGCGCCTAGGACGGTGACCCGCAAGCGCTACGTCGCGCTCGGCGACTCGACGACCGAGGGCCTCGACGACCCGTATCCCGGCACCGCCGACGAGCCGCGCGGCTGGGCCGATCGCCTCGCCGAGCAGCTCGCCGTTCTCGAGCCCGAGCTGCTCTACGCGAACCTCGCGATCCGTGGTCGCAAGGTCGGTCAGATACGCGCCGAGCAGCTCGAACCGGCGCTGGCGATGGACCCGGACCTCGCGAGCGTCGCCGGCGGGCTCAACGACATCCTGCGACCGAGCGTCGACGTCGACGCGGTCGCGGGCGATCTCGAGGCGATGGCCTCCGCGCTCCGCGAGTCCGGCGCCGAGGTCCTGATGATGAGCTACCCCGACCCGACGGCCGTGATCAGCGTCGCCGGCGCTCGGGTTCGCGAGCGGGTCGGCCGGCTCAACTCCGAGATCCGCAGGATCGTCGCGGCCACCGGCGCGCGGCTGATCGAGCTCGAGCGCGAGGGGGTTGCGCATCCGGCCCTGTGGTCACCGGACCGCCTGCACGCGAACTCGCTCGGGCACGAGCGGATCGCCGCGGCGGCGGCCGAGGCGCTCGAGCTTCCGGGCGCGACGGCGATCTGGACGGAGCCGCTGCCCCCCGCCGAGACGAAGCCACGGCTGGCCCGGGCGGCCGAGGACGCGGCCTGGACGGCGCGCCACCTCGCGCCGTGGGTGCTGCGACGGGTGCGCGGGCGCTCGTCGGGCGACGGGCGCTCGGCGAAGCGCCCCGAGCTCGCGCCGCTCGGGCGAGCAACGGAGGCGGAGAGCACGACCGAACGGAGGGCGCAGTGACGCCGAGACCCAAGCTCGTCGGGATGAACCACATCGCACTCGAGGTCGGCGACCTCGACGAGGCGATCGACTTCTACGGGCGCCTGTTCGAGTTCGAGCTTCGCGGCCGGGTCGGCGATCGGATGGCGTTCCTCGACATGGGCGATCAGTTCCTCGCCCTCGCCGCGGGCGGCTCGACCACGCCGGATGAGCACCGTCACTTCGGTCTCGTCGTCGATGACCTCGATGCGTTCGCCGCAGCCGCCGAGCGCGAGGGCCTCGATCTCGAGGGTCGTGACGGGCGCGACTTCCACGACCCGTGGGGAAACAGCGTGCAGGTCGTCGGCTATCGCGACGTCCAGTTCGAGCGCACCGTCCCGGTCAAGCGCAAGCTCGGGATCGAGGGGGTCGAGAAATCCGAGGACGCGACCGAGGAGATGCGGGCGAAGGACCTGCTCTAGCCGCGACGATCCACGCGCGCGCTAGGCGGTCGCGAATCGGCCCAGGGTCTGCGACGGCTGAACGTCGCCGAGGTGCTCGCGGAAGATCCGGTAGTAGGCGACCTCCTCGCGCGTGCGAAGCGGCGGCTCGACCGAGGCGCATTCGGCCTCGAAGTCGGCCTGTGTGACCGAGTCGGTGAACGGATCGGTGAGGACGGAGGCAGCGCCGCTGCCGTCGCCGAACTGTGACTTGTCGCGCCACAGCAGCTCATCGGGCAGCCAGCCCTCGAACGCGGCGCGCAGCAGCCGCTTCTCCGGGACGTCCTTGCCGTAGACCTTCCAGCTGGCCGGCAGCCGCATCACGTGGGCGACGACCTCGGCGTCGAGGAACGGCACCCGCGCCTCGAGGCTGTGGGCCATCGTCACGCGGTCGCAGCGCTGGAGATTGAGGTTGTGGAGGCCCTCGACGTTGCGGACGAGCTCGGCGTGGAGCGGCTCGGGGTCGGGGAACTCGACCATGTACTCGTAGCCCGCGAACAGCTCGTCGGCGCCCTCGCCGGTCAGCACGACCTTGACGTACTGCGAGGTGAACTTGGCGAGCATGAGGTTGGGGACCGCGCTGCGAACGAGGGCGGGGTCGTAGGCCTCGATCTTCGCGATCACCTCGGGCATGCTCGCGGTCGCCTCCTCGGCCGTGTAGAGATGCTCGCGGTGCTCGGTCCCGAGCGCCTCGGCGCAGGCGCGGGCCGCGAGGACGTCGGGCGAGCCCTCGAGGCCGACGGCGAACGTCTGGAGCGTCATCCCGCGGCGCTCCAGATAGTTCTGCGCGATCGCCGCGACGAGGCTCGAGTCGAGGCCGCCGGAGAGGAACACGCCGACGGGGACGTCACCCATCATCTGGCGCTCGACCGCGTCGACGATGACCTCACGAAGCTCGTCGAGGTCCTCGCGGGTCGGCTCGGCGGGCTCGCGGCGCGAGGAATCGGCGACGGCGTCGGGCGGGACGGGGGCGGCGAAGCGGACCAAGCCCTCCTCGGGGGTCCAGTAATGCCCGGGCGGGAACGCGTGGATCTCGTCGCGAAGCTCGGGAGCGAACGACGCCATCTCGGAGCCGAGGACGGTGCGCCCGTTCTTCGTGGCCCAATAGAGCGGCTTGATCCCGATCGGGTCGCGCGCGGCGAGGAAGCGCCCGTCGCGCCCGGCGAGGCAGAAGGCGTACATGCCGTTGAGGTCGGCGAGGGCCTTCGGGCCGTCGCGCTCGATCAGGTGCAGGGCGACCTCATTGTCCGAGCGCGTGCGAAAGACGTGGTCGGGGAGTCGCTCGCGGATCGCCTCGTGGTTGTAGATCTCGCCGTTGCCGACCATGAAGACGTCGCCACCGGCGCCGACGAGCGGCTGGTGACCGCCTTCGACGTCGACGATCGAGAGCCGGCGGTGGCCCAGCCAGGCGCCCTCGAGGCCGTCATCGGGACCGACCGATCCCTGGTCGTCGGGGCCGCGGCTGATCATCGCCTCGAGCATCCGCTCGCCGTCGATCGGGTCAGGCGAGCCGTGCTGAGCAGCTATTCCACACACGGATACACCAGATACCCAGGGGTTTTCGCTTCTACCGGATCGCAAGCGTGACGTCGGTCCGGGCGGGGTGGCGCCAACGCGCGCCGAGGCGTCCGTGCCTCGGCGCGCGTGGGCCGACCCATGAGGCCCCGGTGGCCTCAGGCGTCCGAGTCCGCGACCGCGTCGCAGCTCACGGGCCCGCCTCTGCGCTGCTGCGCGAGGACGTTGACGGCTACGTCGCAGATGTTCGCCGCGACGGAGACCGGCACCTTGACGACGACGTCCGAGACGTTGACGTTGACCAGCCCCTCCTGGCGGGCATCCGAGTTCCCGCCCGGCCCGAAGACCGCGCCCGACTCGGCGTCGGCCGTGCAGGCCGTCTCGCCGAGCCTGCGGACCTCGGCGAGCACCGCGACGTCGAGATCACAGACGTTCGCCGCGACGGAGATCGGCAGCCCGACGTCGATCTCCTCGAGGTTCACGTTCACGAGCCCGTTCTGCTGTGTCTGGGCGGTCGCGGGCGCTGCCGCCACGGCCGCGAGCAGCGCCACGACCATCGCGGCGGTCAGCATGCGAATCGTTCGCATATCCCTTCCTCCTTGATTCGGCCGCCGCACCCCTGTGATGCGGCGATCGCGATCCGGTTTAGCCCGCTCGAGCCGAGCGCAGCGCCTGTCGCGTCGCGTTAACCCGCGTCTAGCATGGTGTTCGGGGGCCGATCGGACGAGCCGCTCCGCCAGCCCGCGGCGACTCTCGTAGAGCTGGTGGAGAGGCTTTGCGGACGCGTTGCTTCCTCGCGGCTTCCTCGGTCGCGCCAGGGCTTCACGGAGCCAAGGAAGCCGCGGTTTGGAATCGGTTGATGGGCGCGCGAGCCCGACCGCGCGGGTGTGCGAACGAGGGGTCGACGGGTCGTCACCGGGCCGACCGATCGCGGCGCGGCGGCGAGTCGGTCGGACGTCCGCGGGTCGCTCGATCGAAGGCGCTGCCGGGGCGAGGTCGGCGTGCGACACGAACACGGCCGCAGCGCCGGAGGCTGACCTCCGCGGCCTCTCAGGCGGCGGGCTCGAGTGGCCCCTCGCCCGCGACCATCCCGCGGTGCATCACCCGGTCGCCCGAGACGCCGGAGTGATCTGCTCGGTGCAGGACGCAGCCGTTGTCCCAGATGGCGACGTCGCCGGGGCTCCAGGCGTGGCGCATCGTGTTCTCCTCCGCGGTCGAGTGCTCGAAGAGCCGCCCGATCAGCTCACCCGCCTCGTCGTCGGGGAGCCCGCTGATCGCGACGCAGCGCGCCGGCGTCGACATGTAGATCGCGGTCCGTCCCGAGATCGGGTGGGTGTGAAAGACCGGGTGCTCGGCCTCGGTCTCGGAGTCGGGACCGGGGTCGACGCCGGTGACCCGGTGCGTGATCGTCCTGCCGGCGAGTCGCTCACGGAGCTCGGCCGGGAGCGTGTCGTAGGCGCGGTACTGGTTGGTGAACAGCGTCTCGCCGCCGCGCTCGGGGATCTCGACCGCGCGCAGCGAGGTCAGGGCGGGCGGGACCCGGACGTAGCTCGTATCGACGTGGAAGTTGCTCTTCGGCGGCGTGTCCCGCCCGACGTTCGAGACGACGTTGAGGTCGGGGAACCCGTCGACAGGCGTCTCGCCGTCGGTGAACATCAGTTCGCCGAAGCGCTCGAGGAACGCGACGAAGCCCTCGTCGCCGGCGCTCTGGCCGGGCAGGACGAGAACCCCGTGCTCGGCCAGCAGCCCGCGCAGGCGCGTGACGTCCTCGGCCCCCGCTGCGTCGATCGACAGGCCCTCGACGCGCGCGCCGACGGGCTCGAGTTCGGTCACGTTCATGTCGCTGCTCCTCGGTTCGTTCTCGACATCGCCTGCGCGACCGCCTCGGCGAAGAGCTCGGCGACGCCGGTCCCCTCGGCGCGCGCCATGGTCGCGATCACGCTGGTCCGCGCGAAGGAGCAGTAGGGGCCCGCCTCGAGGAACCAGGGCCGCCCGTCCGGGTCGATCCGGAAGTCGAACAGGCTGTAGTCGCGGCAGCCGAGCGCTCGGTGGGCGCGGCGCGAGGCCTCCCAGGCCGGCTCGCAGACCGGATCGGAGCGCGGGATGATCCAGGCGCCGGGCGAGTCCTTGGCGACGAGCCGAAGCCCGCCCTGCTCGCCGTCGCGCGCGAGCTTGTCGGCCTCGCCGCGGATCGGGTGCGCCTCGGGGTCGAGTGCGTACTCCTCGAGCGGCAACTCGTCGAGCTCGTCGCCACGGGCGAGCAGGCCGCACCTGACCTCGCGTCCGAGCTCGACGTAGCGTTCGACCAGCGCTGCGGGACCTACCGCCAGCGCGCGCTCGAGGGCGTCCTCGACCTCGTGCGCGTCGCGGACGAGCGAGACTCCTGTCGAGTTGTCGGAGGCGAGCGGCTTGACGACGTAGGGCGGATCGAGCCCGGGCCGTTGGCCCGGCCGGACGACCTCGGCGTCGGGAACGGCGACGCCCGCCGCGGCGACGATCGAGCGCGTCCGCGCCTTGTCGGCGGCGATCGCCATCACGTCGCCGCGACTGCCGAGGTAGGGGATCCCGAGGACCTCGAACAGCGACCGGTAAGCGGTCATGCCCGGAAGGCAGAACATCTGCGGGACCATCACGTCCGGCCGCTCGTCGCCGATCCTCGCGACGGCCGCCCCGGCGCCCAGCGGCTCGGCGCGCTCGAGCGCGGCGGGGGACAGGTCCTCGGGGAAGCGCCACTCGCCCCCGGGGTCGACGTGAGCGACGAGGCTCTCGTAGCGCGCCGGATCGTCGATCTCGGCCAGGCAGTCGCCGGCGTAGAGGCGCGAGAGCTCGGCGAAGAACTCGCTTTCTGCCGAGCCGGTCAGATGCAGTAGTCGCAGCGCCATGGGCGGTTCAGTCGCCGCCGGGCTCGACGAGCTTGCCGATGTTGAAGTCGATCCGGATCCAGTCCTCGCCGCGCCGCGCGGCGCGCGCGAGCAGCGATGGAATCTGGAGGTGGTGGACGAGCAGGAACGGCAGCGGGTCGGAGCGGTCGAAGATCGCGTCCTTGCCGCGCGCGATCGTCCGCAGCCGCCGGGGCAGCTCGCGCGGGCGGCGCAGCGCGTGCCACAGCTCGTTGTAGATCCAGTGTGTCGGCCGGCTCGTCGCGGTCGGGACGACGGTGTCGGCTCGGCGGCCCAGGTAGGCGTCGGCGACCCCGGGGTGGTCGTAGAACATCGTGATCGCCGAGTGCGTCCGCGGGTTGCACTCGATCGCCCTGAGCTCGCCCGTCTCGGTCTCGATGAAGTCGAACGAATACTGCCCGGTGAGCCGGAGCTCGCGCGCGAAGCGGCGCACCCAGGCTTCGATGGCGGGGTGGTCGACCATCTCGTAGTTGAGCTGGAACGCCGAGGACCGGCAGCAGCAGTGGAGCGTCAGCTCGCCGTCGCGAACGGTGCTGTGGGTACAGAACTCCTGACCGGCGACGAGCTCCTGGAGGATCCAGGGGCGCTCGGTGGAGATCGGCAGCGATTCGGCGAACGCTCTCGTCTCGGACGCCGTCGGGCGCGGCAGCGGCGTCAGGTCGAGGCGCCGGATCGGGTCGTAGGCGATGCTCTTGAGGATGTACGGGCCGGGGTTGGCGGCGAAGTCGAAGTCCGCGACCTGCGCCGGGTCCGTGATCAAGCGGGTGTCGGGCACCGGGAGGCCGAGGCGCGCGGCGGCCGTCGCGAACTCGTACTTGTCATCGACGGTTCGCACGGTCTCGGGGTCGCCGTGGACGACCTCGCAGCGATCGGCGATCCGTGCGCCGGCGTCGGCCTCGTAGCGGCTCGACAGCGGGCTCGACACCGGCACGAAGACGTCGGCCCGCTCCGCGTCGACGATCCGCTCGATCGCCTCGGCGTAGTCGTCGGCGCCCGGTTCGGGGATCACGTGGAAGCGGCTGACGGCGCGTGAGAACCGGTGGCCGGTCAGCCGGTACTTTGCCCCCTCGGCGAGGATGACCCTGTGCCCGGCGCGGTCGAAGGCTCGCGCGAGCGCCAGGGCCTTCGTCATCTTCCCGCCCGTGATCAGGACCGTGCGGCCGGCGCGCGGCAGTTCGCGTCCGCGACGCACGGAGCCACCCCGCACGATGGCGGCGAAGGTCAGCGCGGCGTTGAGCGGCGCGACGGCGCCGAGCCCGGCGAGCGTCGCGGCGCTCCGCACCGTGGTGCGCAGCCTCGGGCGCGGGTCAGCCATCGCGAGGGCCGGTGCGGCGGATCAGGGTCACTCCGTCGCGCACCGGCAGCAGCACCTGTTCGAGCTCGGGATCGGCGGCGACACGCTCGTTGAACGCGGCGATCGCGGCTCCGTTTCGCGAGCGCTCGGATACGTCCTCGCCGAGGTAGGGCTCGCCCTGGAGCAGTGTGTTGTCGACGCAGACGATCCCGTCCGGGGCGAGCAGCCCGCCGGCGAGGATCGCGTCGAGGTAGTCCTCGTAGCTCGGTTTGTCCGCGTCGATGAAGACCAGATCGAAGCGCTCCTCGTCGGTGACGAGCGATGCGAGGGTCGCGAGGGCGGGAGCGATCCTGATGTCGATGCGCTCGCCGGACGGCGAGGCGTCGAAGCGGCGGCGGGCGAAATCGGCGACGCCGGCGTCGATCTCGCAGGCGACGAGCGAGCCGTCGGGCGGCAGGGCCTCGGCCATCGCGAGCGCCGAGTAGCCGCTGAACATCCCGATCTCCAGCACGTTTCGCGCGCCCGTGGCCGCGACGAGGAACGCCAGCAGCCGGCCCTCGAGGCGCCCGGAGAGCATCTCCTGCTCGAGCGCCACGCCGCGATCGCGCGCGCCCCAGTCCTCGACGCGGGTGAGGCGGTCGAGCGCGCCGAGGGCCGGCGACTCGGGCGAGCTCATCAGCTCGGCGTAGGGGCCGAGGCCCCGCGCCAGCGCATCGGCGCGGTCGAGCTCGGCCCTGAGCGCGGGGTCGGCGTCGTCGCCGAGCAGCTCGAGCGCGCGGCCGAGGTGGTGCGAGACCAGGTCGAGCGGCGTCACCGGACGCGGCTCGGGGCCTTCGGCCACGACGTTCTCCGTCCTCAGACGCCGACGGGTGCCGGCGCCATGAACATCTCCTCGCCGTCGCCCCCGCGCGGATAGCCCGCCGCGAGTCGCCTGTGCTCGGCGAGCGCCGCCTCGAGCTCCCCGGAGGAGAGGTCGCTGACGAAGTGGCACTCGCCGATCGGGCGCGGTACCGCAGCGCGCAGTTCTCCGTCGCGCGTCTTGACGATCGAGGCGGTCGCCTCGCGGAGCAGCTCCGGCGTCAGATACGGGCTGTCGAGCGCGAGGCCGACGCGGCTCATCAACCCGAGGATCCGGTCGCGGTCGGAGTCGGAGATGTAGCCGCGCCGCGCCGCGAGCGTCGCCGAGAGCGCCATGTCGATGTTGACCCCGTGGCCGTGGAACATCGGCGTGTCGGGGGCGAGCTCGAGCGTCGGGCTCCAGGTGTGGCCGTAGGCGATGACCCGGTCGAGGTCGAGCTCGTGCAGGTTCGGCGCCTCGAGCTCGAGCATCCGCCTGATCGCCTCGTACGTGACGCGATGGGCGATCTCGCGCATCTCCGGGTCGTCGCCGAGCTCGCCGAAGCGCGTGCGAAGCAGCGCCTCGCCGTGCTCTTCGAGCGCCTCGAAGATCCCACGGTCGGCGACGACCGCGATCTTGATCAGCTCGGCCATGCCGTTTCGGATCTGATCCTCGGGGAGCGTGCCCAGGAAGGCGAAGTCGAGGATCACCTGGCGCGAGGCGTGGTAGGCGCCGAGCCGGTTCTTCAGCTTGCCGTGGTTGACGGCGACCTTGATCGCGACGCTCGCGTCGACGAGCCCGATCAGGGTCGTCGGGACGCGGATGTAGTTCGTCGCGCGCCGGTACATCGAGCAGGCGAAGCCGGCGACGTCCGTGACGAGCCCGCCGCCGACGACCAGCACCGGCTCCTTGCGCACGAGACCGAACTCGTCGATCGCGTCGACGATCCGCTCGACGCTTCGAAGCGTCTTGTCCTGCTCGCGGATCCGGACCGGGAACGCGGTCAGCTCGATCCCGTGGTGGGAGAAGTAGGCCTCCATCTGCTCGCCGTAGAGCTCGTGGACGGTCTCGTCGACGATGGTCAGACAACGGCCGAAGTCCCGGAACGAATCGGCGATCTGGCGGTTCTCGGGCTCGAAGGCGCCGTGCGCGTAGAGCAGGTCGAAGTCGATCCGCTCATAGCCCTCGATGCGGAACTCGCCCGCGCCGGCCTCGAAGTTCGCGCTGGGGGTGGACATCGCGTGCCTCCTCGGTCAGGCGAGGGTCGACGGGTCGAGCTCGCTGACGACCTCGCGCGCTCGCGAGTACTCGTGCTCGGTGGTGTTGGCGCCCGGGAAGGCCACCGTCGGCACACCGGCCGCGACCGCGGCGCTGACCCCGTCGGAGTTGTCCTCGATCGCGACGCAGTCGCCGGCACCGACGCCGAGCTCGCCGAGCGCCAGCTCATACGAGGCCGGGGCGGGCTTGCGCTCCCCGACCATCGATACGTCGACGATCACGTCGAAGCTGTCGCGGTCGATCTGCGAGCCGACGCCGTCGAGGACGGCGTCGATGTTCTCGCGCGCCGTCGTCGTGACGAGGCCGAGCTTCTCGCCCCTGCCTCGCGCCGCCTCGATGGTCTCGACCACGCCCGCGCGCGGCCGGAGATCGCCTTCGCGGACCTTCGCCTGGAAGAGCTCGGACTTCGTCGCGTGGACCGCATCGGCGTCCACGCTCTCGCCGCGCGCCTGTGCGTACTCGGCCACGCGGTCGGCGCCGCCGCTACGGGCGAGCAGGCGCTGATAGGTGTCGCGATCCCAGTTCCAGTCGAGGTCGTGGGCGGAGAAGGCCTCGTTGAAGGCCTCTCGCGAGAGCTCTGACGTCTCTGCGATCGAGCCGATCGAGCCGAAGAGGATTGGGGCCATTGGGAAGCGCCTCGCAGTCGGGTGGGGTCGAGTCCAGGCACGCGGCCTGCACAAGTCGTACAAGTTAGTTGGTCATGATGCCCGGGACGAGGCGCGGCTAATCGCGCGGCGGAGAGATCCGCTCAGGCGAGCCGGTCGATCAGCTCGCCGGCCTTCGCTCTGAAGCCGTCGCAGCCGTCGAGTGAGCGCAGCGTGTTGCCGGCGAGCGGACGCGAGATCGCCACGTTCGCCGGCTCGTACGCGTCGACTCGCCAGCCGTCGGGGAGCTCGAGGTCCGCGGTGCGGGTGGCCGGCGAGTCGAGCGGTGCGACCATCACGTCGCGCGCGAACGGGCGATCGGACGGATCGATCGAGCCGGCGCCCGAGGCGCGGAGTTCGGGGGCGTCGCTCAGCATCACGAAGATCCGCCGGCCGCCGGGCTCGGCGAGCGCGCATTCGGCGCGGCCGGGCAGCGGCAGGGCGCGGTGGTCGTGGTGGAAGCGGGCGGGGTCGATTCGCTCGAGCCCGCGCGAGCGCGCGTACTCGCGCATGAACGCGTGCGCACCGAGCGAGCCGCTGTTCCAGCCGTCGAAGCGGGCGCGGTAGGAGCCGAGCTCGCGTCCAAGCGCCCAACCGATCGCGAGCGCTCCCGCTCCACCGGCCAGGACGCCGAAGATGCCGCCGAAGAGATAGCCGAGCCCAGCTCCGACGGGCAGCAGGACGACCGCGAGCACGGCGCCGGCGAGCAGGACGGAGGGGCGGTTTCGAGCCCGCGCCCGATAGGCGGCCGCGGCGGCGCCCGGGCTCGCGGGCGGCGAGTCCCAGCGCACCCGGGCGAGCGGCCGGTCGAGCGAGCGCTCGCGCTCATCGCGGTCGAACAGGTTCGGCGCGGCGTCCTCCTCGAGCGCCTCACGGCGGATCCGCGCGATCAGCTCCTCGGCCGCCCGCCATGTCGCGCCTGGGTCGGAGCCCGCTGGCACGACGACGCTCACCCAGCCCTCGTTGAGCTCGAACGAGAGGCCTCGCGGGGCGTCCTCGGCGAGCCACGCGATCAGGCTGGGGGAGAAGAGCTCGCGCATCCAGCCGCCGTGCTGGCCGCGCAACACGATCAGGCGGTAGCGGCGCTCGAAGGCGACGCTCTCGAGCCGGATCTCCTCCCAGCCCTCGTTCGGGTAGCTCGCCGGACGGGTTCGCCCGACCTCGTCGCGGTCGTGGCAGCAGATCTGCGACGTGTAGGCCTGGACCTCGGGGACGTAGGCGAGAACCGCGAGTGAGTCGCCGAGCGACATCGCCTCGGCCGGCCGCCCGTCGAGCTCGCCGCGGACGACCGGGAGCGGTCCGCGCGGGAGGGCGCTGAGCGCCGGCGTCGCCCGCCTCGGAGACCCCTCCGGCTCGACCTCGGCGCCGAGCGCCGCCGCGAGTCCGCTCAGCTCGTCACGCCTGCCCGCGCCCTGCACGCCGCGCAGCGTATTTCGGGTCGGGGCGGAGGCGTGTCGCCGCGCGCGGCGCGATCAGACGAGGCCGGCGGGGGCCGGGGCGACCGGGAGCGGCGGCTCGAGCCGGTAGCTGCCTGCCATCCGGTCGGCGAGGTGCGCGATCTTCGCGAGCGACGCGTTCCGCGCGCCGGCGAGATCCACCTCGCCGATCGCGAGTCCGGCGCGGCTGCCGGTCTTGGCGACGACGGTGCCGTCCGGGTCGACGATCTTCGACTGGCCGACGAAGCGCAGCGGCCCGATACGGCCGGTCAGGTTCGAGGAGATCCAAACGACCTGGTTCTCGAGCGCGCGGACCTCGTCGAGGACGTTGAAGTGGCGCGTCTGGCGGTCGGCGTTGAGCCGCAGCGCGGGGTCGTAACGGTCCATCGCCCAGGCCGACAGCGAGGCGATCGCCTCGGCTCCGTCGAGGGCCAGGGTGCGTGCCGCCTCAGGGAAGATCTTGTCGTAGCAGACGAGCATGCCCATCCGGCCGACCGGTGTGTCGAAGGCCGAGAAGCGCTCACCGGGACTGAACTGGCCGACCTCCGCCGGAGGCAGATGGACCTTGCGCTGGTGGCCGAGGATCCCGTCGCCCCAGACGCAGACGGCGCTCGAGTGCGGGCGCTCGCCGACGCCATCCGCGATCTCGGTGAACCCGATGCAGACGACGGTGTCGCCCGCGATCTCACACAGACGGGCGATCTCGGGCGAGTCGAGGGCGAGCGGCTTGCCCGGCGTGCCGTCGGCTCGCAGGTAGCCGCCGAGCGCCGTCTCCGGCAGGACGACGAGCCCGGCGCCCTGAGCCCGCGCGGACTCGACGATCGACGCGACACGAAGCAGGTCGGCACCCATCCGGGGCCCGAAGGGGGCCGACGCGGCCGCGAACGTTCCGATCCCCTGGCTCATATCCGAATTTTGCGGCCTGAGCAGGCCATACGTCAATAGGCCGCGTGTACAAATTCAAGCCCTCCGCCCCTCGACATGCGGGCGCATGTCGAGGGGCGGTGTTAGGGCGCCCTAATTACCGGATACCCTCGCCGCGTGGCCGAATCGCGCCAGCGCTCCGCGACCATCGAGCGTGTCGCGCCGGCGGGGGTCCGTAGCGGCCGCCCGCTGCCACCGCGACCCGTCGCGGCCCCGGAGGAGCCCGCCGCCGAGGCCGCGAGGCGGCGCCGCAGCCGTGAGTCGACCGCGGCCGGCCTGCTGCGCGGAGCGACTGGGCGCTCGGCGGGGCTCGTCGCCGCCCTCGTTCTGCTCGGGCTCGCCGGGGCGCTCTCGCTCGCGCTGGGCGCCGCCTCGATCCCGATCGGTGACACGATCGACGCGATCTTCGGCCGCGGCGTCGGCGACGGCCTGATCGTCGAGACCGAGCGCGTGCCCAGGACCCTGATCGGCATCGCGGTCGGCGCGGGGCTCGGCGCGGCCGGCGCGTTGATCCAGGGATTGACGCGAAACCCGCTCGCCGATCCGTGGATCCTCGGCATCGAGGCCGGGGCGGCGCTGGCGGTCGTCGTCGGGATCTTCCTCGTCAGCGCCGACGGCGGCGCGCTCGCCTGGTACGCGCTCGCGGGCGCCGGCATCACCTGGGCGTTCGTCTACGCGATCGGGTCGAGCGGTGGCGGCAAGGCGACGCCGCTCAACCTGACCCTCGCCGGCGCGGCGACCGCGGCGCTGCTGGCGGCGCTGACGTCGGCGATCGTCGTCTTCGACGCCGAGACGCTCGACGAGTACCGATTCTGGATCGCGGGATCGATCGCCGGCCGCGAGCTCTCGGTGCTCGTCGACATGCTGCCGTTCCTCGCCGCCGGCGCCGTCGTCGCGCTGGTCAGCGGCCGGGCCCTGAACGGCCTGTCGCTCGGCCACGACGTGGCCAGGGCACTCGGCCAGAGGGTCGCGCTGACCCAGGTCGCGGTCGCCGTCGGCGTCGTGCTGCTGTCCGGAGCGGCGGTCGCGATGGCCGGGCCGATCGGGTTCGTCGGCCTCACCGTTCCGCACCTCGCGCGGATGCTGATCGGCCCCGACTACCGCTGGATCATCCCGTACTCGGCGGTGCTGGGGGCGACGCTGCTCCTGGTCGCCGACCTCGTCGGGCGCCTGATCGACCCGCCGCAGGAGATCCAGGTCGGGATCGTGATGGCGGTGGTCGGGGCCCCGGTCTTCATCGCCCTCGTCCGCCGCCGGAGGCTGGCCGCGATATGAGCGCCGCGGTCGCCAGGCTGCGCTCGAGCCGCCCGATCGTCGTGCGGGTCGATCGGCTCGGGTTCTCGACGCGGATCCACCCCCGCGTGCTCGCCGTAACGGCGCTCGCTGCGCTCGTCGCCTTCGCGGCCTTCATCGCCGAGATCGCCTGGGGCGAGTTCCCGATCGCGCCGTTCGATGCTCTGCTCTCCCTGTTCGGTGCCGGGACGCCGGAGAACAACGCCACCGTCTTCGACCTGCGCCTGCCACGGGCGCTCGTCGCGGCGCTGGCCGGGATCGCATTGGCGCTGTCGGGCGCGGTGTTCCAGACGCTCGCGCGCAACCCGCTCGCCTCGCCGGACATCATCGGCGTGACGGGCGGCGCCGCCTTCGCGGGCGTCGCGAGCTTCGTCTTCATCGACGACTCGGGGTTCGTCCCCGTCGCCGCCTTCGCCGGCGCCCTCATCGCCGCGCTCGCGCTCTACGCGCTCGCCTGGCGGGATGGCCTGTCGCCGTTTCGCTTCGTCCTGGTGGGGATCGGGATCGCCGCGATCACGCTGGCGGGGACGACGTACGTCCTCGTCGAGGGCCGGATCGTCGACATCGCCGCGGCGACGGTCTGGCTCGTCGGCAGCGTCAATCTGCGGGTCTGGGGCGACGTCTGGCCGCTCTCCATCGGCCTGATCGTGCTCGTTCCGTTCGTCGTCGCGATGAGCCGCTCGCTGGACGCGCTCGCGCTCGGCGACGATTCCGCGCGCGCGCTCGGGGTCAGCGCCGAGCGCACCCGGCTGGGCCTCGTCGTCGTCGGCGCCGCGCTCGTGGCGATCGCGGTGGCCGCCGCGGGCCCGATCGCCTTCGTGGCCCTGATCGCCCCCAACGTCGGCCGGCTGCTCGCCGGCAAGGGCGGCGCGGCTTCGCTGCCGGTGGTCGCCGCGTGCGGCGCCGCGCTCGTGCTGTCGGCCGACTTCGCGGGGCGGATCATCTTCGCACCCGACCAACTCCCGGTGGGGATCGTCACGGCGATCCTGGGGGCGCCGTTCTTCCTCGTCCTGCTCGCCCGAGCGAACCGGATCCGGACGGAGTCGGGATGAGCCTCGAGGCCCGCGACCTGACGCTCGGATACGATCGTGAGCCCGTCGTGCAGGGTCTCGATCTGACGCTGCTCGAGGGCAAGGTCACCGCGATCGTCGGCGCCAACGCATGCGGCAAGTCGACCCTGCTGCGCGGTCTCGCGCGGCTGCTCAAGCCGCGCGAGGGCGCGGTGCTGCTCGACGGTCAGGAGGTCGCCTCGATGCCGACGAAGCAGGTCGCTCGGAGGCTCGGTCTGCTTCCCCAGGGCCCGGTCGCCCCCGACGGCCTGACGATCGCCGACCTGGTCAGCCGCGGGCGCTATCCGCACCAGAAGCTGCTGCGGCAGTGGTCGCGCGAGGACGAGGCGCTCGTCGATTGGGCGCTCGCGGCGACCGGGCTCGACGACCTACGCGAGCGTCAGGTGGACGAGCTCTCCGGGGGACAGCGACAGCGCGCGTGGCTCGCGATGTCGCTCGCGCAGGACACCCACACGTTGTTGCTCGACGAGCCGACCACCTATCTCGACCTCGCCCACCAGGTCGAGATGCTCGACCTTCTCGAGGAGCTCAACGAGCGCGACGGTCGCACGATCGTGCTCGTGCTCCACGACCTCAACCAGGCCTGCCGCTACGCCCACCACCTCGTCACGATGCGCGCCGGTCAGATCCACGAGCAGGGCCAGCCGAACGACATCGTCGACGCCGAGATGGTGATGGCGGTCTACGGCGTCGAGGCCGAGGTCGTGGCCCATCCGACCCAGGGCACGCCGCTGTGTGTGCCGCTGGGCCGGCGGGGCCGGGCGCGGTCGAAGGCTCCGCCCGCGCAGCCGCTCACCTGACGTCGTCGACCTCGGTCGTGGGGTCGCCGTCGGCGGCCTGCTCGAGCTCGGGGACGATCTCCTCGATCGCGACGGGCAGCGACTCGGGGCTGCCGTAGCCGATCGCGCCGGCGAACAGGTCGTCGGCGTCGACGAACACGACACGACCTTCCTTCGCGACGTCGAGCTGCTTGAACAACGGGTCCTGCTCGATCTCCTCCTGGGTGTCGGTCGACTCGAGCAGGATCAGCACGTCCTGATCGAGCAGGTCGATGCGCTCCTTGGAGAACTCGGCGTAGAACTGATCGCCGGCGAGCTCTTCGATCTCCTCAGGCGTCTGGAACCCGAGGTTCTCGAAGAAGCGCTGGCGCGGGTCCTGGGGCGCGTAGCCGTAGAGGGTGCCGCCGTCGATCACGCCGAGCAGCGCGTCCATGTCCTCCCACTCGGGGTGTTCCTCGCGCACCCGCTCGAACTGCCCCTCGACGTCCTCGATCTTGCGCTCGGCGAGCTCGGTCCGGCCGAGCGCCTCGGCGTCGATCCGCAGTTGCTCCTGCCATGGCACCCCACCGTCGACGTACTCGTCGGGCTGCGCCACGACCGGTGCGATCTGGGAGAGCTGCTCGTACTCGCGCTCGGTCATCAGCGAGTAGACGCCGAGGATGACGTCGGGGTCGAGGCGCCCGATCTGCTCGACGTTGATCTGCTCGGCCGAGATCTCCTCCGGCTGCCGGCCCTCGAGCTCCTGCTGGGCCCAGGGGCGCTTCGGCCCCGCGTACTTGCCGATGAACTCACGCGCGGCGATCGGTATGACGCCGAGCGAGAGCGCGTAGTCGTCCTCGCCGTAGCCGACGCTGACGACGCGCTCGGGCAGCTCGGGGATCGTCGTCGTGCCGAACTTGTGCTCGATCTCGACCGGGAACGCGTCGGGGTCGCCCTCGTTGAGGGCCTCGGGTGTCTCGCCGGTGCTCTCCGTCTGCCCGCAGGCGGCTAGGACCGCGGCCGAGCAGAGGGCGGCGAGTGCGGCGGCGGGGCGGCGAAGCGAGCGCGATGGGATGTGCCCGGAGCCAGGGAGGGGGCGGATCAAGTCGGCGGCCTTTCGGTCGGAGACGGCGTCTGAAGGTGGGGTTAGGTAACCCGAATTAGGGTGCCCTAATCCGAGTGGGCCGCGAGAGTATCAGCGCGATCGTCGCTCGGCCGCGTGGGGTGGGTCGAGCGCCGCGGCCGCCGGGCCGAACCGCAGGACCGATGAGCGCCGCGACCCCGGGCCGGGCGTACTGGGTCGGGTGAGCGTCGCGGCCGTCGGCCGGCCGCGTGGGGTCAGGCGGGCGTCGCGGCCGAGTCGGCGGCGACGAGCCGCTTCCACTCCGGCTTGTCCTCGCGCCACCCCTCCTCGGTACGGGTGCGCTTCCAATAGCCGGAGATCGAGGGGTGGACGCCGGGCAGTCCGCGCTCGACGAGGAGCTCGCGCCGCACGGCGCGGACCATGCCCGCCTCGCCGTGGATGAACAGCTGTGGCACGGGGGCGAGGAGCTCGGCCTCGCCAAGCCCGCGGACGGCCTCGAGGAGCGGGCTCTCGGCGGCGTCGGGGTCGCGGACGAACCAGCTCACGTCGAGCGCGGCGTCGCTTCGTAGCTCGCGGCGCTCGGCCTCGTCGTAGATCTCGATCAGGACCTTCGCCGGGACGCCGGCCGGTACCCGCGCCAGCGCCGCCTCGATCGCCGGGACGACGCAGAGGTCACCGATCAGCAGGTGAGACCCGGCGTCCGGATCGGGCGTGTAGCCCCCACCGGGTCCGACGAGCTGGAGCCTGTCGCCGGGTCGCGCCGCCTCGGCCCACGGGCCCGCCACGCCCTGCGATCCGTGGCAGACGAAGTCGATCGTGAGCTCGGCGCGGTCGGCGTCCCAGCCCGCGACGGTGTAGGTCCTGACCCGCGGCCAGAGCTGTCTCGGCAGCTCGGATCGCAGCTTCTCGATCGAGAACGGCGGCCCGTAGTCGGCGCCCGGCGCCGGGAACTGGAGCTTGACGTAGGCGTCGCTGAACTCGCCGACCGGGAACCCGGCGAGGTCGGGGCCCCGACCTCGATCCGGATCATCTCCGGGCTCAGCCGGCGCTTCGAGATCACCTCGGTGAGCAGCGGCGGGCGCGCCGGCTTCGGCTGCGGGGTCGTCTGGGGGGTGGCTTCGGTCCTCGACACGCGCCAGAGCGTAGGCGGCTTGCAATCGGCCGCGGTTGCTGTAGTCTCCAACCAATGTGTGAGTCACACATATGTTGCCGAGCGCGGCCGTGAGCACCGCCGCCCCGGCGCGCGACGCGAACATGCTCGGCGCCCTGCTGCTCGCCGGAGGCGACGCGCTTCGCGGCGCCGTCGAGGAGGGCGTCTCGAGCGCGGCATCCGCACCGGGCGCGCTCGTCGCGCTCGCCGGCCTGGCGCGCGACAGCACGATCGGCGAGCTCGGCGAGGTCGTCGGCCTCGGGCACTCCGGGACCGTCCGGCTCGTCGACCGGCTCGAATCCGAGCAGCTCGTGACCCGGGCACGCGACGGGCGCACGGTCAGCGTGCGGTTGACGCGCCGCGGCCGCGACCTCGCGCGCCGGATCACGAGGCGCCGCGGCGAGGTCCTGTCATCGATCCTCGCGCCGCTCGAGCCCGCCGAGCGCGACCGCCTCGGCGATCTGCTCGAGCGGTTGCTCGCGGCGATGCCGGAGCGTCGCGCCGACCTCACCCGGGTCTGCCGCCTCTGCGACACCGGCGCATGCGGCCGCGGCGAGGGCCGTTGCCCGATCGAGAGTCTCGAGACGCAGTTCGAAAGCCAAGACGACGCGGAGGGGAACCGATGACCGAGGACGAGCGCTTCTTCGGAGCGGCGGACGAGCCGGCTGGAGCCTCGGCCGAGCCGTGCTCGGAGATCAGCTTGGAGCTGTCCGACCACGCTCCCGGCCAGGTCGCCGGGCTGCATCGCCACCCCTACGAGGAGGCGATGCTCGTCCAGGGCGGACGCGCCCGGTATGCGGTCGGCGACGAGGTGATCGAGGCCGGCGCCGGCGAGCTCGTGATCGTCCCGCCGGGGGTCTGGCACGGTTTCGAGGCGCTCGGCGACGAACCGCTGCGCCAGATCGGGCTCGGTGCCACCGACGATTGCATCGTCGAGTGGCGGGACGCCGCCTAACGCGCGGAGAGTGTGAGTATCCGCACGTAACACGACCCATCACGGGTCCCTGAGCGAGTCGCGGTCACAAACCGAGAACAGGTGTCACCGCCGCTTCTGGTAGAGCGCACGGGACATGTCACGCGTCTTCACCATTGCCGCCGGGCGGCGCTCCAAGTTCGTCGTCCTCGCGGTCTGGGTCGCGGTGATCTTCGCCGGCTTCGCGTTCGATCTGCCGGGCAAGTTCGCCGACGCCGAGGAGAACGACTCCTCGTCGTTCCTTCCCGGCGACGCGGAGTCGACCCAGGTTCTCGACGTCACCTCGCGCTTCGAGGGCGGAGAGGTCGCGCCCACCGTCGTCGTCTTCCGTCGTGCCGATGGGCTGACCACGGCGGATCAGCGCACAATCGAGCAGACACGCGCCGAGTTGAGCGATGCCACGCGGCAGTTCGAGAACACCACGCCGTTCTCAGAGCCGCAGGTCTCCGAGGACGGCACGACCGCGCTGCTGATCAACGAGATCCGCGGAACGGGGGAGGGCGACGCGATCCTCGACCCGATCGAGGAGTACCGCTCGCTCACCGAGAGCGAGGACGGGCTCGAGGTCGCGGTCGGCGGCCCCGCGGGCCTCTCGGCCGACGCGATCACGGTCTTCGAGGGCATCAACGGCACCCTGCTCGCCGCCGCGGGCGGGCTGGTGATCGTGCTGCTGATCCTGATCTACCGCAGCCCGATCTTCTGGTTCTTCCCGATCCTCGCGGTCGGCTTCGCCGAGCTCGCGACGCGGAGTCTCGGCTACGGGCTGACCGAGCTCGGCGTGACCGTCAACGGACAGTCCTCGTCGATCCTGTCGGTTCTCGTCATCGGCGCCGGAACCGACTACGCGCTCCTGCTCGTCTCGCGCTACCGCGAGGAGCTGCGGCGCCACGAGGATCGCCACGAGGCGATGGCGCTGGCGCTGCGGACCGCCGGGCCGGCGATCTTCGCCTCCGGCCTGACGGTGGCCGCGGCGTTGCTGTCCCTGACGCTCGCAGAGGTCAACGGCACCGCCGGGCTCGGGCCGGTCGGCGCCCTCGGCATCGCCGTCGCGATCCTCTCGATGCTGACCTTCCTGCCGGCCATCCTGCTCGTCGTCGGCCGGCGACCGTTCTGGCCGTTCATCCCGCACTTCGGCGACACGGCCTCGGATGAGAGCCGGGGCGTCTTCCGTCGCCTCGGCGACCGCATCGCGCGGCGCCCCGGGGCCGTCGCCGCGGTCTCGACGATCGTCCTCCTGATCATGGCGGCGGGTCTGGTCGACTACTCGAACGGCCTCACGCAGAGCTCGTCGTTCCGCGACGAGGTCGAGACCGTCGAGGCCCAGGAGCTGACGGCGGCGGCCTTCCCGCCGGGGCAGTCGGCTCCGACGCAGATCGTCGCGCCCGCCGACGCCGACCTGCGCGCGATCGCCGCTGCGGCCTCGGAGGTCCCGGGCGTCGAGGCGGTGTCTCCGCGGCCGGTCGACGGTGACGAGAGTCAGGTCGTCCTCAACGCGACGCTCTCCGACGACCCCTATTCGACGGAGGCCTACGACGTGATCGGACCGTTGCGCGACGCGGTGCGCTCGGTCGAGCCCGAGGCGCTGGTCGGCGGACCGACCGCGACGGAGTACGACCTGCGCGAGGCCTCTGCCCGCGACACGCGACTGCTGATACCGATCGCCCTCGCGATCGTGCTGCTGATCCTGATCGGGCTGCTGCGCTCGATCGTCGCGCCGCTGCTCCTGATCGCGACCGTCGTCCTGAGCTTCGCGGCGGCGATCGGCGTTTCGACGATCGTCTTCGACGTCGTCTTCGGCTTCCCCGGCGCGGACCCGTCGCTGCCGTTGTTCGGGTTCATATTCCTCGTCGCGCTGGGCGTCGACTACAACATCTTCCTGATGACGCGGGTCCGTGAGGAGACCCTCGTGCACGGGTCCAGGGAGGGCACACTGCGAGGCCTTGCGGTGACCGGCAGCGTGATCACCGCCGCCGGGGTCGTGCTCGCGGGGACGTTCGCGGTGCTCGCCGTTCTGCCACTCGTCTTCCTGACCGAGATCGGCTTCATCGTCGCGTTCGGCGTCCTGCTCGACACCTTCCTGGTGCGCTCGGTCCTCGTGCCCGCGCTCGTGCTGAAGATCGGCCCGAAGATCTGGTGGCCGTCGAAGCTCGCGCGCGAGCGCGAGCCCGAGCGCCCCGGCCCGGCCTAGACGGCCGCGCCCGTCGCCGGCATCGTGAAGCGGACACCGGTCAGCTCCTCGGAGAGCTCCCAGAGCCGGCTCGCGACCTCGGTGTCCTGGGAGCGCGAGTTGCCCTCGACGACCTTCGGATGCCCGCGTTGCTCGCCGAGGCCGCCCGGGCCGACGTAGCTGCCACCGGGGAGGTCGGGCGCGACTGCGGCGTAGAGCGTCGGCAGCGCGCCCATTCGCGCCGACTGGGCGAAGATCAGGTTGCCGATCCCCATCAGCCTGTCCTGGATCGACTCGGTCCGCGACTGGAGGTTCGTCGCCGCGTAGCCGGGGTGGGCGGCCATCGAGCGCAGCGGCGATCCCGCCGCGACCAGGCGTCGCTGGAGCTCCTTGGCGAACATCAGGTTGGCGAGCTTCGACTGCCCGTAGGCGGGCCAACGCTGGTAGGAGCCCTCCCAGTTGGGGTCGTCGAGACGGATCTTGCCGATCTTGTGGGCGGCGCTCGACAGCGTCACGACGCGATCGCCGATCCGGTCGAGCAGCAGGCCGGTGAGCGCGAAGTGGCCCAGGTGGTTGACGCCGAACTGCGTCTCGAAGCCGTCCTTCGTCCGCGATTGCGGAACCGCCATCAGGCCGGCGTTGTTGATCAGGACGTCGATCGGGTCGCCGAAGCGCTCGGCGAAACCGCGCACGGAGGCGAGGTCGCCGAGGTCGAGCTCCGAGACCTCGACCCGGCCATCGAGACCCGACGCCGCCTCCTCGCCCTTTCGCGTGTTGCGGACGGCCATCACCACGCGGGCCCCCGAGCTCGCCAGCGCTTTCGCCGTCTCGAGGCCGAGGCCGCTGTTGGCACCGGTGATCACGAACGTCCTGCCGCTCTGGTCGGGGATCGCGTCGACGTCCCACTTCGACGGGACGTCGGTCCCGACCGGGCTCGCTCCGGGATCGGTGGTGGTCTTCATCAAGGCGGCTCCTCTCAGCCAGGTGCGCTGTCGCCGCCTTCCATTACCCCGGCGCACTGATTCGATCCGCCCGTGTGACGAGCTGCGCAGGCCCGATCCGGCCGGCGTCGAACGTCCGGGGGGTGGCGCACCGTGTCTACGTCGTCGAGCTCTCCCCGCGGGCCGGGCGCCGCCGCGATCCGCGGATCCCGTGGGTCTACGTCGGCTCGAGTGCGCGCGATCCGGCGCTGCGCTTCGCGCAGCACCTGCGCGGCTATCGCTCATCGGGCATCGTCAAGCGCTTCGCGGTCCGGCTCCGGCCGGACCTCTACGAGGATCTGGGGCCGTTGCGTGGCTCGCGCGCCGCCCTGCGCGCCGAGGCGGCGCGGGCGGCCGAGCTCGCCGAGGCCGGGTTCGTCGCCCACTCCGACGGCATGTCGCACGGCCGCGGCGGCGGAGCCTGGCGAGAGTGGGACGCGGACCGGCTCGGCAGGGTCCGCGATCACGTCGAGGCGGCCGCCGCGGAGCTGCGCGAGTCCGCGTTCGAGACGCTCGACCCCGTGACGTGCGCGCGCCTGCTGCACGGCGAGCGCGGGTTCTGGGTCGAGCGCTACCTCGACCCATCCGATCCGCCGCCCGCCTACGGCCGCTTCGCGCACGCCGAGCTCGCGGCGATCGAGCGATTCGCCGGCCCGGTGAGCTCGCCGGCGGCTCGCTGAGGACCCGGACTAGCCTCGGGCGTATCGCCGAGGAACGACGAGACACCGAGTTCTGGCTGCTCGACATGGACGGCGTGCTCGTCCACGAGGAGCACCCGATCCCCGGATCGCCCGAGTTCGTCGCCCGGCTTCGCGAGCTCGACGTTCCGTTCCTGATCCTCACGAACAGCTCGATCTGGACGAACCGCGATCTCTCGGCGCGCCTCGACCGCGCCGGGATCGACGTTCCCGAGGAGTCGATCTGGACCTCCGCGCTCGCGACCGCCGGGTTCCTCGCCGAGCAGCGTCCGGGCGGCTCGGCCTTCGTCGTCGGCGAGTCGGGTCTGACGACCGCGCTCTACCGGGCCGGATACACCGCGAACGAGCGCGATCCCGACTACGTCATCCTCGGCGAGACCCGCACGTACTCGTTCGAGCGGATCACCCAGGCGATCCAGCTGATCATCGGCGGGGCACGGTTCATCGCGACCAACCCCGACATCACCGGCCCCTCGCCGACCGGGCCGCTGCCGGCGACCGGCTCCGTCGCGGCTCTGATCACGAAGGCCACGGGGGTCGAGCCCTACTTCGTCGGCAAGCCGAATCCGCTGATGATGCGCTCGGCGCTGAACCGGCTCGGCGCCCATTCGGAGGCGACGACGATGGTCGGCGACCGGATGGACACCGACGTCGTCGCCGGGCTCGAGGCGGGTCTCCAGACCGTGCTCGTTCTGACCGGCTCGACCGGCCGCGAGCAGGTCGGGCGCTTCCCGTACCGGCCGGCGCGGATCGCCGACCGGCTCGGTGATCTGGTCTCAGAGCTCGGCGACTGAAGCCCGCGCCCCGGTGGATGCGGCCGGGCCCGTGACCCGCGCTCGGTACAAAGGGTCGAGATGAAGACACTGCTCCGACTCCCCGCGCTCGTCCTGTTGATCGTCCTCGGCGCCGGTCTCGTGGCGCTCGCCTCGAGCTCCGCCTCGGGGACCGAGACCGCCGATGACGGGAAAGCCGCCGCCAAGCGCGCGAAGGGCAAGGTCGTCACCCGCAACCTCGACATCCCCTGGGGCCTCGACTTCCTGCCCAACGGCACCGCCCTCGTGACCCAGCGCTCGCGGGCGACGATCTCCAAGGTCGCGCGCAAGGGCGGCAAGGCGAGGCGCGTGATGCGTGTCCCGGGCGTCGATCAGAACGCGGGGGAGGGCGGGCTGCTCGGCCTCGCCGTGTCGCCGAACTACCGCAAGAACGGCTTCGTCTACGCCTATCTCACCACGACCTCCGACAACCGGATCGTCCGCTTCAAGCTCGGTCGCCCGGGCACGATCAAGGTGATCGCAAAGGGGATGCGGCGCAGCTCGATCCACAACGGGGGCCGGATCGCGTTCGGACCGGACGGCAAGCTCTACGCCGGCGTCGGCGACGCGGCCGAGCCGTCGCTCGCCCAGCAGAAGAACTCGCGCAACGGCAAGATCCTGCGCTTCAACCCGGACGGCTCGACCCCGAAGACGAACCCGTTCGGCAAGCGATCGAAGGTCTGGTCCTATGGACATCGCAACGTCCAGGGCTTCGCCTGGGATCGCAAGGGCCGGATGTGGGCGTCCGAGCTCGGCCAGAACACGTTCGACGAGGTCAATCTGATCCGCAGGGGCAACAACTACGGCTGGCCCGTGCGCGAGGGCAAGGGCGGCACCGACAACGGCCGGTTCACGAACCCGAAGGTGACCTGGCGCCCGTCCGAGGCCTCCCCGAGCGGCGCGGCGATCAAGGGCCGAAAGCTCTACGTCGCGGCGCTGCGCGGCGAGCGGCTGTGGACGATCGGCCTGCGTGGCACGAAGACGAAGAAGCCCGTCGCGCGCTTCAACGGCCGCTACGGGCGGATCCGGACCGTCGAGCGCGCGCCCGACGGCTCGCTCTGGCTCGCGACCGCGAACGGCGGCGGCAACGACGTCATCGTCCGCGTGCCGTCGGGCAAGCGACGGGGCTGAGCCCCGGCGTCCGCCCCCCGGGCTTGCGCGAGGTGCGACCCTGGGCTCATGACCCAGCGCTGCACCCATCTCGACCACGTCCACGTCACCGAGCTCCCCGCCTCCGTCGCGGGTTGCGAGGACTGCCTGCGGATCGGCTCGCCGTGGCTCCACCTGCGGATCTGCCTCGAGTGCGGGCACGTCGGCTGCTGCGACGACTCGCCCAACCGGCACGCCACGGCGCACGCGACGCAGACCACGCATCCGATCATGCGCTCACTCGAGCCCGGCGAGGACTGGGCCTGGTGCTTCGTCGACAGGCTCGGGATGCTGCTGCCTGAGGTCCGCGGCCAGACGAGGATCCCGCGCTCGCCGATGCTCTGATCGCACGACGGACGCCACGACGTCGCCGGGCCGCGTGCGCTCGACCCCTCAGGGCGAGCGCACGCCGGCGACCGCGGGGGCGGCCGGGATCTGATGCTCATCGGTCTGCGGCAGCACCGGCCCGCCGTTGACGCCGCACGAGAAGTCCGTTGCCGCCCGCGCCTCGCTGACCTGGTCGCCGTCGCATTCCTCGAGGACGTCGGAGCGGATCGTCAGCCAGGCGAGCGCGCCGCCGAGCGCGGCGACGACCGCGGTCACGGTCATCGCGGTGTGGAACCCGTCTCGCATCGCCGCCGGGTCGTAGAACGCCTCCCCGGTGAGCCCGGCGATCACCGGAAGCACGGCGACGGAGATCAGCCCCGCGACTCGCGAGACCGCGTTGTTGATCCCCGAGGCGATCCCGGAGTGACGCGAGTCGGCGGCCGCCAGGACCGTCGAGGTGACCGGCGCGACCACGAGCGTCAGGCCGATGCCGAAGACGAGCACCGCCGGAAGGATCCCGGTGAGGTAGGCGTCGCCCGGCTCGATCGTGGTCATCAGAAGCATTCCCGCCGCGACGATCAGCGGCCCCAGGGTCAGCGGGATGCGGGGGCCGACGCGCTCGGCCAGCGCGCCGGCGCGCGAGCTGAACAGGAGCATCAGCAGCGTCACCGGCACCGTGCTGGCTCCCGCGGCGAGCGGTGAGAACCCGACGGCGACCTGCAGGAACGCGACGAGCAGGAAGAAGACACCGCTGAGCGCCGCGTAGACGGTGAACGTGACTCCGTTGGCGGCGCTGAACTGACGTGAGCGGAACATCGTCAGCGGCATCATCGGGTTCGGGCTCGAGCGCTCGGCGAGGAGGAAGCCGACGAGCGCCGCGACTCCGATCACGCCCGCGATCGCGACGATGCCGCCGAGCCCGCGCTCGGGGGCCTCGATCAACGCGTAGGTCGTTCCGCCGAGCCCGATCGCGGCGAGGCACGCACCGCGGAAGTCGAGCCGCCCGCTCGCGGTCGGGTCGCGTGTCTCGGGCACGTGGCGCACCGCGAGCGCGATGACCGCGATGCCGAGCGGCACGTTGATGAGGAAGATCGCCCGCCAGGAGATCGCCTCCACCAGCCAGCCGCCGAGCAGCGGCCCCAGCGCGGTGGTGACGCCGGCGAGCCCGGACCAGGCGCCGATCGCACGGGCGCGGTCGGCGCGCACGAAGCTCGCTTCGATCATCGCGAGGCTGCCGGGCGTGAGCATCGCTCCGCCGACGCCCTGGAGCAGCCGCGCCCCGACGAGCACCTCGGAGCTCGGCGCGAGCGTGCAGAGCGCGGAGGCGATCGTGAACAGCCCGACGCCGAGGACGAAGATCCGCCGCCGTCCGAGCCGGTCGCCGAGCGAGCCACCGAGCAGGATCAGCGCCGCCAGCGTCAGCATGTAGCCGTTCAGGATCCACTGCAGCGCGCTCGTCGAGGCGCCGAGATCCTCGCCCATCGCGGGCAGCGCGACGTTCACGACGGTGCCGTCGAGGAACGCCATCCCCGAGCCGAGCACCGCGACCGCTAGCACCCAGCGGCCGGGCCCGCTCCCGAAGCTGACCTGTTCGGACGGGGCGGCCGCGCCGTGGAGGCCGTCGGGATCGGTGGCGGCGCTCACCCCAGCGACGCTACCCAACCGCGCAACCCCCGAGGTCCCACGTCAGGCCTCCGACAACCAGCGGTCCGTCCCCGGGCCGCGGGTCACCGAGGTGGCGCCGTAGCGGCCGCGAATCTCGTCGAGCGCGAGGTCGAGACCCTGGCTCGCCGCCGAGTCGAGCTCGAGCCCGAGCTGCACGCCGAGTCCGGGCGCCGAGAGATTCGTCACCGCCACTCCCAGCAGCGTCAGGCCGCGCGCGGATATCTCGGGACCGGCTTCGTCGAGAAGGCGCAGCGCCGCCAGCTCGATCAATCCGCCGGCCGCCGTGGGGGCGGCGAGCGTCAGCGATCGGGTCGCGCGGGTGTAGTCGCCGAAGCGCAGGCGGAGTGAGATCGTGCGACCGCTGCGCCCGCCCGTCCGCATCCGCCGCGAGACGCGCTCGACGAGCGAGGCGACGATCGCCCGCTGCTCCGATCGCGAGCGCCGGGCGCGGCCGATCGCGTGCTGGGCGCCGACAGAGCGTCGGCCGCTCGACGGCCGCACGCGCGTGCCGCGGCGGTTCGTCAACAGGGCGTGGAGATGAGAGCCGGTCGGCCCTCCGACGATCGCCACGAGCGAGCCCTCGGGCAGCCGGGTCACGTCGCCGACCCGGCGCAGGCCGTTGCGGTGGAGTTGCTCGGCCGTCTTCGGGCCGATCCCCCAGATCGACTCGACCGGCAGCGCATCGAGGAAATCACGCTCGCGACCGGGCTCGATGAGCAGGAGGCCGTCGGGCTTGGCCGCGCGACTCGCCATCTTCGCGACGAGCTTCGTGCGCCCGAGGCCGACCGTGACGGCGAGCCCGACCCGCTCCATGCACTCGCGGCGCAACCGATCCGCTATCTCGAGCGGCGTGCCGCCGATGTGGTCGAGTCCGGCGCCGTCGAGGAAGGCCTCCTCGAGCGACAGGCCCTCGACGACGGGGGAGAGGCCGCGGAAGACGTCGAACAGCCCCCGGCTCGCCTCGATGTAGGCGGTGAACCGGGGAGGTGCGAAGCGGATCTCGGGGCAGCGTCGCTTCGCCTCGGCGCCGCCCATCCCGCCGCGGATCCCGTACGCCCGCGCCTCGTAGCTGGCTGCCATGACCACTCCCGAGCCGACGGCGACGGGCCGTCCGCGCAGCGAGCGGTCGTCGCGCTGCTCGACGGCGGCGAAGAACGCGTCGGCGTCCGCATGAAGGATCGAGGCGTCGGTTCGCTCCTGGCGCACGAACACATGTTCGCATAGAGCCCGGCGGGCACCGGCTCGTGGCTGCCCGCGGCTCCGCGCCGAGAGCGTTCACCACTCTTCGACATCGGTGCAACGGGTCGGTAACGACCGGCGTGCGGCCGCGCGCGATGGTCTCTCGCCGACCGGGGGGTCCACGATCCGAGGAGTACCGATGCGCCCTGACGACCAGCGACCCGACGAGCAACGGCTGGCACGCATGGGGTCGATCGACCGTCGGCGCTTCCTCGGCCTCAGCGGTACCACGGCGGCCGGCGTGGTTCTCGGCGCCGGGCCCTACACCGAGCGCGCGCTCGCGGCGCCGCGTTTCTCCGACGATCCGTTCTCGCTCGGCGTGGCCTCCGGCGATCCGCTTCCCGACGGGATTGTCCTGTGGACCCGGCTGGCGCCGAGGCCGCTCGCCGACGACGGCAAGGGCGGGATGCCCGATCGCAAGGTCGAGGTCCGCTGGGAGGTCGCGTCGGACGAACGCTTCCGCCGCGTCGTCCGCAGGGGCCGCACTGTGGCGCGACCCGAGCTCGGCCACTCCGTCCACGTCGAGGTCGGGGGTCTGAGGCCCGCTCGCGAGTACCACTACCGCTTCGTCGTCGGCTCGGACGTGAGCCCGGTCGGCCGCACGAAGACGGCGCCGGCCTTCGGCTCGACCGTCTCCGAGCTGAACTTCGCCTTCGCCTCGTGCCAGCAGTACGAGCACGGTTACTTCAACGCCTATCGCGCGATGGCCAAGGAGGACCTCGACCTGGTCATCCATCTCGGCGACTACATCTACGAGTACGAGGCCGGCGACTACGTCGCGCCCGCGGGGAACGTGCGCCAGCACAAGGGCGGTGAGATAACGACGCTGGCGGATTACCGGCAGCGCCACGCCCAGTACCGCACCGACCGCGATCTGCAGGCCGCACACGCCGCGTTCCCGTTCATCGTCACGTGGGACGACCACGAGGTCGACAACAACTACGCCGACGAGATCCCCGAGGACGGAAACTCGCCGCTCGGCTTCCTCAAGCGCCGCGCGAACGCCTATCAGGCCTATTACGAGAACATGCCCCTGCGCCGATCGTCCGTGCCCCGCGGACCGGACATGCTGCTGTACCGGCGCCTGAGCTACGGCACGCTGGCCGAGTTCTCGGTTCTCGACACGCGCCAATATCGCGACGATCAGGCCAACGGCGACGGGACGAAGGCGCCTTCGCCGGAGTCGACCGATCCATCGCGGACCCTGACCGGCAACCGTCAGGAGCGCTGGCTGCTGAACGGGCTCGCCGAGTCCGACGCGACCTGGAACGTCCTAGCCCAGCAGGTCTTCTACGCCCGCCAGGACCGGACGTTCGGCACGGGCGAGACGTTCAGCATGGACGCCTGGGACGGCTATCCGGCCTCGCGCGAGCGGATCAGCTCGTTCATCGCCGAGCAGGGCGTGGCGAACCCGGTCGTGCTCACCGGTGACGTCCACGCCAACTGGGGCAATGACATCCTGCGCGACTTCGAGGATCCGGGTTCCGAGGTGATCGCGACCGAGTTCGTCGGAACCTCGATCACCTCCGGCGGTGACGGCTCGGACGTCCGCGCCGACACGGCCCAGACGCTGGCCGAGAATCCCCACATCAGGTTCTTCAACAACCAGCGCGGCTACGTTCGCTGCCGGCTCACGGCGGGCGAGTGGTCCTCCGACTATCGCGTCGTGCCCTACGTGACCCAGCCCGGCGGCCAGGTCGCGACGCGCGCGACGCTTACGACCGAGGCCGGGAGCCCCGGGATCTCAGAGGTCGCCGAGGGTCGCGTCACCGCGCCGCGGCGCCGCTCGAGCGAGGTCGAGGCAGACCGCCTGCGCGCCCAGCTCACCGACTGAGCGCGAGCTCGCGCGGCGGCCAGGGCCCGGTGGCGAGATGCCACCGGGCCCGCGCCGCTCAGCTCGCGGCGAAAACGCCGCCCGGGTCGCGCTCGGAGCGGATCTCGTTGAGCCGCGCGAACGTTTCCTCGGGCCAGGCGCTCGCGTAGTGCTCCGCGGAGCGCTTCGGCCCGGCGAAGTTGATGTTGGTCTGCTCGGACATCCACGGCCCGAGCTTGGCCAGGATCTCGTCGAACGTCGCGGGCGCGGCAGCGAACCGGCTCGGGTCGGCGGCGATGAAGTTCATCGTGAACGCCGCGCCGCGTCCGCCGACAGCGGAGCCCTCGGGCACGTCGGAGCCCGAGCGCCCGGCGATGTGGCGAACCTCGCCGGCGAAGAACGTCGGTTCCTCGACCTGCGGTCCCACCACCTCGAGCAACGCCGCGGCGAAGTCCGCGTCGATCCGGTCGAGCAGCATGCCGCTGACCCAGCTCGGCCCGGCATCCGGCGGATCGTTGTGGATCCGGGCCACCTCGCCGAGCGGCATCTCGCCGAGCATGTCCATGTAGACCGGCGCGAGCTCACGCAATGGTGCGGCGAGCTCCTCGCCGCGCGAGACGTCGCCGGGGTAGGCGAATCGCACGTGGAGCAACGTCCTGCCGCGAAGCGGCGGCGGCACCATCTCGAACGGTGGAAAGTGGATCACGAGCGCGCTCGACGTGACGTTCTCGTCAGCGCTCGGGACCCAGTCGATCCATCCGTTCAGCGCCGTTTCGATGTCCTCCGCCTCGAAGAACAGGCCGCCCGCGTAGAGGCTCGGTATCTCTGCCAGCTCGAGCTCGAGCTCGGTCACGACGCCGAGCCCGGTCTTGCCGCCGCGAACGGCCCACAGGAGGTCGGTGTTCTGCTCGGCATCGGCGCGGACGACCTCACCCGAGGCGACCACGATGGTGACCGCCCTGACGTAATCGGACGAGAAGCCGTGACTGCGGACGAGCGGTCCGAGGCCGCCGCCCATCAGGTATCCGACGACACCGACGGTGGCGGAGGACCCGAGGATCGGGGCCAGCCCGTGTGGCGCCGCCGCGGCGATCAGGTCGCCCGCGATCGCGCCACCGCCGATCCGCGCGACCCGGTTCTCGGGGTCGACGTCGACCCCATCGAGACGCCGCACGTTCAGGAGGATGCCTTCGGTGACCGGGGCGTAGGCGCCGTGTCCGGTCGACAGCACGGTCACCTTCGACCCCTGCTCGGCCGCGAACGCCACCGTCGCGGCGACATCCTGCGTCGAGGTCGCGCCGACGACGACGGGCGGCGTGTTGACGATCGCGAGGTTGTGGGCCGCGACCTCCTTCTCGTAGCCGGCGTCGTCCGGCGTGAGGACGGGTCCCTGGACTCGCTCGGCGAGCTCCGCGAATTGCTCGGCGGTCATTTCGTTTCCCCCGGTTTCGTTGTTTCCTTCAAAGAGCGAGGGCAGTATCCGCCCTCCATCCCAGTCGCGCGTAATCAGCGCGGAGGACTTCGCCTCAGCCTCGAGGCGGACTCTCCGGCGGGCTCGGGATGGTCTACTTTGAGGAGCCTTGAAGGTCGTCGCGCTTCGCAGAGGGGGCCGGATCCGGTTCGCGCTCGCGGTCTCGGCCGGGCTCGTGGCGACGACCGGGTCGATCGCCGTCGGCTTCGCGGCCCCGCCGGCGGAGCAGGGCGGACTCGGCTCGTCGCAGCGGGGCGCCGAGTGCCCGACGCAGCCGACATTCGACAGCTCGATCACGTCGCCCGAGGAAGCCATCCCCGGCTACCCGAACCAGGTCGCCTCGACCGACGAGCTGCTCGCATACGTCGAGCGGCTCGACTCCGAGACCGACCGCGTTTCCGCCGCGACGTACGGCGAGTCGGTCGCGGGCCAGCCGCTCGTCTACGCGCTCGCCGGTGACCCCGCCGACGTCGCCGACCCAGAGGCGGTCGCCGAACGCCAGCAGCGTCTGCGCCTGGGGGCCGGCTCGACCGATCAGGCCGAGGCGACGGAGCTGGCCGAGAGCTCGCCGGCGATCGCCTGGTACGCGGGCAACGTCCATGGCAACGAACCCTCCGGCGGCGACGCCGCGATCCAGCTGCTGTACGAGATCGCGGCGCGCGAGGACTGCGCGGCGATCGAGATCCGCGACGAGCTGCTGACCGGCGTCATACCGACGCAGAACCCCGACGGTCGCGACGACGAGCGACGCGAGAACGACAACGGCTTCGATCTCAACCGCGACTGGTTCGCCCGCACGCAGCCCGAGACCGCGGCGAAGATCGATCTGCTGCGCGAGCTGCCGCCGGTCCTCTTCGTCGACGCCCACGAGATGGGCGGGAGGCAGTTCTTCTTCCCTCCGAACGCCGATCCGATCCACCACGAGATCAGCCCGCAGGCCGTGGGGTGGATCAACGATCTGTACGGCGGCGCGAACAGCGAGGCGTTCGAGGCGCGTCAGGAGCCGGGCTCCGAGAGCTTCGACTTCTTCAACTACGACATCTACGACCTGCTCTACATGGGCTACGGCGACACGGTCCCGACGACGGCGTTCGGCGCGGCGGGGATGACCTATGAGAAGGGCGGCGACGACACGAATCGCCAGCGCTGGCTCGAGCAGAGGGTGGCCGGCTGGACGACCCTCAGGACGGCGGCCCAGAACAAGCGCTCGATCCTCATGGGCCTCTGGCGCGAGCACCGCACCGCGCTCGCCGAGGGCAGGGCCGGGAAGCTCGAGCCCAACCGCGTCTATCAGCCGGACGCCGAGGTCGAGCGCCAGGTGCCGGACCTGACGATCCGCAACTACTTCTTCTCGCCCTCGAACTTCCCCGAGGCATCCGAGCTCGTCGACCGGCTTCGCGACTTCGACGTCGAGGTGCGGCGCCTGACCGCGCCGGTCCAGGTCCCGGGCCTGCGGCGCTACGGCCGCGGGCCGCGCACGACCCGACTGCCGGCGGGGACCTACTGGGTGCCGATGAACCAGGTCCAGAAGCGCTGGGTCCAGGCGATCCTCGGCCAGGACAGCTACGTCCCGTTCCCCTACTTCTACGACGTCACCGCGTGGTCCAACCCGCTGCTGATGAACCTCGATGCGTGGTTCACCGGGGCTCGCGTCGATCCGGAGGCAGAGCCCGTCGACGCCGGGCCGCAGGGTGGCCTCGCCGGCGATCCGGAGGCCTCGGACTTCGCGGTCATCGACGGCCGCAGCCCGAGTCAGGTCGCGGCGGCGATGCGCCTGGCGCGAGACGGGGCCGACGTCGAGCGGGTCGGGAAGTCGTCCGGAGGCATCGGCCGCGGTGACTTCGCGATCGACCTCGACGGGGTCGACGCGACCCAGCTCGAGGATGCCGCCACCGACTTCCGGACGAAGATCCGGTTCGCGAGCGGGCCGGCCCCCGCCGGCAAGCCGGTCGGCACGCCCTCGGTCGCGCTCTACGCCTCGACCCAGGAATCGGCGCGGCAGCTGCGCTTCAGCCTGCGCGGCACGTGGGAGATCCCGTTCGACGTCCTGACGGGGGGTCAGGTCGACGCCGGGGCACTCGCCAACGGCGACTACGACGTCTTCGTCGTGCCGGGCGTCGGCACCGGCACGCTCGATACGGCGGGCGATGAGATCCGCGACTGGGTGAACGCGGGCGGGCGCTACATCGGCACGGGTGGGTCCGGCTCCGCCGGCGGTACGGCCTACGCGATCGCCAAGCGCCTCACGACCGCGCGTGCCTCGCGCCCCGAGGAGCTGGTCGTGCCAGGCTCGATGTTCCGGGTCGCCGTCTCGCCGAAGTCCGCGCTCACGCTCGGAGCGCCTCGCTTCGCCTACGAGTTCAACCTCGGCGAGGACGTCCTGCGACCGGGGTCTGCCAGCGCGAGCGCGCTGCGCTTCCCGCGGTCGCGCTCGGACTTCTTCACATCGGGCTACGCAGAGGGTCAGTCCGTGCTGCGCGGGACCTCGGCGCTGATCGACGAGCGCTTCGGCGAGGGCGAGGTCGTCCTGTTCTCGGGCGAGCCGAATTTCCGCGCCTACACGGAGGGGATGTCGCTGTTCCTGCTGAACGCGATCGCGCGGCCCGGCGGAGCGCCGGCGGCCGCGCCCGATGCGGCCTCCGCCCGCTATGCGGCCGAGCGCCGGACCGCGGCGGCGTCGCTCCCCGAGGCGATCGGCCCCGGCCGCCCCCTGCGGGTCGAGGTCGCCGCGGACGACGCGGACCGCGCGAGCGCCGTTCTCGAATCGCTCGGCGCCTCCGGCATCAGGACCGCCCTCGCCGGCGACACCGCCTCGCTCACGATCCCGAACCCGTCGGGGCTCGATCCCGCCGAGCATCCATTCGCGCGTCAGATCGTCCCGGCGCTCGAGGCCGCCGGCGTGCCCGTCATCTCGGCGGTGCTCTGAGCCGCGGGCTAGCCGCGAAGCGCACGGGTGATCAGGCTTCTTCCCGTCCGCGCGGCGCCGACCGGCAGCGCGAACGGTCGCCCGATCCGCTCGCGACGCGCGCGAGCGGGGTCGTACCTCGCGCCGGGACCGATTGGCTCGCGGCGGTCGAGCCAGTCGAAGAGCAGGTCGCGCGAGTGCTCGGGCTGCTCGAGCGGGAACGCGTGGCCGGCTCCGTCGAGCACGGCCAGCTCGGCGTCGGGGATCCGGTTGGCGAGGAAGCGGGCGTTCGGCAGCGGGACCATCGCGTCGAGCGCGCCGTGCATCACGAGCGTCGGTGAGCGGATCTCGCCCAGCCGCCGCGTCGTGTCCTGGTAGACGGAGCCGAGGAGCTGCGAGGCACTCGCCCAGAGCGGGGCCCGGTGAGCGCGGAAGTACGAGACGAGCTCCGCGGCGCGGTGTGGCCGCTCGCGCAGGAAGCGCTCGGAGAAGAGCAACGGACCGAGCCACAGGTCGCGGCGCTCGACCGACCCCGCGGCGATCCGGCGCCCCGTCCCGAGCACCTCGAGCGGCCGCGGCCGGGCGGCCAGCGGGCCGCCGGTCCAGGTCCCGGCGAGAACGAGGCCGCGGACGCGGTCGGGGAAGCGGATCGCCAGCTCTTGGGCGATCATGCCGCCCATCGAGATCCCGAACGCGTGCGCGCTGACGATCCCGGCGTCGTCGAGCACGCGGACCGCGTCGGCGGCGAGATCCGCCATCGAGACCAACCCGGCGCGCCGTTCCGAGCGCCCCGTGCTGCGCAGGTCGAAGCTGAGGACGCGGAAGCGATCGGAGTAGAGCGGCGCCACCGGCTCGAACACCGCGGCGGAGATCGTCCACCCGGTGATGAACAGGAACGGCTCACCGGCGCGGTTGCCGGTGTCCTCGTAATAGAGCCGCGGACGGCTCGATGTCCGCGCGTGTTCCATCGCCCGTGAAGTCTTACGCGCGCGGCCGCGCGACCTTGCGCCTCAGACGAACGCGCTCACCCCGGTCACGTCGCGGCCGACGATCAGCGCCTGGATGTCCGCGGTCCCCTCGAACGTGTGGATCGACTCGATGTCGACCATGTGGCGGATGACGTGGTTGTCGAGCAGGATCCCGTTGCCACCCAGCACCTCACGCGCCTGCGCGATCACGCCCCGGGCCTTCGTCGTGTTGTTCATCTTCGCCAGACCGGCGAACGTGTCGCGCAGCTTGCCGTCGTTGTTCAGTCGCGCGCACTGGAGGCAGTAGAGCTGCATCCCGGTGACGTCGGCGAGCATGTCGACGAGCTTCCGCTGCACCGTCTGGAAGGCCACGAGCGGCTTGCCGAACTGCTTGCGCTCCAAGGCGTAGGTGAGCGCGGCCTCGTAGGCGCCGACGGCGTGACCGAGGGCCGAGAAGGCGCACGTGAGCCGGGTCGCGGCCAGGACCTTGGAAGTATCGGCGAACGACTCGGCCCCCGGCAGCCGCGAGCTCTCGGCGACCCGGACGCCGTCGAGCTCGATGTCGGCCTGCCAGACGGCTCTGACCGAGCCCTTCGCCTCGATCCGCGTCGCCTCGAAGCCCTCCGCGCTCGCGGGCTCGACCAGGAAGCCCTTGACCTCGCCGTCGTCGGTGTCACGGGCCCAGACGACGACGACGTCGGCGACCGTCGCGTTGCCGATCCAGCGCTTTCGCCCTTCGAGCACCCACTCCTCGCCTTCGCGACGCGCCGCGGTCTCGAGACCGACGGAGTCCGACCCGTGGTCGGGCTCGGTCAGCGCGAACGCGCCGATCGCCTCGGCTCGGGCCAAAGGGCCGAGCCAGCGTCGCTGCTGCTCGGCGGACCCGAGGTCGGCGATCGATCGCATCGCGAGTCCGGCCTGCACGCCGAGGAAGGTCCCGAGACTGCCATCGCCACGGTTGAGCTCCATGTTGACCAGCCCGGCGGCCAGCGGGCTCATCTCTGGAACGTCGTCATCCTCGATCCCGTCGCCGATCAGGCCCAGCTCGCCGAGTCGCCGGGCGAGATCGCGCGGGAACTCAGCCCGCTCCCAGTGATCGACGATCACCGGGAGGACCTCCTCGTCGACGAATCGTCGTGTGCGATCGAGGAGATCGATCTCGCGCTCGCTCAGCGACTCGCGGATCAGGAAGTAGTCGGTCCCGAGGCCGCGGCCGATCTCGCCGGTGTCCGTCATCGCCACTCCTCGCCCGATTGGCCCGCGGCCAAGTCGGCGCGAGCGCTGCTTCCCCCTGCGGTTTGTTTCCGCCGGGCGACGGGCGGAAACCTCGTGATTGGGGGCACGGAGAGGCGGAGGAGGGAACGAGCTTGTCGGAGAACGGAAACGCGGAGCGGTCGGTCGGCGGTGGGCTCGACAGCCTGCTGACGGAGAACTCACAGGGTCCGTGGCAGCGCTGGACCCCGGGATGGGCCGGAGTCAAGGGCGCCGCGAAGCTTCTGACGAGGCCGCGGCGACTCGCGGCACGGACGGGCAACCTCGCGAAGGACCTCGGCAAGGTCGCGATCGGGCGCTCGGACATCGAGTTCGACAAGCGCGACCGGCGCTTCAAGGACCCGGCCTGGGAGGGCAACCCCGTCTTCAAGCGGATCGGTCAGACCTACCTCACCTACGCCAGGCTCGGCGACCGGCTGATCTCCGACGCCGAGCTCGAGGCCTCCGACGAGCGTCGCGTCAGGTTCGCCGCCGACAACGTCATCGAGGCGCTGGCGCCGACGAACTTC